>CANJCM010000003.1 GCA_947472765.1 Opitutia bacterium
ATCGAAAGCAGCAGGCTCCCGGCAAAGCAGAGAATGTGGAGCCAGTTCCGGGTCTTGCTCGCGGCGAGGCCATAGCCCGCCATGGCGGAGCAAATCAGCGCGAGCACCAGGAGCAGCACGAAGATCACTCGCGTCCAATCCCTACGGGGTCAGGGCGCTACAAGTTAATTATTATCGGATGTGCCGCCCTCACGCGCATCTGAATCCCGAGAAAATTAACATGTAGCGCCCTGACCCCATAGGCAGAGGGACGTGGAGGCTTCGGGAAGGCCAGGCCGTAGTGATTTGTGCCCTCATTTGGCTGGGTTGGCTGGCAGTCGACGCGCGACCGGAATTTCAGGCATTTTCGGCGACGTTTTTACAGGTCCGGTCTTGACGGTTGTGGGAGAAAGTGGGTTAAAGTGGGGCACGTTGGGGCACTCTGGCCCCGTTACCCACATGGCTCAGGCAGGCAAAGGTTTCTACACCGGCCTTTTCAGGCACACGCTCGATGACAAGGGTCGCCTCACGATCCCGTCATCCTGGCGCTCTGCGCACGCGGAAGCGGACACCTTCCTGGCCACGCCGCACCCCGACGGTTACATCTCGATTTTGCCGCCGTCCGAGGTGGAGAAGCTCCACGAAAAAATCTCGGCGATGAAGCTGAGTGACGCCGCCGCCCAGGCGTTTACGGCGCGGTTCTTCTCGCAGACGCAGACCTTCTCATTCGACAAGTCCGGCCGCATCGGCCTCACGCCCGAGCTGTGGAAGCACGCTGGCGTGGCGAAGGACGCGGTCCTCGTGGGTTCGCTCACGAAGTTCAACATCTACAATCCGGCGCGCTGGGAGCAGGAAGAGGCCCGCACGGCCGGCGAAAACTTTGGCGATCTCATGCGTCGCCTCGACATCTGAGCATGCGCCGCGTGGTGAAGACAAAGACGCTGGCTCCGGCGGTGCGCCTCCGGAAATCCGCCGTCACGGCCTCGCAGACGTCGCGCCGCGCGTTTCCCGCGTGGATCACGTCTGACGACCGCGCCATGACTTTTCCCGCGACGTCGGTGACGCCGCGCGTCCGCAGCGCCCTGGTGCTGCGGCTGGTCGCCAAATCGAAGTCCGGAAAACCGAAGGGAGCGTCCGATGGTCACGGCGCTCGATGATCGGATCGCCCCGCCGATGTCGCCCGGTCACCAACCCGTGTTGCTGCGCGAGGTCCTCGACCTGATCGCGCCCAAACCCGCCGGTCGTTATCTCGACTGCACGTTTGGCGGCGGTGGACACACCCGCGCGCTTTTGGATTCGGCGCCGGCGGTCAACGTCGTCGCGCTTGATCGCGATCCGGCGGCCGAGCCGCGCGCGGCGCACCTGCGCGAGGAGTTTCCCGGACAATTTGCGCTGGTCGATCGCGACTTCGGGCAGCTCGCGTCACTGCCGCTGGCCGATTTCGACGGCATCCTGTTCGACCTCGGCGTGTCGTCATTTCAACTCGACGAGACCGAGCGGGGCTTTTCCTTCCGGCACGACGCGCCGGCTGACATGCGCATGGATCCCCGCAGCGGGGTGCCGGCGAGCCGGTGGCTGGAAACGGCCACGGAGGAAATGCTGGTGCGGGCCATCCGTACTTTTGGCGAGGAGGAGAACTGGAGGCGAGTCGTCCGCGCAATCGTAGCCGCCCGTGGCACGGGTGCTCTTGCGCGGACGACATCGCTCGCCGCCGTCGTCGCCGAAGCGATTCCCGCACGGGACCGGGCCATGTCGCGGATTCATCCGGCGACGCGTTCGTTCCAGGGTATCCGGATCGCGGTGAACGACGAGATCGGTGCGATCGAGCGCGCGCTGCCGGCGGCCTTCGAACGGCTCACTGCGGGCGGCGTGCTGGCGGTGATCAGCTTTCACTCCCTCGAGGACCGGCCGGTGAAGAAGTATTTCCGCCAGCTCTGCGGCCAGCCGGCGGGCGCCGACGATCACACGCCGCAGGATCTGCGGACGACGTACGCCGAGCCGCTGACGAACAAGCCGGTCACGCCGGCCGAGGACGAAATTTCCACCAACCCCCGGAGTCGTTCCGCGAAGCTGCGCGCCGTGCGCAAGCTCGCGACGCCCCGTCTGCCCCGCTGATGAAGTCCAATTCCCATGCGTTCGTGAACCAGCTGCTGGTGTGCCTGCTCGTCGCCATCTCGGCCGGCGGCTCCGTCGGCGTCGGCCTCGTCTGGATCCGTCACCAGATTTCCATCACCGCGAACAACAACCGCGTGCTGTCCGCCCGCATCCGCGAGGTCGAGCGCCAGATCATGGAGACAAAGACGGCGGTCGAGAGCGCGCAGAGTCCGGACGCGCTCCGGCGCCTGAATGCAAATTTCCAGCTGGGCCTGGTGCCGAAGAGTGACGGCCAGGTCCTGCATGTGGCGGGAGATCCGGTGCAGCGCCTCATGGCCCGCGCCAACCGCGAGCTCTTCACCGACGCGCGGGCTCCCATCGCCGTCACCATCCCGCTGCCGCGCTGATCGCAATGTCCAAGGGCTTCGCCTCGACCTACCGGATCGTCCTCCTCGCCACCGGCTTCCTCGCCTGTTTCGGGGCGTTGGGCGCGCGGCTGGTCTGGCTGCACGTCGTCGATCGCGAGAACTGGCTGCGGACGATCACGAAGACCCGGCACCAGCTCATCATCGAGACGGCGCGGCGCGGTGACATCCTGGATCGGCGCGGCGCGATCCTCGCCACCAGCCGTTCGATGATCGTGCTCGGCGTGGACCCGACGATGGTCCGGCCGCAGGACGAGGCCAAGATTGCCCGCCTCGCCGCGATGCTCGGGGCGCCGGAGTCGGAGGTGCGCCAACGTTTTACCACCAAGTACCGCGAGCCGGCGGCCCCGGTCCCGGCGACGGGATCGGATTCCTCCGCGCCGGCGGGCTTGGTGTTCAATTTCGGTCCGAAAGCCGCCGCGGCCGAGGCCGCGCCGGCAATCCCGGCGTCGCCGGTCGCCACGACCGAGGAGGCGGATGAGGTTGAAGTCGAACCCACGAAGGACGAACGCGGTCGCCGGATGATCCGGTGGACCAAACTGCGGGAGGATGTTTCCGAGGAGCTCTACGCCCAGATCGAAAAGCTGGAGATGAAGTGCCTCACGGCCGATCGGGTTTACCGCCGCGCGTATCCGAACAACCAGCTCGCGGCGCACATCGTGGGCTACGTGGACCGCGAGCAGCGGCCGATGGCGGGGATGGAGTTCTTCGCCGACTTTTATCTGCGCGGGCAGCAGGGCTGGCGGGTGGGGGAGCGCGATGGACGCAACCGCGAACTCGCCCAGTTCCGGACCCGCGAGGTGCCGCGGACCGACGGATTCAGTGTGAGCCTTTCAATCGAGTCCACGGTGCAGGACATCGTGGAGCAGGAACTCGCGTGGATCGCGGAGAAGTATCAGCCAAAGAAGGCCACGATCATCGTGAGCGATCCGCGGACCGGGTTCATCCTCGGGCTCGGGAACTATCCGTCGTTCAACCTGAACGAGTATTCCAAGGTGCCGAAGGAGGAGCAGGCGCGGATGAAGAACATCGCGGTGGCGGACATCTACGAGCCGGGCTCGGTGTTCAAGATCGTGGCCGCGGCGGGCGCGATCGAAGACGGGCTGGTGACGCCCAACACGCGTTTCAACTGCACCGCGGAGCGCGTGGACTACAAGGGTCGCACGCTGAAACTGCCGGGTGAGGATCATCGCTTCGAGAAGGACGAGCTGTCCGTGGCGGAAATCATCGCCCACTCGAGCAACCGCGGTGCGGCCCGTCTCGGCATGCTGCTCGGCGAGGCCCGTCTCTATCAGTACGCGCGCTCGTTTGGCTTTGGTGATCAGCTGGGCTTTCCGGTCGGCGGCGAGGTGGGTGGAATCCTGCTGCGGCCCGAGAAGTGGAATCCGATCGACATCACCCGCATCCCGATGGGCCACACGATCGCGGCGACGGCGCTGCAGATGCACCAGGCGATGGGCGTGATCGCGAGCGGTGGCATTCTCTGGCGTCCGCAGATCGTGGAACGGATTCGCGACGCGGCGGGCGAGACGGTTTTCCTGCGCCGCGATGGCGTGCCGATCGGCGGGCGCGTCGTCTCCGAGCGAACTGCGCAGACGATGGCGGCGATGCTGATGGGTGTCGCGTCGAAGCAGGGCACGGCCCCCGAGGCGTCCATCGACGGTTTCGACGTCGCGGGCAAGACCGGCACGACGATCAAGATCATCGATGGCAAGTACGACTCCCGCCACCACGTCGCGTCGTTCGTGGGCTTTTTCCCCGCGACCCGGCCGCAGGTTGCGATTTCCGTAATCGTGGATGATGCTGACGCTCGCGCGCCCGGCGGCATGGCGTACGGCCGGACTGTTGCCGCGCCGTCGTTCAAACGCATTGGCGAGCAGCTCATTCCGATCCTCGACATCAAGCCCAACCGCGCCGGATTGCGGACCAACGTCCTGGCTTCCCGGGAAGGAGGCCGCCGGTGATCGCGGAATCCGCCCTGTCTCTTTTTCTTCCCGTCTTTGCGCCGCGTCCGACGCGCCGCATCGGACGCACCTCCCGCTCCGTCAACCGCGTCTTCAAAATGGGCCCCAAACTTTCCGACTACTTCCACGACGACGACGTCATCGCGGTGAAGGGCACGCTGGACCTGCCCATCACCGGGCTCGTCATCGACAGCCGCCGGGTCGTCCCGGGCTCCCTGTTTTTCGCGTTGCCTGGGCTGCGGGCGGACGGTGCTTCCTACATTGACGAGGCCATGAGCCGCGGGGCGGTGGCGATTGTTACGACGAAGCTCCCGGCGCATCCGCCGGCGAAGGTCACCTTCATCCAGGTCGCGGATCCCCGGGCGGCGCTCGCGCGCATCGCGCAGCGTTTCCACCGGTTCCCGGATCGCGATCTCACGGTCGCCGGGGTGACGGGCACGAACGGCAAGACGACGGTCACGTACTTGTTGAAGCACCTGATCAACGGGAACGAACCCGTGGGTTTGATCGGCACCATCAGCTACGATCTCGGCGCGCGAACGATGCCCTCGTTCCGGACCACGCCGGAGGCGCACGACATTTTCGGGATGCTGGGCCAGATGCGCGACGCCGGCTGCCGCACCGCGGTGATGGAAGTCAGTTCGCACGGCATCGATCAACAGCGCGTCGCCGGGCTGCAGTTCGGCGCGGCGATTTTCACCAACCTCACGCGCGATCACCTCGATTACCACCAGACGCTCGAGGCCTATTTCGGTGTGAAGACCCGGCTTTTCACCGGCGAGACCGGCGCGGCTCCCCGTGTTTCGGTCGTGAATCTGGATGACCCTTACGGCCAGAAACTGGTCACGTTCATCCGCGAAGCGCGGCCCGACGCGCGCGTCGTGACCTTCGGTGAGCAACCCGGCGCCGATGTCCGGGCCGAGCAGGTGTCGCTCCAGTTCAAGAACACGACCTTCCGGCTCGTCTGGCCGGGTGGCACGGTCGATGTCGATTCACCGCTCATCGGTCGGTACAATGTGAGCAACCTGCTTGCTGCGATCGCCGCGGCCTGGGGACTCGGCCACGATCCCGCCACGCTGCTCGGCCGCCTGCGCGGATTCCGGGGCGTCCCCGGCCGGATGGAACGCATCGAGGAAGGACAGCCGTTCAATGTGCTCGTCGACTACGCGCATACCGACGACGCGCTGCGCAACGCGCTCGGCATGCTCCGCACGATCACACCGGGCCGGCTGATTGTGGTTTTCGGCTGCGGCGGCAACCGCGATCGCACGAAGCGTCCGCTCATGACCCGCGCGGTGCAGGAGTACGCGGACTTTGCCTTTGCCACGGCGGACAATCCTCGCACCGAGGCCGTGACGCGGATTTTCGAGGACATGCAGGCCGGCATGACCGCGCCGGAAAAGATCGCGTGGGTCGACGACCGCCGCCGCGCGATCAGCCTCGCGCTCGACATGGCGAAGCCGGGCGACTGCCTGCTGATCGCCGGCAAGGGTCACGAAAGTTACCAGGAGTTTGCGGACACGGTGTTCCCGTTCGACGACCGCCAGACGGCGCGTGAGCTGATCGGGATCAAATCCCTCAAGGCCTAGACTGGCATGCCCGCTTTCGACCCCGCTCAACTCGCCCGCTGGACAGGAGGTCATTGGACCAAGGCGCCCGCGTCGACCGTGGGCGGGTTCTGCGTCGACAGCCGGCAGATCCGGCCGGGGGAAGTCTTCGTCGCGATCAAGACGAGCCAGCGCGACGGCCACGACTTTCTCGGGGCGGCCGAGGCGGCGGGGGCGATCGGGGCGCTGGTGGCGCAGCCGAATCCGACGGTGACGCTGCCGCAACTTGTCGTCGCCGATCCGCTGGCCGCGTTCCAGGCGATCGCGCGGGAGCATCGGCGGGCGTTTCGCGGCCCGGTGGTCGGCATTTCCGGCAGCGCGGGCAAGACCTCGACGAAGGATCTCGTGGCGCTGCTGCTTGGTGGCGCGACGGGTGGCGTGCTCGCAACGGCGGGCAACCTGAACAATCAACTCGGGGTGCCGCTGACGCTGACGCGGCTCGATCCGGATCGGCATTCGTTCGCAGTGATTGAGGCGGGCATCAGCGGGCCCGGGGAGATGAAGCCGCTGGCCGACATGATCGAGCCGGACGTTTCGCTGATCACTTTGGTGGCGGCCGCGCACACGGAGGCACTGGGCGGACTCGACGGCGTGGCGCGGGAAAAGGCCATGCTGCCGGCGGCAACGCGGGCGAGCGGCCTCGCGATTTTTGGGCGGGCGACGGCGAACTTTGCCCCGTTCCGGGATCTGCAGGTCCGCTCGATGGTGGTGGAACGCGCGGATGTCATCCGCCCGACCGAGCCGCCGAAGGACAAGGTGTTTTTCACCATCACGCATCGCGATGACACCACGGCGATCGCGCTCGCCTACGGTCCGCCGCCGCCGCTGACATTCACGCTGCGCCGGGTCAGCGAAGGCATGGCGCAGAATGCGGTCCTCGCAATTTGCGCGGCGCTGTGGCTCGGCGTGCAGCGCGAGTCGATCCAGACGCGACTCGCGACCTGGCAGCCGGCCGCGTGGCGCGGAGAAATCCGGCGCGATGACGGACGGTTGCTCTATCTCGACTGTTACAACGCGAATCCGGCCTCGATGCTGGACGCGTTGGAGGCGTTCACGGCCATCGCACCGGCGGAGGAGCCCCGGCTCTATGTGCTCGGCGGGATGGAGGAACTCGGGGCCGAGGCGGCGGCGCAGCATCGCGCCCTGGGGCGGGCGGTGCGGCTGCAGTCGAACGACCGTTTGGTTGTGATTGGACCGCACGCGCCCGAAGTGTGCGCGGGAGTGCTCGATCAGGGAAATTACTCGTCGCAGTTGCAGATCCTTTCCTCGCTTGAGCCCGCGGTCGCCGCCGTGGCGGAGTGGCGCGGTGCGGTGTTCGTGAAGGGCAGCCGCCGGTATCAGCTGGAAAAAGTGATTGGGGCGCCGGCCGGCGCGCACGCCTGACGCCATGCTCAGTTACCTGGCCAACTATTCGGAATATTTCGGACCGCTGCGGCTGTTCGAGTTTCGCACCGTGCGCACCGTGCTCGCGGTCCTGACGGCGCTGCTGATTGGCTTCAGCATCGGGCCGATGATGATCCGGAGGTTTCGCGAACTGAAGTTCGGCCACGGCTACATCGACGATCGCACGGGTGCGCTCGGCGCCACCTACTTCGACAAGAAACACACGCCGACGATGGGCGGTTTGATCATCTTTGTCTCGGTGTTCGTGAGCTCGGTCCTCTGGGCGACGCCGAACATCTGGGTGATCGTGAGTCTCTTTGTGTATGCGGCGCTGACGATTCCCGGCTTCCGGGACGACTACCTGAAAGTCGTGCACAAGAATCGCGACGGAATCTCTTCGACGGAGAAACTGGCCTGGCAATCCGGCGCCACGTTGATCGCGCTGGCCTTGCTGCTCTGGCATCCGATGAGCGCGGGCAAGGTCCGCGAACTCTGGGTGCCCTTCGTGAAGCACGCGGTGGTTTCCTACATGCCGTGGTGGCTGCTGCTGATTCTGATCTACCTCTGGGTCGTCGGCTTCAGCAACGCGATCAACCTGACCGATGGCCTCGATGGGCTGGCGGTCGGCTGCACGATCACGGTCGCACTCGTGTTTGCGATCATGGCGTATGTGGCGGACCACGTTTTTCTCTCGGAGTACCTGCTGATCAGTCACGTGCCGGGCACGAGTGAACTCACGGTGATCTGCGGCGCGCTGATTGGCGGCTGCATGGCGTTTCTCTGGTTCAACTCGCATCCCGCGGAAGTCTTCATGGGCGACACCGGCTCGCTCGCGCTCGGCGGGCTCATCGGGGTCATGGCGTTCATGATTCACCAGCCCTTCACGCTGGTGATCGTCGGCGGAGTGTTCGTGATGGAAATGCTCTCGGTCGTGCTGCAGGTGAGCTGGTTCAAGTTCACCCGCTGGCGGTTCGGGGTCGGCCGGCGCATCTTCCTGATGTCGCCGATTCATCATCACTTTCAGAAGAAGGGCTGGCCCGAGACGAAGGTCGTCCTGCGCTTTTGGGTGCTCTCGCTGGGGTGCGCGCTCGCCGGCCTGGCGACGCTGAAGCTGCGCTGACATGAACGCCCCGCTTCCCACCACGGCTGAATTCCTCGCCCCGCAACTGGAGCGGCCGGTGGCCGTTTTCGGCGGCGGCGTGAGCGGGCAGGGCGTGCGGTCGCTGCTGGCGACCTTCGGGATCGAGACGCGAATTTACGATGCTCGCGAACTGGCCTTCACCCCGGCGGCCGCGGCGGAGCACCGGCTCGTGGTCTTCTCGCCGGGCTTTGCACCCGATCATCCGTGGCTGGGGCAGGCGCGGGCGGCGGGACTCGAATGCCTCGGCGAACTCGATTTCGCGTCGCTGTTCTGGCGCGGCCGCGTGGTCGCGATCACGGGTACGAACGGCAAGACCACCCTGACGGAATTTCTCACCCATGCCCTCGGCGCCGTCGGCCGCAGCGCCCAGGCGACCGGCAACATCGGCCGGCCGTTTTCCCAACTGGCCGCCACCCAGCGGGGTGGGGCGAAGGACATGATCGCCGTGTGCGAGGTGAGCTCCTTCCAGTCCGAGACGCTGCGGCATTTCCGCGCGGACGCGACGCTCTGGACCAATTTCGCCGAGGACCATCTCGAGCGGCATCCCGGACTCGAGAGCTACTTCAGCGCCAAGTGGAATCTCGTCACCCGGACTGCGGATCGGGCCGTTTTCCTCGGCAGCTCGGTGGAGCGTTTTGCGCGACTCTTCGAGCGTCCGCTGACGGGGATGGTCGTGGTGCCCACCGAGTTCCAGCCGGCGGATGACCGGCTCGTGGGGACGATTTTCGCCGGGTACCCGCAGCGGGAGAACTACCTGCTGGCGGCCGCCTGGTGGCAGGCGCAGGGCTTTCCGTCCGAGACGCTGGTCGCCGCGGCGCGAACCTTCCGCCTCGGCCGCCACCGGCTGGCCCGGGTGGCGACGCACGAGGGCGTCACTTATTGGAACGACTCCAAGGCGACCAACTTCCACGCGGTGGAGGCGGCGCTGGCGGGCTTCGCGGAGCCCGTCGTGCTGATTGCGGGGGGCAAGTCCAAGGGCGGCGACCTCGCGGGCTTCGTGCACCGGATCGCGCCGCGGGTGAAGCATGCGGCGCTGATCGGGGAAACCGGGACGGAGCTGGCGTTTCATTGTGCCACGTTCCGGGTCGGCCATACGAACTGCGCATCGCTCGCCGACGCGGTGCGGCGCGCCGCGGAGGTCGCGACCCCGGGCGACCACGTGCTGCTCAGCCCCGGCTTCGCCAGTTTCGACATGTTCCGCAGCTATGAGGATCGTGGCGATCAATTCGAGCAACGGGTGCAGAATCTCACTGCTTCCGCCCCCAAGATGGGGTAACCTTTTCCCCAACCTGATTCTCTCCTGACTATTCCCTCCCTCCCATGAAGATCCTGAAGATTTTCGGTGTCGTTGTTGGCATCCACCTGTTCGCGCTGATTCTCATTTTCGCCAATCCCGGCTGCAGCTCGACGAGCAAGACCATCCCGGCACCGTCCGATACAATTTCGTCCGAACCGCCCCCGAGCGTATCCGTGCCGCTGTCACCGACCGGCATCTCGGTGCCCGAGACCTCGCCGCTGACGGTCCCGTCGAACTTCAACCCCGACGCGCCGGCCCTCGCCGCCACCGGCGGTGGCGTCCGGTTCAACCCGACCCGGCCCGGCACGCCCGCCGCGACGACGCTCGCGCCCGCGCCGGTGACGGACGTGACGCCGGCGACGACCTACACGGTGCAGAACGGCGACAACCTCTGGTCGCTGAGCAAGAAATTCAAGCAGACCACCGCGCAGATCGCGGCCGCCAACAATCTCAAGACCAACGCGGTTCTCCACCCCGGACAGAAGCTGCTGATTCCCGGCAAGGCCACGACCCCCGGCAGCGTGGGCCTGGCGGCGGAAGCGAGTTCACCCGCTCCCGCGGCGCCACGCCCCGCGGACACGGCGGCCGTGAAGTCGGGCGAAAGCGTGAAGCACGTCGTGCGGCCCGGTGAGTCGCTGAGCATGATCGCGCAGCAGTATGGTGTTCGCCAGGGTGACATCGCCGTCGCGAACAACATCTCGGATCCGCAGAAAATCCGGGCTGGCATGGAGCTGACGATCCCCGGCTGGCAGCCGACGAACAAGTCGGGCAAATCCGCCTCCCGGTCGGCGGGCAAGTCGGCGCCCGCCGTCAGCGCGCCGAAGTCGATTATCCCGACCGAGCCCGAACCTGCGGCCGCGCCCGCCTCCAACATGCCGCAGATCCCGATTATCCGGATCGACGACAGTCCGATCGCGCCGGCGCCGAAGTCGCCCTGAATTTTTGCCCCACCCCATGCTTTCTGATCGCGCCAGCTCCCGGCTCCCCCGGAAGTCGTTCGTGAACCCCGCCACCGTCATGGTGGTCTGCGCGCTGAGCCTCACCTTCCTCGGGCTCGCGATTCTCTTCAGCGCGAGCGCCTCGATGCGGGCGAACGCCTACTTCTATCTCAACAAGCAGTTGATCGGCGTGGTGGCGGCGGCCGGCCTCTGTTACTTCGTCAGCCGCGTCGATCTGGATTATCTCCGCCGCTATTCGTGGTGGATCGCCGGCATCTGTCTCGTGCTGCTGGCCCTCGTGCTCGTCCCGCAGATCGGCATCCGCGTGAACGGTTCGCGCCGCTGGCTCGGTTACGGCGCGGCCCGGTTGCAGGTTTCCGAGTTCGCCAAGCTCGGGCTCGTCTTCTGCCTGGCCCACTATCTCGCGCTCAACCAAACGCGGATCGGCGAACTCAAGCGCGGCTTCCTCTGGCCGCTCTCGCTGATTGCGGGCTTCGTCGGACTGGTGTTGCTTGAGACGGACATGGGCACGGCGGCGCTGATGGCGACGGTCGGCTTCATCCTCCTCTTTCTCGCCGGCGCCCGCTGGCGTTACATCGTGCCTTCGTGCGTCGGCCTGATCGGTGTCTTCGCGGGGGCGGTCATGCTGATTCCGAATCGCCTGGCGCGGTTCACCGCCTTCCTCGACGTCGAGGCGAACAAGAGCGGCAAGACGTATCAACTTTACCAGGCGCTCGCGGCTTATGCGGCGGGCGGGACCGATGGCGCGGGACTGGGGCAGGGGCGTCAGCAGCTCAACTACCTGCCGGAAGCCCACACGGATTTCATCTTCTCCGTCATCGGTGAGGAACTTGGCCTCTGGTTCACGCTCGGCGTGGTCGTGGTTTTCACCGTCATGTTCATCGCGGGGCTGGTGCATCTGCGGCGGGCCCCGAATCTTTTCCACTACCTGCTCGTGGGCGGCTGCGTGCTGCTGATTTCGCTCCAGGCGATCGTCAACATCGGCGTGGTGACCGGGGTGTTCCCGACCAAGGGCATGTCGCTGCCGTTCATCAGCGCCGGTCTCTCCAACCTCCTGCTCATGGGCATGCTGCTCGGGGTCGTGTGGAATACGCAGCGAACGTGGGGTCGGGCCGCGCTCTCCGAGGAGACGCGCACGATGCTGGAGGTTTACGCATGAGCCGGTTTCTCATTTCGGGCGGCGGCACCGGCGGGCATCTTTCGCCGGCCATCGCGCTGGCGGAGGGACTGAATGCGCGGGGCCATGAGACGATGGTGCTGATCAGCCGCAAGCAGGTGGATTCCCGTCTCAGCGAAAAATATCCGCATCTCCGCTTTGTCCGCATCCCGGGCAGCGGCTTCAGCCTGGCGCCCATGGCGCTCCTGCGCTTCGCCGGCTCGCAGTTGCAGGCGCTCGTTTTTTGTCTGCGGCTCATGCGCCAGGTGCGGCCGCACGGCGTGGTCGGTTTTGGCGGATTCACTTCGGCGCCCCTCGTGCTGGCGGGCCGGCTGACCGGGGTGCCTTCGGCGCTCCATGAATCGAACCGCGTGCCCGGCCGCGCGATTCGGACGCTGGGGCGGTTCGCGGATCGCGTCTACCTTCCGCCCGGAATCCGCCTGCCCAATTTGTCGGTGACGGCGATGCGCCACGTCGGGCTGCCGGTGCGCCGCGAGATTGTACGGAACGCGGCCCCCGCGGCGCGGGCGGCGCTGGGCTTCGATTCCCAGCAGCGGCTGCTTGTGGTGCTCGGCGGCAGCCAGGGCGCCTCATCGCTCAATGACTGGACGCGCCGGCACCTCCCGACCTTTACGGCCGAGAACATCCAGGTGTGCTGCATCACCGGCCTGGGCAAAGGCCGCGCCGGGGTGGAGGAGTTTCCGGGCAGGACTGGCAGCACCGTCCGAACGGAGTTCATCGCCTTCAGCGATCGCATGGGCGAACTGCTTTCGGCCGCGGACCTGGTGGTTTCTCGGGCCGGTGCCGGCACGCTGGCGGAGCTGATACGCTGCGAAACGCCGGCGGTGCTCGTCCCGTACCCGGAGGCGGCGGATGATCACCAGCGGGCGAATGCGGAATATTTCGAACGCGAAGGCGGCGGGCTCGTCGTCGACCAGGCGCAGATGGAGACGCTTCATTCCGTCGTGCTCGGCGCGCTCGGCAACGACTGGCTGCTGCGTAAGATGCGCTCCAATCTCCACCGGATGGATCGTGCCAATGCCCTGGAATTGATGCTGGCCGACCTCGAGGGCATCGCCCGTGACGAGAGCGCCAGCCGCCCTCGTCGCGCCCTGAGCGCCTGAGCGTACCGCCGCACCGGCCCCGGACCCTCGCGCCCCACCGTGTATCCGAGACCTCGATTCGCCCGTCCGGCGAGCGCCCCGCAGCCGCGGGGACGGGCATGAGCGCACCCGCCCGGCCGCGCGTCTTCGGACTCGACGTCGAGCGCGTGCACTTTGCCGGCGTCGGCGGCATGGGCGCCGGTCCGCTGGCGATCTACCTGGCTGGACTGGGTTTCACGGTCACGGGCGAGGATGATGCCCTGGGGCCCGAGATGGCGGCGGTGCTGGCCGGCGCCGGGGTGCGGGTGACGGGATTTCCGGCCGACGCCCAGCTTCTGGTGCACTCCACGGCGATCGCGGCCAACCATCCCGCCCGCCGGGCGGCCGAGGCGGCGGGCGTGCCGCGGGTGCGGCGCGGGGAACTGCTGGCCGAGATTACGCGCGGGCGAAAGCTGATCGCGGTGTGCGGATCGCACGGCAAGACCACGACGACGGCGATGCTGGTGACCGCGATGCGCCGCGCGCAGTTTCCCGGCGGTTATGTGCTCGGTGGTCTGCTGGCGGACGGAACTCCGCCCGCCCATCCCGGAAGCAACGACTGGGTGGTCGCGGAAATCGACGAAAGCGACGGGACGATCGAACAATTCACGCCGCAACTCACCGTGGTGGTGAATCTCGATTGGGATCATCCCGACCACTACCGGCAATTTTCCGACCTCGAGGCCACGTTTGCGGCGCTGCTGGCCCGCACCCGGGGCGCGGTGCTGTTGAACTCCACCTGCGCCGCTTCCTCGCGATTGCGCGAAGGCGCGTCGACTCGCGCGGCAGAGACGCTGACGTTTGGTCCCGGCGGGGACTACCCCTCGGAACGCATCGCGGACACGGCGGGGCGGATGACGCTGCGACTGGGCGGACGGTTTCCCCTGGCGGAGGCTCAAGTGCACGCGCAGGGCGAGTTCAACGCCTCGAATGCCACGGCGGCGCTGGCGGTGGCGCATCTCGCGGGCGCGCCGCTCGGTCCGCAACTGCTGGCGGATTATGCCGGCGTGCGGCGGCGCCAGACCGTGTTGGAGGCGGGTGCGGAGCTGACGGCGATTGAGGATTACGCGCATCACCCGGCGGAGATTCGGGCGCTCCTGGCCAGTTTGCGGACGCAGGTGCCGGCCGGTGGAAGGCTGCTCGCCGTGTTTCAACCGCACCGCTTCAGTCGTACCGCCCAGTTCCGGCCGGAGTTTGCCGCCGCGCTGTCGACGGCGGATCGCGTTTACCTGCTCGATGTCTATCCGGCTGGCGAAGCACCCGTGCCCGGCGGCACGACGGCGGAACTCGCGGCCGACCTGCGTGGCCAGGCTCCGTCGCTCGCGGTGAACCATGCGACGAACGACGAGGAATTCTTCCGGGTCCTCGACGCGGATCATCGGGCGGGTGACTGGATTGCCTTCATTGGAGCCGGAGATGTCGATCGACGGGCCAAGGCGTGGCTGGCCCGTCGCGGCGCGGCGGGCGCGCGGGTTTTCTGGGACGAGCATCTGGCGGCGCTGCAAGCAGGTGTGTCCGCGTCCACCCGGCTGCGGCGGGAGGAGCCGCTGGCCGGCAAGACCACGCTGCGGGTGGGCGGGGCGGCCCGGATTTACGCCGAGCCGGCGTCGCTGGACGATCTGCAGTTTCTCATGCGCACGGCGGCGTCACGGAGCGTCGCGGTCTTTCCGCTCGGCCGCGGCTCCAACCTCGTGGTCCCGGATAGCGGCGTCGACGGTCTGGTGATTTCGCTCGCGCACGAGTCGTGGGCGGGCTTCGGGCCGCAGGGCGATGGCAGCGTTCGCGCCGGGGCGGGGCTGCGGTTGAAGAATCTATGCGGCCTGGCGGCCAAGGCCGGCCTCGTGGGCTTCGAGTTCCTCGAGGGTATACCCGGGACGGTCGGCGGCGCGCTGCGGATGAACGCCGGCGCGATGGGCGGCTGGATGTTCGACGTCGTCGAGGAGGTGCAACTCATCACGCTGGCCGGGGAAGTCCGGACTCTGCCGAAGGCGGCGATGCACGTGGATTATCGGCATTGTGCCGAATTGAACGACGCGATCGCGCTGTCCGCTCGCCTGCGGCCGGCGGCGCAGGCGGACGTCGAGGCGGTCCGGCGGCAGATGGATGCCTATGCGCGCAAGCGGCACGAATCCCAGCCGCGCGAGCCGAGTGCCGGTTGCATCTTCAAGAATCCCCCGGGCAATTCCGCCGGCCGCCTGATCGATGAGAGCGGGCTCAAGGGAACGCGGGTGGGCGACGCCGAGGTTTCCCCCGTGCATGCGAACTTCATCGTGAATCGCGGCCACGCCTCCGGGGCGGATGTCGTGGAACTCGTCCGCCGGGTACGGGCGCGAGTTCGGGAGGCGAAAGGCGTGGATTTGATGCCCGAGGTCCTGCTGTACGGGAAGCGTTGGGAGGACGTGTTGTGAATTTTGGATTTTGGATTCGGGATTTTCGATTTCAGTCCCCAGCCGCTCGTCTACCGTCACATTCGCCGCGTCCGCATGAATCGCACCGCTGCGGGTCGCTGGTCTGAAATCGAAAATCGAGAATCCAAAATCGAAAATCCCATGACACCCATCATTGCTGTCTTCGCCGGGGGAACATCGGGTGAGCGCGAAGTCTCGCTCGGCTCCGGGCGGTCGTGCGCCAGCGCGCTCGCGGCCTCCTTCCCGACCCGACTGTTCGAGATCAACGCGGACGCGGTACCCACGGGCCTCGACCCGGCGAAGCACGTCGTGTTCTCGACCCTGCACGGCACTTTCGGCGAAGACGGCGGCATGCAGCGACTGCTTGAGGCGGCGGGCGTGACCTACGCGGGCTGCGATGCCGCCAGCAGTGAGCTGACGATGGACAAGGCTCGCACCAAGGCGACGGTCGAGGCCGCGGGACAGGCGGTGATCCCGGGCATGGCATTTGCCGCGGCGGACAAACCGACGGTGGATGAAGTCGTCGCGCGTTTTGGCGAGCAGGTCGTCGTGAAGCCGAACGATCAGGGCAGCAGCCTCGGCCTGAGTGTGATCGGCTCGCGGCCGGGCCTCGGGGCGGCGCTCGCGGGAATTCAGCAAGGGAACTGGCTGATCGAGAAGCGCATTTTTGGCCATGAGCTCGCGGTGGGCGTCTTGCATGGCCAGGCGCTCGGCGTGGTGGAAGTGCGGCCGAAATCCGGCGTGTACGACTATGCGAGCAAGTACACCAAGGGCCTGACGGAGTATCTCGCGCCGGCGCCGTTGTCGGCGGAAATGACCGCGCGGGTGCAGCGCGCAGCGGAGCAATCCTTCGCCGCGTGCGGCTGTCGCGACTACGCGCGCGTCGACTTCATGCTCGGAGGAGAAACGGAGCTTTATTTGCTGGAAATCAACACGCTTCCCGGCATGAAAGAAACCAGTCTGCTGCCGATGAGCGCACGCTGCGCGGGAATGGAATTCACGGGACTGGTACGGGAGATGGTTTCGCCTGCGTTGCGGCGTTTTCACGCGGCGGCGCCTGCCCATCGCTCGTGAGCACCGAAATCGCCAACGCCCCCGTCACCCGGAGCTGGAGGGACATTCCCCAGCCGGTGAAGCCGCGGGCGATGTCGCGGGGCGGACGCCGGCGTCTGTTCACCTCGGGCCTGCGCACGGCGGCCGGCGTGCTGATTGTTTTGGCGCTGGCCTGGGGCGCATGGACGCTCACGAAGGCGCTAGGTCAGAA
Source organism: Opitutia bacterium (assembly GCA_947472765.1). GTDB lineage: Bacteria > Verrucomicrobiota > Verrucomicrobiia > Opitutales > Opitutaceae > ER46. Next base: position 16,820 of record CANJCM010000003.1, read on the forward strand.
TTCGCGGACGATGCCGGCGGCGGCCAAGGCGGTGCCCGTGAAGGCGCCGGAGCTGAAGACCAACGGGGTACTCAACGGAGCCTGGCTCGGGCGCCGGCTCGCGCTGCCCCGCAATGCCTCGTTGATGGAGCTCGATCTCGAGCAGTTGCGCGCGCGGTTGCTGGCCGACGGCCAGGTGCAGACTGCGACGCTCACGCGTCATTTTCCCGATCGGCTCCTCGTCAGTGTGACGGAGCGTCTGCCGATTGCCCGACTGATGGCGGAGTGGAAGGGAAACCGGCAGGCCCTGCTCGTGGCCCGCGATGGCGTGGTGTTTGCGGGCGAGGGACACGATCCGGTGTTGGTGGACAACCTGCCCTGGCTCGACGGCATCAAGCTTGCGCGGCGCAACGGTGAACTGGCGCCCGTCGAGGGACTCGGCGTCGTGGGCGAACTGCTGGCCCGCGCGCGGGAGGCGGATGCCAGGCTCGATGACGGCACTTCGCCGCATGCCTGGCGGGTCATCTCGCTGGCCCGGCTCACGTCGGATCGGGAACTCGAGGTGCGGACGGCGGATGGCGTGACGGTGATCTTCTCGGCGCACGGCGATTTCTTCCGCCAACTGGCCAAGCTGGACTTCCTCTGGGAGGCCATGGCGCACGCGCCGGAACGGCCGGCCCGAATCGATCTGACCCTGGGACGCGAGGTCCCGGTCATGCTGCAAACTTCCCTCCCGCCGACGGCACCCGCCGGCGCCACGCCCTCCTCCGCCTCCGTCAAATTCAGCTTGTGAGCTCCAAACCCACTTTCATCGGCGCCGTCGAAATCGGCACCTCGAAGATTACCGTCCTAGTCGGCGAGTACACCGGCCGCGAACTTTCCATTATCGGTCGCGGCGAGTGTTCGTCCCGCGGTGTGATCAAGGGCTCGGTCGTCGACTACCGGGCCGCCGGCGAGTGTACGCATAGCGCGCTCGAGCAGGCCGAGCGGGATGCGAACGAGCGGCTCGATGTGGTGTATCTCGCGCAGACCGGCGGTCACCTCGAGGGGTTCTACAACGAGGCATCCGCCGCGGTGCAGGCCTCCGACAACATGATCGAGGCGAACGACATTCGCACCGTCTGCGATCTGGCGAAGGCCAAACAGCTCCCGGCCGGACGCGTGTGGCTGCACAACATCCGCCGTCCGTTTCGGGTCGACGGCCGGCTCGTGCCGGGCAGTCCCGAGGGCCTCGTCGGGCAGCGGCTCGAGGTCGGTTACTGGAACGTTCACGCGCAGGAGCAGCGGCTGGCGGACAACATCCATGTCATTCGCGGCTTCAACCTCGAGGTGCGCGAACTCGTCCTCGCGAGTCTGGCGTCGGGCCACATGGTTACCACCCCGGAGGAACGCCAGCACGGCGTGCTGGTGCTCGACATCGGCGCGGGCACGACGGACTACGTGCTTTATCGCGACGGTGCGCCCCACACGACGGGCGTCGTCGCGGTCGGTGGTTCGCACCTCACGAACGACCTCAGCATCGGGTTGCGCCTCACGGACGGGCAGGCCGAGAAACTGAAGGTCCGGTTCGGCCGCGCCAACGTTCTGACGCGCGACAAGGCGCAGAAGGTCTGGCTCGACGGTAATTTCGCGATCGGTGACCGGCAGTTCTCGCAGCAGGCGATTGAGCAAATCACCGCGGCCCGCACGACCGAGTTGCTCGAGGTCGTGAAGAAGAAGCTCGGCTCCACGTTTTCTCCTGAAACCTGTGCCGCAGGTGTCGTCCTCACGGGCGGCACGGCCCGGCTCGCGGGCATCGCGGAGGCGGCCGGACGCGTGTTCGGCGTCCCGGCTCACCTCGGCGAGGCGCCGGCGTGGGTGACGGAAAACCTGCGCGACCCGGGCTATCACACCGCGATGGGCGTGCTCTATTACGGTGTCACCGCCCGCGGCGACAAATCCTCCGCGCCAGCCCGCCGCACCGGCGGACTGATTGGCCAGATGAAGCGTTTCTTTGTGCAGAATCAGTGAAGGAGCCATGAATCCCAGCGAACTTCCCCTCGAACACGCGCTCCTCACCGATCGCAACATCGCGATCAAACTCGTCGGCGTCGGCGGGGCCGGCTCCAACGCCGTTGACCGCCTGAAGATGGAGAACCTCGAGCGACTCCAGCTCGCGGTCATCAACACCGACCACCAGGCGCTCTCGAGTTCGCCGGTGCAGGACAAGGTTCTCATCGGCATGGGCGTGACCCGCGGACTCGGCGCCGGCGGCGATCCGGACCTCGGCCGCGAGGCGGCGGAAGCGGACCGCGAGAAGATTTCCCGGATCGTGAAGGACTGCGATCTGGTGTTCCTCGTCACCGGCATGGGCGGCGGAACCGGCAGTGGTGCTTCACCCGTGGTGGCGGAAATCGCCGCCGAGAGCGGCGCGCTCGTCATCGCGTTCGTCACGATGCCCTTCAGCTTCGAGGGCGGCCGGCGCTTGAAGCAGGCGGAGGAGGGCCTGCGCGCGCTGCGGCAGGTCTGTGACGCAGTCATCCCGTTGCCGAATGATGTGCTGCTGCAGGAATCGGCCGAGAACGAGACGGTGCTCGATTCCTTTGCGCGCGCCGACGAGTGGATTGGCCGCGGCGTGAAGTCGATTTGGGCGATGCTTTTCAAGACGGGCCTGATCAACCTCGACTTCGCGACGCTACGGCAGGCGTTTCAGTCGCGCGGCGGCAAGACCTTGTTCGGACTCGGCGAAGGCGCCGGCGAGAACGCGGTGGCGGACGCGATCGCGAGCCTGAAGCTCTGCCCGCTGCTGCACACGCCGGAGTTTTCGCGGAAGGCGGATCGCCTGCTCGTGAACATCCTCGGCGGCGCCGACCTGACGCTGCCGAAGGTGAACGATTTGATGACCGCGATCACGGAGCAGTTTGGCCGCGAGTCGCACATCATCATGGGTGCCGTGATCGACGAGGACCGTCCCGGTCGCGTCGAAGTCTGCATCATCGGCACGAGCGAGATGGGTGGCCGCGGGAATCCGGCCCGGCGACCGCTGCCGGCGGCGCGATCGAAGAATCCCTTCGCGGAGCCTGCGCCCGGCGAGAAAGCCCCGGCGGCGCCGGCGAAGCGGCCCAACGAGGAGACGACTGCGGCCGCTGCGAAACCGGCCGAGGCCCGGACTCCGACGGCGGCGTCCCAGGCGGCGCAGGACGAATTCGGTTTCGGCGAAGTGGAGCATCGCGGCCACTTCGAGAAGACCGACCGGAATCTCTTCGAAGGTCAGGACCTCGATGTCCCGACCTATCTGCGCAAGGGGATCAAGATCGCGCTCTAAAGGGACGGCGCTTTGCGCCGTCCCTAATTGAGAATCGAGAGTCCAAGATCCTGAATCGGATCGCCGTACCCTGGAGGGCCGGTGCCCTCACCGGCCGGAGCGGCCGAGCGAATGTAGGGCCGGCGCTCGCCGCCGGGCTGCTTCGGAAATGAAACACCTGGCCTGCCGACGAGCGGCAGCCCTACACCCTAGGGTGTTCGTACCCGCCGTCGTGAAAAGAGGCCGACGGAATGTTTACTGCTTAGCTCGCGGGGGGCGTCACGCCCTCGTGCAGCCGGATGATCGTCAGGCCGAGGCCCTTCGGGGGTGCGTCCTGGATCGGGTGGTAGAAGTTGCCCCAGTTCCAGCCTTGAGGGCTGGGCTTCGCCGGATCGCGCGCGAACGGGAGGAAGTGGATGATGAAGTCACCCCGCTTCGCATCGACCGTCTCGACGCTGACGGTCGCCTTGGACGCGGCAAAGACCGCATCGAATTTCGGCGCGTTGCCCGGCACGGCGTAGTCCTTGATCCGAATTTTCAGCGACACGGCGAACGGCCGGCCGGTGGAACTCCTGGCATTCATGATCGCCTGGGCGACCTCGGCGTAACTGTTCGCGTGGGCGTCGAAGGAGATTTCGGCATAACCGCTCGTCGGGGAGAGCGCCTCGATCTTGCTGAAGCTCTGGACCTCCTTCAGCGACTCGGAGATTCGGGCCACGTCCTGCACCGACGTGACGTTGGCGATGTAGAACGAATCGGTGGCGGGGTGGGGGACGAACTTCCGGGCGGGGGCGGTGGCCGCGGTGAGCAGGCCAGCGCTGAGCAATCCGAGGATGACGGTCAGGAGGGGTTTCATGGGGTGGGACTGTGGTAGCAACCGACCGCGCCGAGGCGATGGCAAACACCGCCGGGCAACAGGCGCTTTTCCCTGCGGCCGGCGCTTCCTTTTCCGCCCCCCCTTGGCAAACGCGCGGGCTTGTGCATCCTCTCGTCCATGTTTGTTGACGAGTGTACCGTTAAGCTGGCGGCCGGTGACGGCGGTCGCGGCTGCATCAGCTTCCGCCGGGAAAAGTATGAGCCTTGGGGCGGACCCAACGGCGGCGATGGCGGCCGCGGGGGTGACGTTGTCCTGCTGGGCGACGTCAACACCAACAACCTGGTCGACTACAAGTTCCAGCCGCACTGGAAGGGCGAACGCGGCGAACACGGCCAGGGTTCCGACTGCCACGGCAAGGACGGTCAGCCCTGCATCATGAAGCTGCCGCTCGGCACGGTCGTGATCGATCTCGCGACCGCCAAACCCGTCGCGGAGATCATCGAGGACGGCCAGCGGATCGTGCTCTGCAAGGGCGGCAACGGCGGCTTCGGCAACACGCATTTCAAGACCTCGACCAATCGCGCCCCCAAGCGGGCCAATGACGGTCTGCCGGGCGAGGGTGGGGCGTACCGTCTCGTGCTCAAGAGCATCGCGGACGTCGGGCTCGTCGGCTTTCCCAACGCCGGGAAGTCGTCACTGACCCAGCGGATCACCAAGGCGCGTCCGAAGACCGCGGCGTATCCGTTCACGACGCTGCATCCCCAGATCGGCGTGATCGAGTACCCCGCCGGCCCGCGTTTGCTGCTGGCGGACGTGCCCGGGCTGATTGAAGGGGCGCACGAGAATCGCGGGCTGGGGCACCGGTTCCTGCGTCACATCGAACGCTGCGCCCTGCTGATCTTCCTGATCGACATGGCAGGCACCGACGCGCGCGATCCGCGGGACGATTACAAGCACCTGTTGCACGAGCTCGAGCTTTACGATCGCAAGATGCTCACGAAGCCGCGTCTCGTGGTGGCCAACAAGATGGACAAGCCCGAGGCGGCCGCGCTGCTCGCGAAGTTCCAGCGCCGGTACAAGACCGTCGATGTGCATGAAATTTCGTGCCTGGACGGCACCGGACTCGAGCCGCTGAAGAAGGAATTGCTAAAACGCGTGGCGAAGTTCCGGCGCAGCGAAAAAACGTCGCGCGCTGCGGTGGCCTGAACCAGTTTTTCGCCCCAGCCATGTCGAAGGAACACCGTCCCCTCCTGATGCGGGCCAACCGCCTGCTCGGCGCCACCCTGGTCGAGCGCAACCTCGTGAAGATCGAGGATCTCGAGACGGCGAACGAGAAGCTCATCGAGATCGTCGCCACGGATCAGCCGCGGCAGAGCACGATCCTCGGGATTCTTTCCTACGACATGAAGGTCATCAAGGAGGACGAGGTGTTGCACCACATCGTCGAGAGTGACGGCGTCGGGCTGGTGGACCTGCGGGACTATGAGGTTCCGGAGGACATGAAGAAGACGCTCGATGTCGGGGCGTGCTGGGCGACCTGGTCGGTGCCCTTCGATCACGAGGAGGAGTTCTACTTCGTGGCCACTGCCTACTATCTCAGTCCTGCGGTGCGGCTGTTCTGGGAGAAACAACTCCCTGGACCCATCCTCTGGTTCGGCACGACCCTCGAGGCCGTGGCCGATTACCTCGAGAAACACGCCGCCGCCGCGCCGGATCCGGCGGCCGCCACGGCGGCGGCGACCAAATAACGCGCCATGCCTCTCGGAAAGATCCAACTCCAGATTGTCTCGAAACTCGTCGAGATGAAGCGGCTCGATGCGGAGCAGCGCGCCGCCTTGATCGCCCGGCCGGACGACCTCAGCGGTGACGCCCTCGACAAGCTGCTGCAGGAGGATTTCAAGATCAGCGCGTTCCAGTGTCTCGTCGCCAAGGCGCGGGCTCTGAATCTTTCGCCCTTCAACGTCGCCCACTACCGCGTGAGCCCGCAGACCTTCGAGCGGATTCCGCAGGAGTTCTGCCAGGAGAATCTCGTGCTCCCGGTCGGGCAGGTCGGCGAGATGCTGCTGGTGGCGTTCGCCAATCCGTTCGAGGTCACGCTCCCGACCAAGATTCAGGAGATGACGGGCAAGCCGGTGATCCGGCTGCTCGCGCGGGAAAAGGACATCCGCGACAAGTTTGCCAAGGGTCCGGAAAAGGCCGCCGGCTTCGACGACGTCGTCATGCAGATCGGCGCCGAGTACGGCGAGGGCGGCGGCGAGGGCGAACTCAAGGAGGATGATGTCAACGAGGAGTCCGGCCCGATCATCCAGCTCGCGAACCGCATCATCGAGGACGCGTATTTCTCCGGCACGAGCGACATTCACGTCGAGCCGCAGGAAAAGGAAGTCATCGTCCGCAACCGGATCGACGGCATCTGCCACGAAAAGCTGCGGCTGCCGAAGAAGGTCGGGCCGGCGCTGATCGCCCGGTTGAAGATCATGTGCAACCTGGACATCTCGGAACGCCGGTTGCCGCAGGACGGACGCATCATCTTCAAGCAGTACACGAAGAAGAACCTCGACCTCGACTTGCGCGTCTCGACCGCCCCGCTGAATCACGGCGAGGGCTGCGTCATGCGTATTCTCGACAAGCAGAAGACGACGCTGCCGCTGCCGGCGCTCGGCTTTTCCGAGGAAAATCTCGCGAAGTACCGCGAGTGCATCCGCCAGCCTTACGGCATGATTCTGCACTGCGGGCCGACGGGCTCCGGCAAGTCGATGACGCTCTACTCGGCGCTCAACGAGATCAACACGCCCGACATCGTCATCCGTACGGCCGAGGATCCGATCGAGTACACGCTCCCCGGCCTGAACCAGATGCAGATGCACCGGCAGATCGGGCTGACGTTTGCGACCGCGCTGCGCGCCTTTTTGCGTCAGGACCCTGACATCATCCTCGTCGGCGAAATTCGAGACAAGGAAACGGCCGGCATCGCGGTCGAGGCCGCGCTCACGGGTCACTTGCTCATCTCCACGCTGCACACGAACGACGCGCCGACGACGGTTTCCCGTCTGACGGAAATGGGCGTGGAGTCGTTCATGGTGTCGTCCTCGCTCCTCTGCGTTTGCGCGCAGCGGCTCATGCGCCGCGTCTGCAAGACCTGCCGCGTGGCCTACACCCCGGAGGGCCGGGAGAAGGAGGTCATGGAGCGCGCGATTGGCTGGTCGGGGCAGATTTTCAAAACCAATCCCAAGGGCTGCCCCAAGTGCGGCGGCAGCGGCTACAAGGGCCGCGTCGGCATCCACGAGCTGATGGTCAGCAATGAGGAGCTGGTGGAGGCGATCAACAAGGAGGCGGAGTCCGCCGAGTTGAAGAAAATCGCCATGCGCAACGGCATGAAGACCCTCCACCAGGACAGCATCCTCAAGGTGAAGGAAGGCCTGACGACGATCGAGGAAGCGGTCGCAAACGTCCCGCCGGACATGTAACCGCCGTGCGCGCCGTTGACCAAACCGGCGCGTTAAGTAATCACGGCGCCATGAAATTGGCGCGTCGTACCTTGCTCCCGATCGTCGTCCTCGTGGCGCTGGCGGGCTGCGGCCGGAGCGGTCCGGAAATCACGGACCTGCAGCGCAAGCAGGCCGCGCATCTCGCGAGCGAGGCCGAGTTCGCCGTCAATCTGCGGGATTACGCCCGCGCGGAGCCGGTGCTGGCGCAGGTGGTGGAGCTCGTGCCGGACAACGGCGTTCACTGGGTCAACCTTGGTTCCGTGCGGAAACGGCTGGGGAAAACGGGCGCGGCGAAGGACGCGTACCAAGGGGCGCTGAAGGCGTACGAGGGCCAGGCGAAACGAGCTCCCACCGAGCCGGAACCCTGGTTCAAGCAGATCTACGTCCTCGCGCTGCTGGGCCGCGTCGAGGACGCCCGGGCGCGGGTGGAAAAGATGCGCGAGAAATTTCCGACCTACCGCCTCGTGCGTGTCTTCGTCGAGGAAAAGCAATTCGACCAGATGCTCGCGGATCCGAAGTTCAAGGAGATCGCGCTCTAGGGGGGGGACGGGGAGGGAAAGAACATTGTAAGGTGTAGGGCTGCCGCTCGCCGGCAGGCCACGTGCTTCACTCGCGAAGCGGCCCGGCGGCGAGCGCCGGCCCTACATTCCAGCACTGCACTAATCTTCGCGCTCCGGCGCGGCTTCACGGCTATCTACGGCGTGTTTCCGCCCTGGGCCGGCCCATCCCCGCTGCGCGCCGGGGCCGCATCCTGCAGCGCGAGCAGCAACGCGGTGATTTCCGTCGCCGCCCGGCCGAGCTGGCCGAAAACCCAGCGGCCGCGTTCGTTGTCGGCGGCGGTTGGAAAGAGGCCGCCCTCGAGGGTGGCAATCAGCGAGTCGAGTTCGCCGGGCGGGCTCGCCCCCTGTTCGACGGCGTGAGCCAGATGATCGAGCGCCGCGCCGGCGAGGGTGGCGAAGCGGGGCAGGGCGGAGTGATCGAGGGTCGCGCCCGGCGTGAGGTGGAGCGAAAGGAGATTGAGGGCCCGCGTGACACGGTTGTTGCCGTTCGCCAGGGTGGCGGCGGACGCGATGCCGTCCTGCTGACTGTGCGGATCGCCCGTCATCCGGCGCAGTGACGAGAAGACGGCGGCGTTGGCGCCCTCGCTCGCCCGCTTGGCGCGGCTCGCCGCTTCATCGAACGAGCCCCCGGTGGTGAGTCGCGAGATGAGGACCCCGGCGTAAGCGCGGTTGGCGCGAAACGCGGCGGCCTGGATCGACGGGAAGCGCTCGCGTTCCCAGACGGGCCAGAAGATCTGGGCCGCGACCAGCGCCAGTGCGCCGCCAGCCACCGTGCTCGCGAGGCGCTCGAGACCGAAGGCGAGCGTGACCGGCCCGGTCGCATCCGTGAGCAGGACGATGAACAGCGTGATGAAAAAGATCGCGAGGGCGTAGTTGCGACGGACCCAGTACCCGAACGCGAACATCGTCACCGCCGTCGCGGCCATGAGGGCGTGGAAACCGAGGTCCAGCCAGAGCAGTCCGCCCGCCACGATCGCTCCGGCAATCGTGCCGGCGACCCGTTGGGCGGCGCGTTCGCGGGTCGAGCCGTAGTCGGGCTGGAGCACGACGACGATCGTGAAGGGCAGCCAGTAGCCGTGCGCGAGTCCGCCGACCTTGTACACGACCACGCCGGCCATCAGCAGCAGCGCGAGCCGCAGCGTGTAGCGGACGAGCGCCGGGTCGAACTCCAGGCTGAGGTTGAGGGCCGACGCCAGCGGCCGGAGGGCGAGGGTGCGGAGGTCGAGCAGTTCGAGCGAGGAGCCGGGCGGTTCGGCGGACCGCTCGATGCTGGCCCGGACGGCCTCGTGTAGCGCGGGAAGCTGCTGCCCGATCTGCCGGACAATTTCCACGAGCTGCGCATGCGTCCCCGGATCGCCGGGCGACGCGAGCACGCGGGTGCGCAGGACGCGGAGCAGGGAATTTACGCGCCGCAGCCGGACGAGGAACGTGCCGAGATGCGCGGGCTGGCGGGACACGACCGCGACCGCGGCGCTGCGGGACAAATTGCTGAGCGACACCAGCGCGGGCTCGAGGGTGGGAGCGAGCGCGCTGAAGTCGTCCTCGCGCATGATCGTGTCGAGGGCGGTGTCGAGCGCGACGACCCTCGTCGCGAGCCGGGCGGCGGCGAGGTTCAGCGCCTCGAGCTGCGTTTGGAGCGGGCCGGGACGCGCGGCGGCCAGGGCGGCATAACCCGTGTCGAGCGTGGTGCGCAGCACAGTCTCCGCAGCCTGGATGCGTTCCTGCCGGGCGCGGACCTCGACGGCCGCATCCGGGATCAGCGCCTCGAAGACGTCGGCGACGGCGACCCAGCTCTCTCCGACGACGCGGCGGAGCGGGTGTTGCGGGCGGAAGGGCCAGTTGGCCACCTGGACGGCGATGCCCCAGACCCCGCCGACGACGGCCGCCAGGACGTGCTGGCCGACCACGTAATCCTCGGGCGAAGTACTGAGGGTGACGAGGAAGACGAACGTCGAGGCAATCGCGAGCGGCGGACCGTAGTCGTTGCTCAGGTGTCGCCACAACCCGCCGGCCAGCGCCATCACCGCGGTCGCGAGCACGGCGAGGACGAGATGGTGCGCGACCAGCATGCCGAGCGCAGTCGCGCCCGCGAAGACGGCCACCATGCTGAGCAGGAGAGCAAAGCGCAGCCGGTAGTCTCCCCGGACGTCCACCATCGCGATGTTTTGCGCGACGATGGCGACGGCGAGGACCTCAATCCGCAGCCACCCGGCGTAGGCGAGGAGCAACGGCACCATGAACGCGACCGTGGCCCGCACCGCACGGCTGAGGTCCGGGCGCAGGGAAGCCTCGGCGGATAAATCCCGGACCCGGCCAGTGGTGGACGTCAGCAGCGAGGGCATCGCAGGCCGCTACTCACACGTACACGGCGCCGCCGAGCAACTGTTCGCCGCGGTAGAACGCGAGAATCTGCCCGCTCGCCAGGCCGCGCTGCGGCTCGCGAAAGACGATCCGCGCCGTGCCGTCCGGCGCCGGTTCGAAGTCCAGGCCGACGCGCGGGTCACGGTATCGCACCCGTCCCTCCAGCGTGGCGGCCCCGGTGATCGGTTCGCCAATCCAGCTCAGGCTGTGCACCCGCACCTCCCGCTGGAAAAGTCCGGGAGCGTCGGGATGATCGAAGGCCACCAGGAGCGCGCGATCCGTGGCACGCTTGCCCACGACGACGTAAGACTCGTGATCCGTGTTCGAGGGGACGCCGATGCCGCGGCGCTGGCCGAGCGTGTAGAAGTGCAGTCCGCGATGTTCGCCGAGCCTGCGGCCGTCGGTGGCCCGGACAATCGGGCCGGGCGCATCCGGGACGTAGGCGCGGAGAAAATCCTGCATCTTCACCTCGCCGATGAAGCAGATGCCCTGGCTGTCCTTCTTGTCTGCCGTCGACAGGCCCGCCTGGCGGGCGAGCGCGCGGAGCTCCGGCTTGGTGAGATCGCCGATTGGAAAAAGCGCGTCGCGCAACTGCTCCTGGTTCAGCAACGCGAGAAAGTATGACTGGTCCTTGTTCTTGTCCGCGCCCTCGTGAAGCTCGAAGCCGCCCGCACCAGCCGGCACGCGGCGCGCATAATGACCGGTGGCCACGGCGCCAAAGCCCAGGTTTTTCGCCCACGCGCGAAAAACCCCGAACTTGATTTCGCGGTTGCACATGATGTCGGGATTCGGCGTCAGGCCGCGGGCGTAACCGTCGAGGAGGTACGCCACGACCCCGGCCCGGTATTCCTGCATCAGGTTGACCACCCGAAACTCGATGCCCAGCCGATCGCAGACGGCGCGGGCGTCCTCGATGTCCTCCATCCACGGGCAGTTTCCGACGATCTGGTCCTCGTTGATCCAGTTCTTCATGTACGCCCCGACGATCTCGTGGCCGGCCTCGCGCAGGCGGAAGGCCGCGACGGAGCTGTCGACCCCGCCCGACATGGCGACGACGATCGGTTTCGGCTGCGCCGAAACCGGAGGCTTTCCGCCGGCGGCGGAAAGCGGGGGAACTGGAGTGTCACTCGCCACGCCCTTAATGGCGATCAGCGGCCAAATGCTGTCAAACTCTCCACCGGCCGGCGCTGCGCCGGCCATCTGTTTCCCGCGCAGCGGGAAACAGGCTTGTGACGCTGCGGGGCGCGCAAAATGCTACGGTCCACTCATGGCCGAGGCTCCTCATCGCATTGTTCGCGCATGGCTCGATTCCCTGAATTCAGGAATTATTGAGCTCGATCGCGACTGGACGGAGAACCGCAGCCCGCGCTTTACGCTCGGAAAACAGTGTCCGGCCCCGGGTGGACTGGCGCCGGCGCCGGGACTGCCGGCGGGCCGGGCTTATGGCTATTTTCTCAATGCGCAGGGTGAGATTTCGTTCGTCCTGCCGCTCGAACACGGCTGCGCGATCGATCCGGCGCGTGATCAGGTTTACCTCGCGGGCGACTTCAACCGCTGGGACGCGGCGGTCGGCGCCGAGGAATGGCGGCTTCATCCGGCGGTGCTCGAGGGCGAGAAGGTTCTGATGTGGACGGGAGACGCGGCCCGCTTTCTCGCCGTGCCAGGTGAGCGTTTCAAATTCGTGACGGGGGAAACCCAGTGGCTGCTGCCGCCGGGCGATGCGCCCAACGTCGTCCGGGACGAACACGGCAACCTGAACCGGTTTCTCGATCCGCAGCGGACGGGCTGGCATCTCTGGCGCTTCAGCGTCGCCGAACCGCTGAGTCTCGCCGAGGCGTGGTCCGTCGCCTGGGCCGATGTCCGGGGTGAGGGTGGCACGGCCATCTCGCTCGTCCCGGGCGCGTTTTTCTACGAACTCAAGAGTCAGCTTCCACTCGGGGCCCTCGTGAGGGGAGGTCAGACGGTGTTTCGGCTGTTTGCGCCGCGCGCCCGCAGTGTGACCCTCGCGATCTGCCCTGAGGAGGACTTGAAGGAGGTGCAGCTTTTTCCCCTGGAGCGGCGGCCGGATGCGGACGGCGTGGGAGGTGTCTGGGAAACGGGACTCGGCCGCAATCTTCACGGCTGGTTCTATTGGTACTCCATCGACGGGATGCGGGATGGCGTTGGCGCGGGCGGTTTCGACCCGTCACGTCGCGTCCTCGATCCGTATGCGTGGGCGACGCTCGGCCACGACGGCCCAGGCATCGTGGTCGACAAGACCTGGCTGGGGCACGGCGATCGGGGTTTTCAGACGCCGGCCTGGCACGATTTGATTATCGCCGAGGCGCATGTGCGCGATCTCACGGCCCTCGCGCCGGTCGCGGCCACGCCCGAGGGGCGGCGCGGGTTCACGGGCCTCCGGCAATGGGTCGAGAGCGACGACTTCTACCTGCATCATCTCGGCGTGAATGCGGTCGAGCTGCAGCCGGTGCACGAGTTCGATAACGTGACGACGGACGAGTACCACTGGGGGTACATGACGAACAACTTCTTCGCCCCGGAATCGAGCTATGCGCTGGAGCCGGCGCGCGCCTCGGGGTTGAAGGAATTGCAGGCACTGGTGACGGCGTTTCACCGGCGCGGCATCGCGGTCATCATCGACGTCGTGTTCAACCATCAGGGCGTGCCGGCGCACCTGATGTTCGTGGACCGGCTGTATTACTTCGAGCAGGACGCCCAGGGAAACCTGGCCAACTGGAGCGGTTGCGGCAACGACCTGCGGGCGCGCTCCGCGATGGCGCGGCGGCTGATCATCGATAGCTGTCTCCACTTGATCGATGCCTTCGGGGTGGATGGCTTCCGCTTCGATTTGGCGGAGCTGCTCGGCGTCGACGTCCTGCGCGAGATCGAGGCCGCGCTGAAACGGGTGAAGCCCGACGTGATTCTGATCGCGGAGCCGTGGAGCTTTCGCGGTCACATCGCGGGGACCTTGCGCGACACGGGCTGGGCTTCCTGGAATGACGGCTACCGCGACTTCGTCCGCGGCTACGTGCGCGGCGACGGCACGGCGCAGCGCATGGAGTACTTCCTCCGCGGCTCGCCCTGGTATTTTGCGAAGTGGCCGGCGCAGACGATCAACTACACCGAGTCACACGACGACCGGACGTGGATCGATGTGATCACCGAGAATCCGGGCAGCGACGGCTTCCGCCCGACCTCCAACGATCGCCGGCGCACGCACCTGATGGCGGCGATTCTCTTCATGTCGATCGGCGTGCCGATGGTGTCGGCCGGCCAGGACTTTCTCCGATCGAAGCACGGCGTCACGAACACCTATCAGCGCGGGGACCTCAACGCCCTCGATTACCACCGGCTGCATCGCTTCCGTTCCACCCACACTTATTTCGCGGATTGGATCGCGTTCCGGCGGAGCGAAGTGGGGCGGTTGCTGCGGCAGTGGGCCCGACCGAGCGAAGGTTTCTTCACCTTCTTTCACGCCCCCGGGTCCCCGGCACTGGTTGTGCTCTATAATGCCGACCGGTCTCAGGGACCGAATCGCCTGCTCTTTGCCATCAATCCCACCTTCAGCGATGAAACCATCGAGGTTGGCAGGGAAATCGCCGCCGCCAGCTGGCTGCAGCTCGCCGACCACGACCAGTTTTATGCCCGTCGTGGTCCCTCCGCACCGGTCACGGCGGAATTTGTCGTTCCGGCGCTGAGTTGCGGACTCTGGCAGAGCAGCGGCTAGGCCGAGCCCGTTGTGGCACGGGTCTCCCGACCCGTGAAACGAGGGAAATAGGCGTAGGGTCTTCACGGGTCGGAGACCCGTGCCACGCGAGGTCAGGGATGGCCGGTGTCCCCTCCGGCAATTTCCGTCGTCTTATGCCAGTTTTTCGGCCGCCAAAACCCTTGCATCCGCCCCGGCGCCTCTGTTCCTTGGACAGTCCGCGTTCGCGCGGATTCACCTGAAATCGCCTCGTCAACCAACACTGAACACCGTCCCAACATGGCAGTAAAAGTCGCAATCAATGGCTTCGGCCGCATCGGCCGTCTGGTATTTCGTGCCCTCGTCGAACAGGGTCTGCTCGGCACGACCTTTGATGTCGTGGCCGTCGGCGACATTGTCCCCGCGGACAACCTCGCTTACCTGCTCAAGTACGACTCCACGCAGGGTCGCTTCAACGGGACGGTCGGTTCGCGCAAGTCCGCCGCCGACAAGCTCGAGGACGATGTCCTGATCGTGAACGGCAAGGAAATCCTCGTCGTCAGCGCCAAGACCCCCGCGGAACTGCCGTGGGCCAAGCTCGGCGTCCAGCTCGTCATCGAGTCCACCGGTCTCTTCACCGAGGCCGAGAAGGCCAAGGGTCACCTCGCCGCGGGCGCCAAGAAGGTCATCATCTCCGCGCCGGCCAAGGGCGAGGACATCACGATCGTCATGGGCGTGAACGATGACAAACTCGACATCGCGAAGCACAACATCATCTCCAACGCCTCCTGCACCACGAACTGCCTCGCGCCGATCGTGCACGTGCTCCTGAAGGAAGGCTTCGGCATCGAGGAAGGCCTCATGACGACGATCCACTCCTACACCGCGACGCAGAAGACCGTGGACGGTCCGTCGAAGAAGGACTGGAAGGGCGGCCGTTCCGCCGCGATCAACATCATCCCGGCCAGCACCGGTGCCGCCAAGGCGACCGCGCTGGTTTGCCCCGAAGTGAAGGGCAAGCTCACCGGCATGTCGTTCCGCGTCCCGACCCCGACCGTGTCCGTCGTCGACCTGACCGTGAAGACGGTGAAGGCCACCTCCTACAAGGAAATCTGCGACGCGATGAAGCGCGCCAGCGAGACCTACCTGAAGGGCATCCTCGCCTACACGGGCGACGAGGTCGTCTCCTCCGACTTCATCCACGACAAGAGCTCATCGATCTTCGACGCCGGTTCCGGCATCGAGCTGAACCCGAAGTTCTTCAAGCTCGTGTCCTGGTACGACAACGAGTGGGGCTATTCCAACCGCGTGGTCGATCTGACCAAGAAGATCGCCGCCGGTCTGTAAGCCAACTCGCACTCACTTCGACCGCGAAGGGCGCCAAGGCTCGCGAAGCACTCGCGCCACCCTGGTGACCTTCGCGGTCAATTTTTTTCCCATGGCCAAATTCAAGACGATTCGCGACCTCAAGCTGGCGGGACGCCGTGTCCTAATCCGCGTCGATTTCAATGTCCCCCAGGACAAGAAGACCGGCGCCATCACCAACACGCAGCGGATCACCGCCGCGTTGCCGACGATCAAGTACGCCCTCGATCAGGGCGCTTCCGTCGTGCTGATGTCGCACCTCGGCCGTCCGGACGGCAAGAAGGTCGCCAAGTTCTCGCTCCAGCCGGTCGCGACCGAGCTCGAGAAGCTTCTTGGCCGCAAAGTCACCTTCCTCGACGACTGCGTCGGCCCGGCGGTCGAGGCCGCGTGTGCGCCTGGCAAGTTGAAGGCTGGCGACGTCGTGCTGCTTGAGAACCTGCGCTTCCACATCGAGGAAGAGGGCAAGGTGAAGGTCGAGAATCCCGATGGGACCGAGACCAAGATCAAGGCCGATCCCGAGCAGGAAAAGGCGTTCCGCGCCTCGCTCTCGAAGCTCGGTGACGTCTACGTCAACGACGCGTTCGGCACCGCGCACCGCGGCCATTCGTCGATCGTCGGCGTCGCGCTTTCGGAGAAGGCCGCGGGTTTCCTGATGGAGGCCGAGCTCAAGGCGTTCGCCAAAGTCATGGACAATCCGGAACGTCCGCTGCTCGCCATCCTCGGCGGCGCGAAGATCAAGGATAAGATTCCGCTGATCAAAAACCTGATCGAGAAGGCCGACAAAATCATCATCGGCGGCGGGATGGCCTACACCTTCCACAAGCAGCTTCGCGGCATGAAGATTGGCTCCAGCCTCTTCGACGCCGAAGGCGCGACGATCGTGGGCGAACTCGAGGCCAAGGCGAAGGCGCGCGGCGTCGAGCTGATCCTCCCGATCGATTTCGTGGCGGCGGACAAGTTCGATCCCAACGCCAACACCCAGCCGGCGACGCTCGAGAGCGGCATTCCCGACGGTTGGGAAGGCCTCGATGCCGGCCCGAAGTCGATCGAACTCTACCGCAAGGCGATCCTCGCCTCGAAGACCATCGTCTGGAACGGCCCCGCGGGCGTGTTCGAGTTCGACAAGTTCGCCGTGGCCACGAAGGCCATGGCCGACGCGATTGCTGAAGCGACCGCCAAGGGCGCCACGACGGTGGTTGGCGGCGGTGACACCGCGACCGCGGCCAAGAAATTCAAGGTGGCCGACAAGGTCACCCACTGTTCGACCGGCGGCGGCGCGAGCCTCGAGTTCCTCGAAGGCAAAGTGCTGCCCGGCGTCGCGTTCCTGGAGAGCTGACGCTCTCTGGGTTTTGAGTTTGGCGTTCGGAGTTTCGAGTTTCGTACTCCGAACGACAGCCCTGACACCCAGAACTCAGAACTCAAAACACAGAACGCAAAGAGACTCCAAACCCCAAACTCCGAACACCAAACTCATATGATTTCCCGGAAGAAACTCATCGCTGGCAATTGGAAGATGAACAAGACGTCCGCCGATGCGGCGACGTTGGTGGGCGACCTCGTGTCGGCCATCGGCAAGCAGAACGACGTCGATGTCGTCGTATGCCCTCCATTCACCTCGCTCGAGAGCGCCGGCAAGGTGCTCGAGGGTTCGACCGTGAAGCTCGGCGCGCAGAACATGCACCCCGAGGCCAGCGGCGCCTTCACCGGCGAAATCTCGGCCCCGATGCTGCGGGCGCTCTTCGCGACCTACGTCATCCTCGGACACAGCGAACGCCGGAGTTACTTCGCGGAGACGGATGCCTTCATCAACAAGAAGGTGCACGCCGCGCTGAAGAACCAGCTTCGCCCAATCCTCTGTGTCGGCGAGACCCTCGCCGAGCGTGAGTCCGGCTCGACCTTGAAGGTCGTGCAGACCCAGACCGAGCTCGGCCTCGAAGGCGTGAGCAAGGAACAGGCGGCCAGTCTCGTCATTGCCTACGAGCCCGTCTGGGCGATCGGCACCGGCAAGGTGGCGACGACCGAGCAGGCGCAGGAAGTCCACGCCTTCATTCGCGATTTGCTGACCAAGCTCTACACCGCGCCCGTCGCGCAGAAGGTGCGGATCCTTTACGGCGGCTCGATGAAGCCGGCGAACGCGCCGGAATTGCTCGCGCAAAAGGACATCGACGGCGGTCTCATCGGCGGCGCGAGCCTCGAGGCCCGCAGCTTTGTCGAACTGGTCAACGCCGCGATTGCGGTGAAGTAAGGACGGCGTTCGGGCGCGCACGAGGCGCGCCCCTACAAATGCCTTCGTAGGGGCGGGGCTCGTCCTCGCCCGAATTGCCGGCGTACGCCGAACACCCCCGCCCTGACGGGCACCCCTCTTTTTGGAGGGGACCTTGGTCCGCGTACTCGTAATGGGCGGCCAGAAAAGTTCCCGTCTCGCGTCGGTTGTCGAACTTGGTCCGGGGCAGGGAGGTTGGCTTCCGCCGGGTCGTAAGACGCCGCGAAAAAAACCTTGCCGTCCCCAGCGCCACTCGCGACGTTCCGCGTTCCCTGTTTGGTAGGATACTCAAGTGGCCAACGAGGGCAGACTGTAAATCTGCTGGCTTACGCCTTCCCTGGTTCGAATCCAGGTCCTACCACCAGTTTTCCGCGGCGCGGAGAACTTCGGTTTCGCGGTGCGAAACCCGGATGGGATTTTACCAGACCAAGGTTTTCGCAGCGCGAAAACCTAGAGCATCCCCGCTTCGCGGAAGCTGAAGAAGCCACGGCCGGTGGGATCAGCACCGGCGCGGCCGATGATGAGATGGTCGATCAACTCGATATCGACCGCGCGGGCCGCTTCGCGGAGCTGCCGGGTGACTTGCAAGTCTGGCGCACTTGGTGCCGGGTCGCCGCTCGGGTGGTTGTGGACGCACACGATGGCCGACGCCGATTCGCGGACGGCGGTGCGAAAGACTTCGCGGGGGTGGGCCAGGGCGGCGGTCGCGGTGCCAGACGTGACCTCGACGCGCTTGAGCAGCCGGTTCTTCCGGTTGAGGCAGAGCACCCAGAATTTCTCCACCTCGAGTCCGGTGACGAACGGCTGCAGGTACGCGGCCACCAGTTCCGCCCGGTTGAGCAGCGGGGCTTCGCCGGCTTGCTGGATGACCACGCGACGGGCGATCTCCATGACCGTGACGAGTTGGAGCGCCTTGACCGGACCGATGCCGCGAAGACGGCGGAAGTCCTCGGTTCGCCAGGTGATTAGACCTGCCAGGCTTCCGGCCTCAGCGACGAGGCGCGACGCGAGGGTCAACACATCCTGACCCTGTGTGCCGCTCCGCAGCAGCATCGCGAGCAGTTCGGTGTCGCTCAACGCCCCCGGCCCATGCTGTTCGAGTCGCTCCTGCGGCCTTTCCGCCACGGCGGTTTGGCGCAGCCGGTTCGGCTGGGAATAGGCTTCCGGATTGGGCGGCGCCGGAGTCGGCGGGGAAACGTTCACGGGAGGAGAGGGGAGCAACCGGCCGGCGATGGACCGCGGTGGCTCCGCGTCCTTGGATGAAGCGAAGAAGGGCGAAGGCGACGGTCGCCGAACCCCGAATCAAGGGCCACGACTGAAACGTGGCCCTGCCCGTGAGGGCAGGGATTCGAGACGTGATGTCAGGCTGAAAGACGATTCTCAATCATGCCGTCCCGCTGCTCACGCAGCGGGCGACGAAGCCAGCTTAGGAATCCAGTAATACGTGAACGTGCGTAGGGGATATTTTTCCGTGGGAGAGTGATGACTCCCTATGTCAGCACGGCTGACCGATCTGTAAGGTGCGCGCCGTGATTTTCGCACCCGGCACCCAAAACCCTTTCCGGCACCTGTTGGCGGTGGTGGTTTTGGTCGGCAGCCTCCTCGCCCCGGGTTGTGCGACGGTTCCGCGGGTCGCGGAAAGCCGGCCGGTGTTGAAGGCCGATTTGACGCCCGTCGCCGTGGAGCTTTCTCCCCGCGAGGCATGGCACCGTGCCGAGGCGTATGCCCAGGCGCATCCGGGCAGCAAAGTGATGGTCGGCCGCGGCGGCTCGATGCTTCCGCAGTATGAGGACCGCACCATCCTCGTCGTGCAGGCGATGGAGCAGTCTGAACTCCGGCAGGGAATGACCGTGGTTTTCTTCGGCGATTCCGGCCGTCAAGTCGCCCACACGCTGCTTGCGCCTTCGCCGCGAGGCTGGGTCGCGATGGGTATGGGCAACGCCGAGCCTGATCGCACCCCGGTGCGGTACGGAAATTATGTTGGCACCGTAATCGGCGCCTTCCGGCCCCGCACCGACCTCGCCGACCAGGAGTCTCCCGTCGTAGCCATCAACGGAGAGCGCCTCGCGGTCATTGATTAAGGAGTTCGAGGGAAACCCGTGCGGGTTGCTCTCAAAGTCAGGAGGTCAGACTCCCGGCAGGGTTGGAATCCCTGCCCTCACGGGCAGGGCCACCCGACCAATCCCAGAAGTCCCAGTAGAGCGAGATCTCCGAATTCCAAGATCACCGCCCTCCGCGCGCTCAGCCTCAGCCCATAGGGTTTCGGGCGCAGCCCGAAACCCTCTTAGTAGTGCTTCACGTAGCCGTTGCGGCGAAGCCGCTCGAGCCAGCGTTCCTGATTCACGCGCGACATTTGCTGGATGAGCATGCGCTCGATCTGGTCGCGGACTTCATTCAGCGGCTGGATGCCGGCGAACTTGCGGTCCTCCACGAAGAGGAGGAAGCAGCCTTCGGGTAGCACGAGCGGCTCGGAGGCCTCGCCCGGCTTGAGATTGAAGGCGACGTCGCTGAATTCCGATTTGAAGTCCGAGCGGCGCATCATGCCCCAGTCGCCACCCTTGGCGCGCTTGGCATCGCGGCTGAACTCCTTCGCCAGGTCCTCGAATTTTTCGCCGGCCTTGAAGCGGGCCAGGATCTTGTTCGCCTGAATGAGCAACTGCTGGTCGTTCTCACCCTCGGGACGCGTCAGCTGAATCAGGCGCAGATGGACTTCGTCCTCCCGATAGAACCGATCCTTGTTCTCATTATAGAAGGTCTCGATCCGGACCGGGCTCACGATGCTCTCCGACTTGCGCTGCTGGCTGCGCATGTAGCTGTAAATGATGTCCTCCTCGACCTCGCGTTCGAACTCGCGCGTCGTGAGTCCCATCGAGCGCAGGTAGGCGAGGAACTTGGAACGGTCGTTGTCGAACTGCTCCGAGAGCCGGTTCGCGATTTCGTTTTCGACGTAGCTCCGGGGAATGTGCTTCTTCTCGTCCTTCCGGAAATCTTTGATGATCAGGACGCGGTCGATGAGGTCCTGAATGACGCTGTCCTGCAGGGTCGTGAGGCGGTCATCGAGTTCCTTCTGGCTCTTGGCCTCGGCCTGAAGCTGCTGGAACAGGGGGGCGATTTCGCGGGTGACGTCGGCGACCGTGATGATTTTGTCCTCGGCAATCGCGACGATACCGTTGGCAAAGCGAAGGTTAAGCGAGTCGGACGGGTTCGGCGCCGGATTGGCGACCGGGTTGACCGGCTGGGCCGCGGGCTGCGCCGCCTGGGCCGCCGGCTGGCCGAAAGTCGGAAGAGGGGTGCCATTCTGGCCGAAAGCCACGGTGCCGAATGCGGCCGCAAGCAGCAGGGAGACGAAGTGGCGGGGACGGAACGTCATGAAGTCGGCAGATTGTCCAAAAAGGTACAGATTTCTCGCAACCGTAGGAGGGGCTTGGGGCTGGTCAACCTTGGAAACCGGGTGCCGAGCTGCACCCAGTCGTCCCGGCGGCCGGAGTTCCGCAGGCACTTCAAACGATTGGACTCGGTCTCGACTGAAACGATCCCTTTTTGTTCCGCCCGGATTCGGACTTCCGTGATCGCGAACAGCGCCCGGACATCGTCGCCGAACTTCCCGAACCGATCGCGCAACTCAGCCTCGATCTGCTTCAACGTGGTCAGGCTGTCGGCCATCGCCAGCTTGCGGTAGAAATCGATCCGCAGCCGTGTCTCCGAAAGGTAACTCGGCGGGATCCGGGCCTGGATTTTCCGGACTTCCACGACTTCCTCGTCCTCGGCGTCCTTCAACGCCGTGTAGCCGTCGACATGGCGGCCGGTTCGTCCCGGGGTCTCCATCGCGGTACCTTTGGATTTATCGGGCAGCGCCGGGCCGGCCTCGCCCACGATAACGAAATCGAGCTTCACGCTGGCGCGGATCGCGGCGGCGGTCTTCTCGCCCTTCAGCCGGGCGACCGACTGGCGGAGGAGCTGGCAGTAGAGTTCAAAGCCGACGCCGACGATGTGACCGCTCTGCTCGGCGCCCAGGAGATTGCCGGCGCCGCGGAGTTCGAGGTCGCGCATCGCGATCCGGAAGCCCGCACCGAGCTGGTTGTGCTGTCGCATCGCTGTCAGCCGCTGACGGGCGATCTCGAGCAGTCGCGTGTGCCGGTGGAGCAGGAGGTAGGCGTAGGCTTGGTGCTTGAACCGGCCGACCCGGCCGCGGAGCTGGTAAAGTTGGGACAACCCAAAGCGGTCGGCTCCCTCGATGATGATCGTGTTGCAGTTCGGAATATCGAGGCCGCTCTCGATGATCGTGGTGCAGACGAGCATTTGATAACGCTTCGCCACGAAGTCCGTCATGATGTGCTCGAGGTCGGCCGGCTCCATCTGACCGTGGCCGACGCCGATCGTGAGGCCGGGCAGAAGTTCGCGCAGCCGGGCCGCGACGAGCTCAATCGTCTGAACGCGATTGTGCAGGTAGAAGACCTGTCCGCCGCGGCGGATTTCATGGTGCACCGCGTCCACGACGATCTTCTCGTCGTAGGTCTTGACGATCGTCTGGATCGGATGGCGGTTGCCCGGGGCCGTCTCGATCACGCTGAGATCGCGGGCACCGGTCAGCGCCATGTAGAGCGTGCGCGGAATCGGCGTTGCGCTCATCGAGAGCACGTCGACCGTCGCGCGCATCCGCTTGAACACTTCCTTGTGCTTCACGCCGAAGCGCTGCTCTTCGTCGATGACGACGAGCCCGAGTTCCTTGAACTGGACGTCGGCCTGGATGAGCCGGTGCGTGCCGATCAGGATGTCCACCTGGCCTTCCTTCGTGGCTTGCAGGATTTTGTTCTGTTCGGCCCGCGAGCGAAACCGGCTGACCATCTCGATCGCCACCGGGTAGCCCGCCATCCGCTCGCGAAACGTGTTGAGATGCTGCTGCGCCAGCACGGTCGTCGGCACAAGCAGCGCGACCTGCCGGCCGCCTTGCACGGCTTTAAAGGCGGCGCGGATGGCGACCTCGGTCTTGCCGAAACCGACATCGCCACACACCAGCCGATCCATTGGACGGGTCTTCTCCATGTCCTGCTTTGCCTCGCTGATGGCCCGGAGCTGATCGCGCGTTTCCGTGAACGGGAACGACGCCTCGAATTCCTTCTGCCAGGTGTTGTCCTCGGCGAACGCGTGGCCCGGCTGCGCCTCGCGGGCCGCGTGGATGCGGAGGAGTTCCGCCGCGAGATCGATCGTCGCCCGCTCGGCGGCCTGGCGCGCCTTTTCCCAGCGCTGAGTGCCGATCCGGCCGAGCTGCGGGCGGGACTTGCTGAGTCCGACGTAGCGGCTGATCAGATGCGACTCCTGCAACGGCACGTGCAGCGTCACGTGGTCGTCGAACTCGAGCGAGATCACCTCCCGCATGCCCTGCGCGGTGTCGAGCTTGGTCAGCCCGCGGTAAAGCGCGATGCCGTGCTGCAAGTGCACCACGAAGTCGCCTTCCACCAGTTCGGAGAAATCGAGCAGTTGATCGATCTGCGCGCGTTGGGCCACGGCGCGGACATTCAACTGCGGACGCCGCTGGCGCTGGCGCCCGAAGATTTCGGTCTCGGTGACGAACACCTGACCGAGGTGGCACGGGTCTCCCGACCCGTGGATGGCCTTTGACCGACCGATCTTCACGGGTCGGGAGACCCGTGCCACGGGGGAGGGCGGACGATCGGCGGCGGTCGCGGCGGCGGTCAGCGCGGCCTGTGCGGAGTAGGTGATTCGAAAGCCCTCGTTGAGGGTGCCGCGGACCCACTTCGGCTGAATGCCCTTCAACACCGGATCCTCATCGAGAATTTCGCGGGTGCGCTGTTCTTCTCCGGCTTTCGAAACGACGAAGGCGATGTCGAACCCGGCTTTCCTCCAGCCAGCGACTTGGTGGAGGAATTCGCGGCGCGCGTCTTCCTCGACCTGCAGCCGTTCCTGCGCGACCAGGGCGTCGTCGGGATAACGGCGGTGGTGCACGAGGCTCTCGGTGTTCCACGTGACGTCATCCTCGCAGCCGTCAAACAGCGCGGTCGCTTCGTCGAGGTCGCTGATCCCGTACGCCTCACCGCAGCGTTCGAGCAACGGAGTGAGTCCATCCGTTCCCTCCCGGGCAAAACCGCTGAACTCCTCCTCGAGCGCCGCCGGCTCGATGAACACGAGCCGGGCGGTTGGCGCGAGGTAGTCGGCGAGCCCCGTGCGCGAGGGATCGAGTTTCACCCGCGGTGAAGCGGCGAGGCTGATGCTCTCGACACTCGCGCCTGAGCGCTGGCTCACGGGATCGAATTCGCGAATCGCCTCAATCTCGTCGCCGAAGAAATCGAGCCGGTAGGGCGTGTTCGCCGTCACCGGGTAGATATCGATGATGCCGCCGCGAATCGCGTACTGGCTCGGCGCCTCACACACGGCCTCGGCGTCGTAGTCGAGCCGGTGGAGTTGTTCGAGCAAGCCCTGGAACGGCTGCGTCTGTCCGCGGGCCAGCGTGAGTTCCCTCGTGGCGAACTCCTCGAGCGCCGGCACGGCCTGCAACAGCGCCGCCGGCGTCGTGACCACCACCAGCGTGTCGGGTGTGGCACTGAGCCCGCGAATCGCCCGCAGCCGCGAGAGCACGGTGAGCCGATCGCTCGAGGCGGCGAAGGCCTCGCGCATGTCCCGGCTGTCCGGCATCGACTCGGGAAACACCAGCGTGCGCATCGGCCGGGCATCGCTTGCGGCCGAGTGGAAAAGCGCGATGTCCTCGGCAAGATGTTCGGCCGCGTTGAGGTCCTCGGCGACGACGAGCCAGACCGGGGCCGGCTGCGCGCGACAAAGTTCGGCGACCACCGCGCCACGAGCGGGCGGGCAGACCCCGGTCAGCTTGTGGCGCCGAGCGGTCGGAACGGGCATGAAGGAAAAGGAGAAAGCGAATTTGTCCCGAACCGCAAGGCGAGCGACGCGCGGTGCGCGTCGCCTGAGGGAGACAGGCATCAGTCATCCTGTCATTCTGAGCGCAGCGAAGAATCCACGCGCGGCGATCTCTTGGATTCTTCGCTGCGCTCAGAATGACATCGTCAAGTGGTGGTTGGTCGACGGGCGTGCACGAGGCCCGCCCGTACAAAAGGCATCGTAGGGGCGGGCCTTGTGCACGCCCGACTTCAGCCGTTCTGCAAAACGTCCAACGCCACGCGCGCCGCGGCTTCCTCCGCCGCCTTCTTGGACGGGCCGCAGCCGACCCCGAGGGCGCGATCAAGCAGGTGGACCTCGACCGAGTATTCGCGGGCGTGATCCTCGCCGGTGATTTGAACGACCTCGTAGCGGACGGCGTTGTTGCCATGCACGGGCTGAACAAGTTCCTGCAACCGGCCCTTCGGGTTGTCGTCCTTTTCCATGGGAGCGAGACGCGCCGACAGATCGCCGTATATGCCTCGGACGATCTCCCGTGAGCATTCGAAACCACCGTCGAGATAAACCGCACCGACCACGGCCTCGAACGCGTCACCGAGTGAGGAGGCGCGATTGCGGCCACCGGTCGATTCCTCGCTGGCGCCAAGTCGGAGGCATGAGTCCAGGCCGATTTCGCGGGCGAGCGCCGCTAGGATCGTCCCATTCACAAGGAGGGCCCGTCGCTTGCTGAGCAGTCCTTCTCGATCGTCGGGGAACAGCCGGTAAAGATCCTCGGCCAGTAGAATCTGTAGTACCGCGTCACCCAGAAATTCCAGCCGCTGGTTACTTTCCCCGGCGTCGGGGTGATCCGGTAGATAGGAGAGGTGGGTGACGGCGCGTTCGAGCAGGTGACGGTCCCGAAAGACGTGACCGAGGCGGGTCTGGAACTGGTCAAGCAGATCGCTCATGACGACGCGCTGGCGTAGCGGCGCAGCCCGCGGTTGAACACCCAGACCGTGAAGGCGAACCAGGCACTCGCGAGGACGAAGAGCCAGACCGCCCAGCGCCATTCGAAGCCGTGGAGCAGCGTGCGGGCGGGAGTGTTGCTCACGACGACCACCGGCAGCACCCAGACAAAGAGCGTGTTGGTGATCCCTTTGAACGCTTCCCGCGGCAGCCGCGAAAACTCCGTGAGGGTGAAATAGCCGCCTTCGACACCCTGCGCGCTCGTGAGCCAGAACACCAGCGAGGTGGAGAGCACGAGAATGCTGTAGTGGATCGCGAGCCCGCAAATGAGCATGAACAGGTAGAGCGCGACATCGAGGACACCGGGATGGAGCCCGAGCTGGCGCACCGCGTAAATCACCACGCCCCCCGCCACGAACGAGTTGATCAACCCATCGGGATCGAGCTTTCGGGTCGTGGCCATGAACATGACGTTCCCGGGCTGGGCGAGGAAGAAGTCGAAGTTCCCGGTCCGCACATTCCGGCCCATCTCGAAGATGCTGCTCCAGAAGAAGCCCATCAGGAGTCGCTGCACGATCATCGAAGTGCCCACGAGCAGGACCATCTCGTACTTGCTCCAGCCCGCGATCGACTCCGTGTGCTGGTAGATGACGGAGACGAGCAGCAGGTTCACCGTCATCCAGAACAGCTCGACCAGCGACCACACGAAGAAGTCACCCCGGAACATCAGCGTCCGGATGATCGAGTAGCGGGCGGTCGCGAGCCAGATGCGCACGTAACTCATTTTGGATTTTGGATTCTCGATTTTGGATTTTAGCGGAGCCAACCCATTCAATCACGCGATCACCTGGCGGGCGCGCACGAGGCGCGCCCCTACGAAATCCGTGTAGGGGCGTGGCTCGTCCACGCCCGGATGGTAACGCTGTCGCGCCAAAACGTCGAACGGGCAAAATGAGATGGAAAGCGGCATCGCCTCAGAAATCGAAAATCGAGAATCCAAAATCGAAAATCCCCTCAGCCTCCCACGGCCGTGTGCCGGCGCAGGCCGCGGACCCAGAGCAGATGTCCGAGTCCCAGCAGCAGGACCACCCAGAAGAGTTCAATCGCCAGGCCGCGGGAAATGTCGGCGACATCGTTGAGCCGGCCGGTGATAATCGCGCCCGGGAAATACATCTGGTAGTAGAACGGCAGGTATTGCGCCGCTTCGAACACCCGCGGTGGCAGCAAATCGAGTGGGAAGACCTGGCCGCCGAGCACTGTTTCGATCGCGAGCGACAGGATGACGAAGCCCTGAATCTCGAGAAACCAGAACGTCAGCATGCCGAAACAGTAGGCGATGCTGAATTGAATCAGGGCCGACAGGAGCAGCGCTGGCACCGCGAGACCGAAGCGCCACCACTCGATCGGGAAAGTCATGTAGTCCTTGAGAATCGGCATCGCGATCAACAGCGGGATGAACACGAGGGCGCCCGAGACGAGCCGCGCGGCGACGAAGATGCTGAACCGATAGAGGAAGTAGTTAATCGGCTTGAGCAGGAACTGGTTGATCAACCCGTTCCGGATTTCCTCGCTGATCTGGTAGTCCTCGTTGAACGCGCTGATGAAGAACTGGAGCACGAGCAGCGTGATGAAGTACGTCAGCGTCTGCCGCAGATCGAAGCCGCCGATCTTTCCCGCGCCGGCGAACGCCGCGCCCCAGAGGATGAACACGACCGCGAGGTGGAACAGCGAGAAGAAGCCCCGGACCGCGAAGTTCCACCGGTAAACCAGGTTGCTCTGCAGCCCGATCAGGAAGGCGTGGCGGTATTTGTTGAGCGCGGCGAGCACGGGAGAAGTTGAGAGTTGAGGGATGAGAGTTGAGAGCCCGCCTGGACTTCCTCAACGCATCTCACTTTGCAGCCAGCCCGAAGCGCTCGATCATTTCCACGGTCAGGGCCCGGTACGCCGTGGCGCCGACGCCGTTCGGGTCGTAGGCGAAAATCGGTTTGCCGAAGCTGGGCGCCTCGCCGAGGCGGATGGTGCGCGGGATGACGCTCTTGAAGATCTTGTCGGGCAGGTGCTGACGGACCTCGTCGACGACCTGTTTGGCGAGGTTGGTGCGCGAATCGAACATCGTCATCACGATGCCTCCGACCTGAAGGGCATCGTTGATGTGGGCGGTCTTGAGTCGCTCCACGTTCCGCAGGATCTGCCCGAGCCCCTCGAGCGCCATGTATTCGCATTGGAGTGCGATCAGGAGGTAATCGGCGGCGGCAAGACTGTTCATCGACAGCAGGCCGAGCGCGGGCGGACAGTCGATGATGATGACGCGGTAGCCGTTGGAATTCCGCACCGGGTCGAGCACGGTCTTTAGGCGCGCCAGGTAATTCTCCGACTGGGCGAGCTCGATTTCGGCGGCGGCGAGATCCTCTTCACTCGGCACGAGCGCGAGATGCTCGTAGGCCGTCGGCGTGATCATCTCGAAGAGCGAACCCTCACCCCGCAAAGGGCCGTAAATGCTTTTGCCGGCCTGCTTTTCCACGCCCACAGCGCTGGTGGCACTGGCCTGGGGATCGAGGTCGATCAGCAGCGTGTGGATCTTCTTCTCGGCGAGGGCCGCCGCGACGTTGACGGCGGTGGTGGTCTTGCCGACGCCGCCTTTTTGATTGGCGATGGTGAAAACGGTACAGGGCACGAGCGGATTAACCGGTGCGCCGCCGCGCGAGTCTAGCGTGAAGTGAATCCCCCGCCCGTCGGCTGGGACGCTTCCGTCATCTCTTTCCTGATTATGGCTGAATTGACCGCGGACCCGGCATTGGCGTCTAGCGCGATCTCGGCGGTCCGGAGTCCCTGTCCCAAAAATGGCCGGCGGCACTCTGAGCATTCGCTGCCGAAGACCGAAACAAGCACTGGTTCCGAACCTTCACAGCGCGATTGCGACGGCCTCGAGGGCAGCGGAGAAATTGGGCAATTTCTTGCGTCGGGCGTAGGCTTGGAAACGGCGCACGGCGTCAGGCGACAACTTGACGGTTTTGCGCAATTTTCCCTCCGGTTTGCGCCCTGCGCCCGGTCGCGCGCCGCCGTGGGTGAGAGTGGCCCGGGCACCGTCGAAGTAGTTGAGCACGTCCTTGCCCGCGCCGAAGCGGGCCTCAAGGTTGCGGGGCGTCGTCCCTGTCTTGGCGGAAGAATTTTTCGAAGAGGGCTTTTTCATTTGGCAGAATCCCAGTCGAAACTAACCTTTGAAAAGGTACTCACGTTATCAAGGTCGGCAAGCAATTTGGCTGAATCCAGCCGGCCGGCGCCCAAGCCCGCGCGCAACGGCGTCCGGGCTCCAAATTAGGGGGAAGTGAAACCACCTCCCCACGCCGCCACCCACCGGGCCAGGCCATGGGTTTGGAGCTGGGCCATGCCCCACACCAGCCCGGAGACCGGTCCTCTAAGCCCTCTCGATCGCGTCGGCGACAAACTGATTCAGGCTCTCGTTGCGCGAGCCCGCCTTGAGCGCAGCTTTCTGGTGCAATTCAGGCGAGACGCGCACGACGAACTTGCCGCTATACCTCTTGCCGCGCGCCGGTGGCGGCAAGGGCCGGCCCTCGCGCAGGAAAATCTCCACCCACTCCTCGACAATGCGGGTGAGCTGTTCGAGCACCCTTGCTTCGGTCGGGCCGTGACAGGCCCGGCCAATGACGGGAGGGGCGCTGCCAATGTAACAGTTATCCTCGTCGCTCCATTCAATGACTTTCAAATACCGCCGGGCGGCCGCCTGAATTTCCTTCCTTGTGGGTTTCATGGTTCAGAGCGCTGAGATTGATCGATGGCCTTCCTGACCTGCTTTTCCTGATAGGGGTGCGCGTCGTCGCCGGGATTGCCCGAAAGAGTTACACGGGGACCGTACAGATGCTCGAAGTTGCGGTGACTGCCTTTTCCTCCCCGGTCGGAAAAACCGGCGTCTTTCAAGTCCGCGATTAACTGACGAATCTTGCGGGGCATGGTCAAGTATCAAACTGATACTACATGGCAGCCAAGGGAGAGCGACTGGGAGCGCCGGTCGAGTTGCCCGACGAACGGGCTCCCCTGGGTGACACGCATCGGGATCATCCGGCAGGTCAGCACGGGACACGGGGTTGCTACAACAGCTGCCCGGACCCGAATCAGGGGGATTCGTCGGTCTTGGTCGGTCGTGCTTGCGCCTCTGCGTCCGGGCGACCAATTTTTCATTACCCCCCCCCAATGATCCCTCATGGTTCCAGTGTGCTGGGCTGTTTCTTGCTCGCGTTGGGCCTCGGGCCAGCGCTGTCCCTCCACGGGGCGGCGACCCTGCCCGAGAATGAAGTGCTCGCCTTTACCGATCGCTATTGCTCGAGCTGCCACAACGACGTGGACAAGGAAGGCGGGCTCGATTTGACCGCCCTGAAGTATGCGCCGGACGAGCCGGCGAACTTCCTCACCTGGGTCAAGGTCCACGATCGGGTCCGGGATGGCGAAATGCCGCCGAAGGAAAAGAAGCGTCCCGCGGCCGCCGATGTCGGCGCCTTCGTGAAGGTGCTGAATTCATCGCTGACGACATTCGACCGCGCACTGGTGGCGGGAGAGGGCCGCGCCCCGCGGCGCCGGCTCAACCGCACCGAATACGAGAATGCCGTGCGGGATCTCTTCCAGGCGCCCTGGCTCGATGTGAAGACGAAGCTGCCGGAGGACGGTGAGAGCGCGCGTTTCAACAAATCCAGCCAGGCGCTCAGTGTTTCGTTCGTGCACATGAAGCAATACATGGTCGCCGCCGAGAGTGCGATCAGCGCGCTCATGGGCGTCGAGTACGTGCGGCCGCCCACGACGACGAAGCGTTATTATGCGCGTGATATTCCGGGCATGACCAATTTCGGCCCCAACAACGCCCGGAGTAAATTTCCGGTCCTGGACCAGGGGCCCCAGCCCGAGATCCTTCGTGGTCAGGCTCCGACCACGGTCGGCGAGAGCGACCCCGTGACCCGCGAACTCGAGGCCGTGGGCTGGAC
The DNA here is from genome assembly GCA_947472765.1 of Opitutia bacterium. GTDB lineage: Bacteria > Verrucomicrobiota > Verrucomicrobiia > Opitutales > Opitutaceae > ER46. The sequence goes on from CANJCM010000003.1 coordinate 47,424, forward strand.
CGCCAGTGATTATGAAGCCTTCCCGACGGACTGGCGCAGCTTCCGGGTGCCGGTGACGGGAAGGTACCGCGTCCGCTTCAGCGGTCTCACCGTGTGGGTGGGCGGCGGTGGAAGACCGCGGGGTAATGCGCCCGAACCTGCCGCCAAGGCGACGCCGGCCGGCAAAGGCGCGGGCCCGGCCGCCCCGCCACGGATGAACGAACCGCGCTGGTACAACTCGGATTACGAGAAAATTTTCCCGGGTCGCCGCGACGAGCCGATTCATGTGTATGCGCGGGGCTCGGCGGGGAAGCTATTGGGAACCTTCGACCTCACGCCCGAACCCGCGGTGCACGAACTCGACTCTCTCTGGTTAACGACGGGGCAGATTCTGGTCACGGACTCGGTGCGGTTCTTCCGCACCCGGCCGGTTCCGCGTAACAGCTGGACGAACGCTTTGGTGCAGCGGGATGGCGCGCCCGGGGTGGCCTTTCGCTGGATTGAAGTCGATGGTCCGCTCTACGACGAATCGTCCCGCGCCGGCTACCGGCTGCTCTTTGGGGACCGGTCGATGAAAAAAGTCGGGAAGAACGAACCCGGCGTCGCCATCGAAGTCGCGAACCCCGCCACCGGCGCCGGTTATGCCGCCCGCGGGATGGGGCAGACGATGCGGATTTCCGTGGAGGTCGAGTCGGCCAATCCTTCCGAAGACAGCGAGCGCCTGCTGCGCGATTTTCTCCCGCGGGCGTTTCGGCGGCCGGTGGCGGAGGGCGAGGTCCAACGCTATCTCTCCCTGTTTCAGGAGAGCATGAAGACCGGGCTTGGTTTTGCCGGCGCGATGCGGGGGGCTTACACTGCAATCCTGGCCTCACCCGACTTTGTCTTTATCGATGAGCCCAAAGGCCGGCTCGATGATTATGCGCTGGCCACGCGGCTCGCGCTCTTCCTCTGGAATTCGACGCCCGACGAGACCCTGCGCCAGCGTGCAGCCCGGGGGGAGTTGAGCCGGCCCCAAGTTCTGCGCGCCGAAACCGAGCGCATGCTCTCCGATCCGAAAGCCCGCCGGCTGACCAGCGCGTTTCTCGATTACTGGCTCGATTTGCGGAAGATCAACGACACGACGCCGTCCGAGTCGCTCTACAACGATTACTATCTCGACGATGCTTTGGTGGAAGCGGCGATCGATGAGACGCGCCTTTACTTTGCCGACTTGCTCCAGCGTGACCGCCCCGCGCGGGAGGTGGTCGATTCCGATTACACCTTCTTGAACGAGCGTCTGGCGGAGCACTACGGCATTTCCGGCGTCAGTGGCGTGGCCATGCGGCCGGTCGCGCTTCCGGTGGACAGTCCGCGGGGCGGCCTGATGACCCAGGCGAGTGTGCTCAAGGTGACCGCCAATGGGACCACCACTTCGCCAGTGATCCGCGGCGCGTGGATGTTCGAGCGAATTCTCGGCCGCCAGATCCCGCTGCCGCCCGCGGCCGTCCCGGCCGTGGAGCCCGACACGCGTGGGGCCGTCACGATTCGCCAGCAACTCGAGCGGCACCGGGCCGACGAGAGTTGCGCCGCCTGTCATCGGAAGATCGATCCCGCCGGGTTTGCGCTCGAAAACTTCGACATCATGGGTGCCTGGCGTGATCGCTATCGCAGCGAAGCCGGTTTGGGGCTGCCCGAGACGTTCACCCGTTTCGGCAAGAACGGGGCGCCCCTGACTTACCGCTTCGCGCTGCCGGTCGACGCCAGCGGCCAGTTGCCTGACGGCCGACCGTTCCAGGACATCGGAGAACTGAAGGCTCTGCTCCTGAAGGACGAAGCCCAGATCGCGCGGAATCTTACACGGCAGCTGCTGACCTATGCGACGGGGGTGCCGGAACGCTTCAGCGACCGCGCCATCATCACGCAAATTCTGGAGCGCGCCAAATCCAGGCAATACGGCGTGCGCTCCTTGGTGCACGAGTTAATCCAGAGCGATCTGTTTCTAAACAAATAGGATTGGCCATCCCTTGATCTGCTGAAGCGTTACCCCCAAGCAGCGAAGTCCGACTCCCGTTTTAACCTTCCCCTTTTTTTCACCGCCCCAACCTGTCCCGTCATGCATAAAAAGCCCCTCGCGACCGCCCCTTTTATTTGCACCCGAGCGCCGATGTCGCGCCGCCACTTCCTGCGTGGTACCGGCGTCGCGCTGGCCCTCCCATTCCTCGACACGATGCGTCCGGTGTTTGCCGCCGCGCCGGCGAGCGACTCACCTCTCGCTCGAAATGCGAAGCCGCGCCGGTTCTTCGCCATCTGCAATAATCTGGGCGTCCTGCCGCCTGCCTTTTTTCCGACCGGCAGCGGGCGCGACTACGTGGCGTCTCCCTACCTCGAACTGCTCCAGGACCACCGCAACGATTTCACCGCCTTCAGCGGCGTTTCGTTCGCCGGAGTCGATAGCGGACATCCGGGCGACATCTGTTTTCTGACGGCCGCTCCGCACCCGAGCTCCTCCGCGTTCCGGAACACGATCTCCCTCGACCAGTTCATTGCGGACCGCATCGGAGTCCTTACCCGCTTTCCCTCGATCACCCTCGCGGTCAACACCCGCAGCCGCAGTCTCTCCTATTCCTCGACGGGCGTGGGCGTCCCGCCGGAGGACAAGGCGGCAGAGATTTTCAAGCAGCTCTTCGTCCAGGGCGATCCCAGCGAGGTGGATGCCCAAGTCCGACAGCTGCAGCTGGGGCGCAGCATCCTCGACACCATCAGCGAGCGCGCGAAGGAGGTCCAACGGCAGGCGAGTGCCTCCGATCGGAATCGGCTCGATGAATATTTCACGAGTGTGCGCGATCTGGAAAACCGCCTGCATGCCTCCCAGGGCTGGGAAAGAAAGCCGAAGCCTGTGGTGCAGGCGAAAGAGCCGGTCGATCCGGCCAATCCGGCGCAATACATGGAAAAGGTGGCGGTGATGTACGATCTGACCCGACTCGCCTTTCAGACCGATTCCACCCGCAACATCACCCTAATGCTCGATAGCGTGTCCACGCCCACGTTGGAGGGAGTGCCCGATATCAACATCACCGATGGCTATCACAACCTGTCGCACCACGGCAAATCGCCCGAAAAGCTGAGCCAGTTGCGCGCGATCGACATGATGCACATGAAGCTGCTCGCGAAACTCTTTGGCGACTTCAAGGCCGTGAAGGAAGAGGACGAATCGCTGCTCGATCGCTCCATGATCCTTTACGGTTCGAATATGGGTGACGCCAATTCCCATGTGAACACGAACATGCCGGTCCTCTTTGCCGGCGGTGGGTTCAGGCACGGGCAACACCTCGCCTTCGATACTCTTCCGGAACGCAACTATCCTCTGGCAAACCTGCTGGTTTCCATTCTGCATCGCTTGGGCATCGAGGAGGACAAGTTCGCCTCCTCGACCGGCACGATGCGTGGTTTGGAACTGACGTAAGCTTTAACCCCTGTGAGCTGAATTCTCGAAGTACCCATGAAAAGACGTGAATTTATTGGACTCGTAGCCGTCGGCGCCGCCGGCGCGGTGTTGCCGGCCGCAGCCTCGTATTTGCCGGCCGCGGCTCATCCCCGGCTGCTCGATATCCTGCATGATGACGAGCTCGTGCGGGAGATCGGCCGGAGCTATCGCGAGATGGCGTCCGGAGAGAATGACGTGCGGGTCCTCACGGAGGCGATTCTCGCCGACCGCACCGGATCGGTTTCCGCGGCGCTGAGCGCCCGCCTGGACCAGCAGGTGAAGGACGATTTCACTCTGGGCCGGACCGTGAAAGTCAATGGCTGGATTCTCTCCGTGACCGAAGCGCAGCAGTGCGCGTTGTATTCGTTGCAGGCGCCCTGACCCAATCGACCAGACAAATCTTCCAAGTACCCCATGCACATCGACGCACGAACGCTGGACAACGGCAGCCTGATCGAAGGCGACCTCTGTATTATTGGCACTGGCGCCGCCGGCCTCAGCATTGCGCTGGAATGGGTCGCGGCGGGACGGAAGGTCATCCTGCTGGAAGCCGGCGGTTTCGACCCCGAGGCGAGGATGCAGGCGCTCTATCGCGGCGCTTCACTGGACCGGCCCTACTATCCGCTGCAGGCGGCGAGATTGCACTATTTCGGGGGCACGACCGGCCACTGGGCGGGATACTGCTCGCCCTTCGATCCGATCGACTTTGTGAAACGCGATTGGGTCCCGCACAGCGGCTGGCCGATCACCCGCGCGGACCTCGACGTTTACTATGCCCGCGCCAACAAGCTCCTCGAACTGGGGCCTTACGAGATGTACAATCCCTCCAATTGGGAGGGGTTGGATCCCGAGGTGAGAAGGCTGCCGCTCGACGGCAAGGTCTTCTATCCGAAGATGTGGCAGTTCAGCCCGCCGACCCGGATGGGTACGATCTATCGCGACCAGATCGTGAAGTCGGACAATGTTCATCTCTACACCTACGCGAAAGTGGTCGAGGTCGTGCCGAACCGCGACCTGAACGCGATCGAGGGGTTGCGGGTGAAGACCATCGACGGCAAGGAGCATCAGGCGCGGGCTCGGCAGTATGTCGTGGCCTGTGGTTCGATCCACAGCGCCCGGCTGCTGCTCGCGTCGAACAGTCGCGCCCCCAACGGCGTCGGCAATCAGAACGACAACGTCGGCCGATTCTTCCAGGAGCATTTCGAGATCATGACGGCGCAGTTGACCTTCGAGAAGCCGCCGGCCGCCAAGATTTATACGATTTCCACGATCGGTGACATCCGGGCGCGGGCCGAAATGGCCTTGTCGGGGGATGTGCAGACGAAGCATCGGATTCTCAATGGTACCGCGTCGTTCCGCCCGGGGGTCATCACGGGCAGCGAACAGAGCCGCTTTGCGACGTTTTCCGCCGATGCGGTGGCCAATGTGGAAGCGAGACGGAAGGCGGAGCGGGAGAGGGGGAAGGCGAAGGCCGGCGGCGCGGCCCAAGCCAAGGCGGCGCCGGACGGTCCATCCTTGTCCTACGTCGCTGCCACTCGACAGGAGCAAACGCCCAATCCCGAATCCCGCATCGTGCTCGATGCCGAGAAGGATGAGCTTGGGATGCCGCTGGCCAACCTGCGCTGGAAGTTCACCAAGCTCGACAAGCGGTCGATCCGCATTTTCTACGAGTTGCTCGGGCAGGAATTGGGGCGCGCCGGGTTGGGCCGCGTCCAGGTCATGGACTGGCTGCTGGACGGCAACGACGAGAGCTGGCCCAGTATTCTCGCCGCGGGCTGGCACCATATGGGCACCCTCCGCATGGCGGAGAATCCGAAAGAAGGGGTGGTCGACGCCAACTGCAAAGTCCATGGTCTCTCGAACCTGTTTGTCGCGGGCGATCCGGTCTTTTCCACCTCCGGAGCCCCCAATCCGACGCTGACGGTGGTCGCCGTGGCGCTTCGTCTGTCGGATCACTTGAAGAACAAAGTGTTGGTCTGAGCCAGGCGACGCGACGTGCCGGTCCGGGCAGCACGGGATCGAGTGCCAAACTCGATCCGCAGTGATGCCGGGACCGTCGCCGGGCGTTGATTATTGAGACTCGTCTATCAGCCTGACATCACGTTTCGGATCCCTGCCCTCACGGGCAGGGCCACGTTTCAGTCGTGGCCCGCTGCGTGAGCAGCGGGAGGATTGGCGTGCCAATATGCGTCAGTCCATTGGGCGAGCCTCAATCGGTCGGGCCTTTGGGCCCCCCCTGATTACCGGAACGAGCCGAAGTGCAACGGCTCCTTGATCCGCGGATCGTCCAGCGTCTGGAAGGTCGAGACCACGTCGAAATTCGTCCAATCGCGGAGTGCCCACACGATCTGTCTGGCGGGGGTGACTTCAATCGCCTGCACCGGCGCCCAGAGTTCGCCGTCCGGCGTGTCGCCCGGCACCCAGGCCGTTTCGTTGTTCACCGTGATCAGAGTGTTGCCGTTGGCCAGCCGGGTCGACGACTGCATCTTGTCGATGAGGTAGCCCTGAGCCTCGATTTCCTTCTGATTCATTTGCCAGACCGTCTTGCCCTGCGGGTCGAGTTCGATCGTGCCGATGTCGATCCGCATCGAGGTGACGAGGGTGTTGCCGTTCTTCAGCCGCTCGACCGACCACGGCCGCGGCACCATTGCGAACCAGGTTTCCTTCCCGTGCTCGTCATACTCGGCCACCTTGTCCGCGTTGGTATAGGCGACGAGGGCGGTACCTTGGGGCGTCAGCCGCATCCGGCGCATCTGCATGTGCACGGAACGCGCCTCACTCTTGTTCGCGGTCTTCGCGACCGGGATTTCGACCTCCTTCTCGATTTTTCCCGTCGTGATGTTGGCAACAACGATATGCGCGGCGGGGTCGCCGTTGCGGAGGAAGACCACGCGGTCCTTGCCCACCGGCTGCACGCCGTCGATCTCGTGCCCCTCGTCGCGGCTTTCGCTTGGGCCGCGAGCGGGCGGCTTCACGTCATACCTCCAGACGATCTTTTTGTCCGGACTGATGATCTTCACTCCGTGGGCGTGCCCAAGCAGCAGGTTGCCGTTCGGCAGCATCGTGCCGTCATAGTAATTACCCCTGATTTCCGGATTAAAATAATTCCACACGACCTGGCCGTTCTTCACCATGACGATGCCCTTCTTGTCCCGCTGCGACTGGACGCCCGACACGAAGAAATCGTGCTGCTTGAGTCCCTTGCCCGGCAGGTTCGCCGGCGCCTGAGGTTTGTTGAAGCCGCCGGGATGAGCCGTCTTGGCGGCGGAGCCTTTGGCTCGCTCCAGCGCCTCCTTGGAAGGCGTGAACGGTTTGTCCTGGGCCGAAATGAGGCTCGTCAGCGCGAGCGCGGCGAAACTGACACCAAGCGAAGATAAGAAGGGGTTTTTCATGATGGGGCAGGAACGGAGCATGCGCTTCATCCGGCGCGCTCACAATCCCCAAAGGCTTGGGGAGGCTTATCTGAGCCCGATGGGCATCACGCCCTGCCGGCTCGTTGAAGACGCGAAACTGCCCATCACGGCCGAAGCTCGCTAACTTTTCTGCGCCTTTTTGCGGCCAGCTCCGCCGGCGGGCGGAACTACGAACCCGGAGGCCCGGGATCTCCACTCTCAGCCCTCAACTCCAACCCCGGCTGCGATCGGCTTCACGCCAGCAAAGATCGGGACTTTGAAGCGAGGTCTCAGGCGAAAAATCGACCGGAATATGATTCGCAGCGGATCGGAGTACCTGGCTTTCGACGCGCGTCGCTTGCTCAGGGCAATTTTTTCGCGGGGCTCGTTGGTGGCTGCGCCATCCGCAGCCCAGTCGCCGGCGGGAGCAGTTGCCCTCCTGCGCCGAGGCTACGGAGGGCATCCTTCGCCTTCGCCTCGCTATGGCGAAGGATGGAGGCGCGGGTCGGAATTGAACCGACGCATAGAGGTTTTGCAGACCTCGGCCTTACCACTTGGCTACCGCGCCGTACTCCCAGAGCGGCGGAACTTGCAGGAAAGAATTCGGACTCGCAAGAACTGAAATGGCCGCGGCGTCGGCCTCGCGTCGTTTTCACGTGGCCCCGATCCTAAGGGCCGGGATGCCGCAATGGCGGCGCGCAAATTTGTCCCGCTGCGGACTATCAGGTCCGCCGCGGAATTCGGATCGCAACGACCTGAAATTACGGATTTCGCCGGTCGGAGACCAGTGCTACTGGAGGAGAAATTCTATTGGCTCGCTCCGATGCGGCTGGCTCCATCGCGCCATGAGTGTTCCGATCACTTCGTCGCCCTCGCCGGACTTTCCCGGCCTCGTGGCGGCGTTCGATCTGAGGGGCCGGTTCGTCGGCGCGACGGCGGACGGCAGCGGACACATCAACGACACCTACGCGCTCACGTTTGAGCACGGTGGCCAGCGTTCCCGCTACGTCCTGCAGCGAATCAACTCCTTCGTCTTTCGCCAGGTGCCGGAACTGATGGAGAACGTCCGCCGCGTGACGGAGCATCTTCGCTCGCACCCGGCGCGGCGGCCGGGGCAACGAGCACTCGAACTCATTCCGACCCGTGCCGGCGGGGACGTGTATCGCGACGCCGAGGAAAATTGGTGGCGGGTGTACGTCTTCCTCGAGGGTACCCACACGGGCGAGCGGGTCGTGCGGGCGGACCAGGCGCACGATGCGGCGCAGGCGTTCGGCGACTTTCAGCGGCTGCTCAACGATCTTCCGGGATCGCGGCTGCACGAAACCATCCCCGGGTTTCATCACACGCGTCGGCGGTTCGAGGCGCTGCAACGCGCGGTCGCTGCTGACGCGCATGGGCGGGTCGCCGCGGCGCGCGATGTCATCGACGCCGCTCTGGCGCGCGAGTCGATGGTCGATGTTTTTCAGGATCTGCAGGCGTCCGGGCGGATGCCGGAGCGGATCGCGCATAACGACACCAAGCTTGCCAATGTCATGTTCGACGACGCGACCGGCGTGGCCGTGTGCGTCATCGATCTCGACACCGTGATGCCGGGGCTAGCCCCGAACGACTTCGGGGAAATGGTGCGCTCGGCCACGAATCCGGGTACCGAGGATTCGCGCGAGATTGCCGGACTCGAGGCGCGGCGGCCGATTTTCGAGGCGCTGCTCGAGGGCTATCTCGCCTCGGCCGGTTCGTTCTTAAACCAGACCGAGCTCGAATACCTGCCGTTCGCCGGCCGGCTCATGACCTACGAAAACGGCATCCGCTTCCTCGCGGATTTCCTCGAGGGCGACATCTACTACAAGATCAGCCGGCCCGGACAGAATCTCGATCGCGCGCGGAATCAGCTGGCACTGCTGGCTAGCCTCGAGGCGCAACAGGCCGACTTTGCCGCGATGGTACGCAAGCTGGCGCGGCCGTAGACTCGAATTGGCTCACGCGGAGGCGCGGAGACGCGGAGCAGGTTTCAATTCTGATCGTGGAGTCGCGCACCCACCCCGGCGCTGCGTGCCACTCATCTCCAAGAGGGGACCTTCAAGTAGGTGCGAAAAATTATGCCCGCCTTGGTAGGAGATCCCCTCCCGAGCTTGAACGATGCAGTGAAATGTAGGGCCGCCGCCGTTCGTCTAGCTCAGAGCCTTTATTTTATGCGAACTGCAGGCTCACGGCGAAACGGAGGTAATCCCGGGCCCTGAGCCAGTCGAAGGGCGCCGGCCCGACACCGATCCGTGGACGTTCCTTCCCACGTTAGGCGCCCTGGACGGTGGGGGCACCGTCCCTCCATGGAGTGCTCTTTGGGAGGGGAGCGAACTGAAGTCTGAACGATCCGCCTACCAAGGAGGGCGGGTGCCCACACCCGCCGATCTCGTTCCACTGCATCGTTCCGGCTCCAGAGGGGTACCCGCAGGGCGGGGTGTGTTAGCTTGGCTGCGAGCGCAAAGCCGCCGAGAAACCGCCGGCGAAAAAAACCCCGGCCGCAGGCCGCTACGGTTTCTGCGGAGCAGAAACCGGGAGGTAGGCGCGCGTCGGTCGGATCACCAATTCCTCGATCAGCGCGCGGGGATGAAGCGTGACTGCGAAGAGCACCGCCGCAGCGACGTCCTCGGCCTGCAACATCAGCGGCCGCGACTCCGCCGGCGGCGGCACGGGACGCTTGTCGAGGATCGGCGTGTTGATGTCGCCGGGGCAGATGCACACGCCGCGGATGCCGTTCTGCCGTTCCTCCTCGTTGATGGCCTGGGTGAGGGCCCGCATGCCGAACTTCGAGATCGCGTAACCGGCGCCGGCTTTGGCGGACACCTTGATGCCCGCGTCCGAACAGATGTTCACGATCGTGCCGGTGCCGTTGGCGCGCATGCCGGGCAGGAACGCCTGAACAGCAAAGAGACTGCCATCGATGTTGGCGGCCATCACCGAGCGATAGTCCTCGCGCGAGAGCACGGAAAGCGCGCGTTTCGGAATGTTGATCCCCGCGCCGTTTACCAGCACGTCGACGCGGCCGTACTTCTTGAGGATCGCCGCCGCCGCAGCATCAAAGGCCGCCGCATCGCCCACATCGCACGGAAAGGCCGTGAGCTGTTTACGCGATGCAGCGGGTGCGAGCTGGATCGTTTCCTTCAACGCGTCGGCGCGACGGCCGAGCAGGGCGACCTGCCAGCCTTGGGCGGCGAGTTGATGGACCGTGGCGCGACCGACGCCGGAACCGGCTCCGGTGACAACGGCGACGCGGGTGGGAGATTTTTTGGAAGCCATGGGGAGGAAAGAGTCGGGGAGGGTTCAACTTTTGTCATGGTGGGCGCAGCGAAGAATCCAGGTCGCGAGGTGCGCCGTTCAGATGGTAACTTCGCTGGCGCTCAGAATGACAGACGTGGGGTGATTGTCCGCGTCAGGGCGTCAGGATAACCTTCATATACTTCCCGCCGTCCTTGGCGCTGAGCTTGTCGAACCAGACTGCGCCCTCGGACAAAGGCACGACTGCCTCGATCATCGGCTTCACGTTGATCACGCCCTTCGCAATCAGATCGAGGCAGAGCGGATATTCGCCCGCGCTGCCGCAGGTGCCGGTGAGCGTGATTTCCTTGGTCACGACGGCCTGGAGTGGGAAGTCCTGGGTCTTCGGCGAGAGGTTGCCGACGAGCACGCAGGAGCCGCCGCGCTTGAGTACGCCGATCGCGAGATTGACGGTCGCGGTGAGTCCGACGACTTCGAGAGCAACATCGGCGCCGAGTCCATCGGTGAGCTTCAAGACCTCCGCGGTCACATCGACCTTGCCGGAGTTCAAGGTATGCGTGGCGCCGAGCTGCTTCGCGAGGGCGAGGCGGTTGTCGGCGAGGTCGACGGCGATAATCTGGCGGGCGCCGGCCCATTTCAGGGCCTGAACGACGAGCAGTCCGATCATGCCGCTGCCGATGACGACGGCGGTGTCTTTCTTCGCGGACTTGATCCGCTGGACCGCGTGAACCGCGATCGAGACGGGCTCGACCATGGCCGCCTGGTCAAACGGCAGCGTGTCAGGGAGGCGGTAGAGAATGCGGGCGGGCAGGGCGAGTTTCTCGGCGAATGCGCCGTGCTGTTTGTATTCGATCGGAGAGACGCCGACGACGCGGCGGTTCTCGCAAAGATTTACCTGGCCCGTCTGGCAGAAGCGGCAGCCGCCACAGTAAATCGTCGAGTCGAAGGTGACCCGATCGCCGGCACGCCACTGCGTCACCTTGGGGCCGGCGGAGACAATCTCTCCCGCGGCCTCGTGTCCCATGATCAGCGGCGGGTGCCGGCGCCCGGAGGAACCGTCCCAGCCGTGGATGTCGCTGCCGCAAATGCCGCAGGCGCGGATGCGGAGGAGGACTTCGTCGTCAGCCGGTTTCGGTTCCGGGAAGTCGACGACATCGAGTTTGGAATGAGCGGAGAGCAGGAGAGCTTTCATCGAAAGGGGAACGTTCAACCTTCAACGCCGAACGCTCAACGCTCAAGTTGGAGCACGGCGTTTTGCCGTCCGTTGTCCGGGAAACTTGAAAGTTGAGGGTTGAAAGTTGGACGTTGAGCGTTGCCGCGGTCAGCGCCCGGTCAGTTTCGCCGTCACCATCGCCGCGTCATACACGCAGCCTCCCCAGGTGCCGCCGCTGGCCTGCTGGAGTGCGGCCCAGAGCCGGGTGTCGTCGGGGAGATCGGGATCGGGCGCGAGATTGGGATTGGTCGGACGCGCGGCGAGCCGGCGCGTGCCTTCGTCGGGAGTAAAAATCTCCGTGCCTTCCCCGACGAAGTCGATCGAGCCCGCGAGTTGCACGCGATCGATGACGATGCGCACGCGATCGCCGGCGCGCAGTTTGCCGAGCGGGCCGCCGGCGAGCGCCTCCGGTCCGACGTGGCCGATGCACGCGCCGGTCGAGACGCCGGAGAAGCGGGCGTCGGTGACGAGCGCCACGTGTTTGCCGAAGGGCAGGAACTTGAGGGCGGACGTGAGCTGGTAGGTTTCCTCCATGCCGCTGCCCATCGGACCGCGGCCAGCCAGCACGAGCACGTCACCGGCGACGATCCCGCCATTCTTAATCGCGGCGATGGCGTCAGGTTCGCGGCTGAAAAATTTCACGGGACCCTCGTGACGATAGACGCCATCGGCGCCGACGACGTCGGGTGAGATCGAGGTGGCCTTGATGACGGCGCCCTCGGGGGCGAGATTGCCACGCGGGAACACCACGGTGCTCGTGAGGCCGCGGGATTTGGCGAGGGCCGGCGGCATGATGACGTCGTCCGGGTTGACGCCGTCCTTCTCGAGCAGGATTTCGCGGAAGCGGCGGCGGCGTTCGGAGTTTTCCCAGAGATCGAGTTCCTCGCCCCAGGTGCGGCCGGTGGCGGTCATCGCCTCGAGGTGCAGCACGCCGAGGGTGCGCAAATGGAGCATCACCTCGGGCACGCCGCCGGCGAGGAAAACGCGGATCGTGGGATGATGCTGCGGGCCGTTCGGGAGCGCGTCGACGAGCCGCGAGACCTTGCGGTTGACCGCGATCCAGTCGTCCACCGTCGGGCGGCGCAGTCCGGCGGCGTGGGCGATCGCGGGAATGTGCAGCAATAGATTCGTCGACCCACCGAACGCGGCGTGGACGACCATCGCGTTGGCGAGCGCGGCATCGGTGATGATATCGCTGCTCTTGAGTCCGCGTTTCTCGAGCGACAGCAGCGCAGCGGCGGAGCGACGTGCCATGTCGGTCCACACCGGCTGGCCGGACGGTGCGAGGGCCGTGTGCGGCAAGGCCAGCCCGAGCGCCTCGGCCACGACCTGCGCAGTCGCGGCGGTCCCGAGGAACTGACAGCCGCCGCCCGGCGAGGCGCAGGCGCGGCAGCCGAGATCGGCGGCTTCCTGGAGCGTGACCATCTTATGGGCGAAACGGGCACCGAGCGTTTGCACGGCACCGGCGTCTTCGCTGTTTTCCGGGGGCAGCGTGACGCCGCCGGGCACGAGCACAGTCGGAAGATCGCGCAGGCCCGCGAGGGCCATCATCATTGCGGGCAGACCCTTGTCGCAGGTGGCGACCCCGAGGACGCCGCGACGGGTCGGCAGGGAGCGAGCGAGCCGGCGGAAAATTGTCGCGGCGTCGTTGCGGAAGGGGAGTGAGTCGAACATCCCCGTCGTGCCTTGGGAGCGTCCGTCGCACGGGTCGGAACAATAGCCCGCGAACGGAATGCCGCCGCGTTCGCGGATTTCCTCGGCGGCGGCGCGGACGAGTTCACCGATTTCCCAGTGGCCGGTGTGGTATCCGAGCGCGATGGGCTTGCCGTCGGGTGCGCGGAGTCCGCCTTGGGTGGAGAGAATGAGATACTGCTTTCGCCAGAGTTCCTCCGGCTTCCAGCCCATGCCCGCGTTCTGGGTCAGGCCGAAGAGATCGCCGCTGGGACGGTTGAGGAGCATGTCCTCCGTCAGCGGCAGGGAACCGGCAGGGCCGGCGGCTCGAGTGGTGATTCGAAAGAGATCGTCGCTCACGTGGCGACTCAGGCGGAGCGCGTCGGAGCCGTCAACGTGAAGGGCGCCTGCCGGCCAGGGCTCCACTAAATCGCCAGGCTGCCTCGCCGCAGCGAAGTAGCACTTCGCACCCCTGGGATTGGAACACAGAGGGCGCAGAGGTGAAGAGAGGTCGCAGAGGCGATTTGGAGTTCAGCGACTTCGCGCCGTTCCGACCACCCGTTCTGCTCTCAACTCTCATCCCTCAACTCTCAACTCGGAACACAGAGGACGCAGTGGATAAGAGAGGGCACAGGGGGATGGATGGGTTCAGATCAGTGCAGCGCCGCGGCTCCGAACGGCGAAAGACGGCGTGCACTTGTTGTCATTCTGAGCGCCGCGAAGAATCCACTCCTCTGGGTTGAGTGATGCCATGGATCCTTCGCTCCTCTCAGGATGACAGACGACTCAATCCAAAATCGAGAATCCAAAATCGAAAATTCGATCACCTCTGATTCTTCAAAAACTCCCGCCAGCGATCCATCAGCCCGTGACGGCTGAGAATGGCGTGGAATCGATCGACATCGAGGACGTCGGCGGCAGCGAAATCCAGCACGCGGGCATTCGCGCGGCCGGTCTGAAAAGCGAGGGCCGCGAGGTGATCGGCCGTGAAGACGCGGGCCGGATGGCCGTCTAAGTTGCGGAGGGGGGCCTCGCGCAAGGCCTCCTCGAGCAGGGGCGTCGACGGCGGCACGAACAGCGCCTTGGTGTCGCCGATCCGCATGAACTGGCCCTCGAAGATCGCGCCCTTGCCGAGCAGGTACTCGAAGATCCGCGTCGGGCTGACGATTAGCTTGCCCGGCAGGGTGGGTAGGGGAACGACGATTTCCAGGTGTCGCGGGCTGACTGCCTCGAGGTAAAGGCTCGTCGCGGAGTCGCCGGCGACGGCGTAGTTCTCAATCACGCCGTCGGCCTGCATCTCGTTAATGACGGGGATGGCTTCCTGAAAGTTCACGCGGGCAGGGAAATCACGGATTTGGCCCATAACCAAAATGAAGCCGGCGCGGGGCGCAATCTTGCGCGGACTCGCCAACGCGTCCGGCTCGTGGCACGAATGCGAGGAGATGACCGCCGGGCCGCCGCACACCATGATCCGTTCCTACGAGGAGTCCGACTGGCCCGAAATCTGCCGGGTTTACGACGCCGCGAAGCCGCTGGAGTTGATCATGGACGGAGTACAGCCCTCGTTTCCGCCGCTCGCGGCGGACAAGATGTGGGTGGATAATTTCCGGAGTAACCACGTGTTCGTGGCCACGGACGGCGACCGTCTCACGGGATTCGCCGGCTACACCGGACCGTACATCGGCTGGATGTTTGTGGATCCCGCCTGTTTTCGGCGCGGGATCGGTCGGGCGCTGCTCCGACGCCTGCTCGAGGAAATCGACGGCGACGCCTGGCTCTGGTCGTTGAAGGGAAACGACCGGGCGGCGGCGCTCTATCGCAACGAAGGCTTCGAGCCGATCGATGAGCGTCCCGCGAAACACGGTGACCGTTCATGTACGGCGGTGATCTGGCAGTACACGCCGAAGCTCCCTGATTGAACGGCGCCGTTGCCAGTTCGTCTGGCGCGGGCCACATCCTCCCTTCGGGCACCCCTCTCCAAGAAGGGATCCAATCGAGGTGCGTCCCACAGGTCCCCTCTCGAGCCGGAGTGTGCAGTTGAATGTAGGGCCGGCGCTCGCCGCCGGGCCGCTTCGCGAATGAAATCCGTGGCCTGCCGACGAGCGGCAGCCCTACAAGTGAATCGGCTCGGCGCGCACGGCGCCTCCGCCCAGGCTGGGCGCACGATGGAACTCTCCCAATTGACCGAGCGTGCGATGGAAATCCGCCGCCGTTTTGCGGCGCACGAGCGCACAAATTCCGCCGGTCGCGAATGGACCCGCGAGGAAATCATGCAGGGCTTCGTCGGCGACATTGGCGACCTGATGAAGCTCGTGATGATGAAAGCTGGCGTCCGACCGGGCTCGGACGTCGACGCGAAACTCGCGCACGAGTTGTCCGACTGCCTTTGGAGCGTGCTCGTCCTCTCGCGACTCTACGGGATCGATCTCGAGCGCGAATTCCTGAAGACGATGACCGAGCTCGAGGCGAAGCTGGACTGAGTCCCGGCACCACTAATTGACACCTATCGGCCACCCATTTTCAGCGGCTCGGATTAGTGCGCATTAGTGTGAATTAGTGGTTCAAATCCGAATCACGGCGCTGGCCGCCCGAACACCTCGACCTCGCAATAGTGATTCAACTCGTCGGACGTGTTTCCGTTGGAGTAGAGCCGCACGTATCGACCGGTCGCGCCCTTGGCGTCGATCAGGCGGCCCTGAAAATTCTCGATGTAGGCGGGATCGGAACCGGCGCCCAGCTTGGCCGAGTTGTTCTCGTCGTTGTTATAGATCGTGCGGACGCCCTGCTTGAATTCGGCGTCGTCGGAAACCTGGAGAATCACGTCGTGGTAAACGCGGGCCTGGGAATGGAAGTGCCACACGACAATGACCGCGAGATTGGCGCGGGCTCCGAGATCGATCTGCACCCATTGCAGATTCGGCCCGAGTTCGACGAACGTGCCGTCGCCGCCGGACTTGTCGCCATCGGTGATGAACGACAACTCGCCGATCGTCGGCAGCGCGTCGCTGCTGGTCACGGTCCTGCCCTTCGAGAGCAGAACCGTGCCTGCCGGGACCATGAAGTCGGGCCGGCGTCCGGGCGCGGCCTTCTCGAGATTCGGCAGCTGGATCGGCCGTGGCGTGCCGGAGAACAGCGGGCGTGGCAGTTCGATCTTCAACGGGACCTTCTCGTCGGCGGCCCGGCCCGTGAAGACCACGGCAGGAAGCACGAGCAGCAGGGCGGAAATGCGAAACGCGGAGCGGGCGAAAGGTAGCGAAACCATGGGGGCGACGGAAATGCTAGGGGTAGAGCGGAGCGCCGCAAGTGTGGGTGTTTTGCTCAACCGGGCGTGCTCGAGCCACGCCCCTACGATTCAGGCGGAGCCTAATGCAATTGGCGGACCGACAATCCTTGTAGGGGCGCACCTCGTGTGCGCCCTGAATGCCCTTCGGTTGACCTTACACCACAAAGTCCGATGGCTCGAACGTCAGCATCCGCCGCGCGGCGACGGCTTCGTTCACCTTCAACACGGTGACGGCCGTGGCGAACGCGGACTCGGCCGGACAATTGAGCGGCGTGCCGTGGCGGATGGCCTCGAAGAAGTTCTCGAGGTGCGGCTGATGGATCGCCTTGTCGAGCGTGACGGGAATATCCCAAGCCGACAGTTCGGCCGTTTCGCGCACATCGACGGTCGTCGAGCGGGACGGCCCGCCGATCTTCGGGCGCGGTTTTTCCCACGGCTTCAACGGTACGGGCGCGCCCTCGCCGGAACCGGGCCGCGAGATGTACGCCTTGTTCACCCATTGGTCCCACTCCGGAGCGCGGGCTTCGCGGTACAGCTTCGTGTAACTCGGGTTCTCCGACATCTTGAGCGCGCCTTCGTCACCCATGAAATATTCGTGGTAGCCGCCGCCCGCGCTGGTCGTGGTGAGCACCTGATACGAGGCGCGCACGGTGCCGGACGGCGTCGGAAATTCGTAGATCGCCATCACGTTGTCGTACCACTCGTGGGTCCGGTAGTAATCTGCGCCGCCGCCCGCGAGGACCGAGGTGGGATTCGCGCCGAGCATCCAGTTGAAGACGTCGATCTGGTGCGCCCCGAGATCGGAGATCGGACCACCGGCGTAGCGCTTGAACCACCGCCAATTCCGAAACTCGTGCATGTTGGCGTAGCCGTAGGCCTGCAACTTCGCTTCGGGCAGGGCCTGATTCGCCGGGAAGCCGAGATCGTCGGTGACGGCGCGATTCCACTGGCCCGTCGCATTCGTGATTCGACCGAGCAGGTGCGCCTCGCGAACGAGTTTGTCGCGGGCATGGAGGTAACGCGGGTTGCTCCGGCGCTGGTGTCCGATCTGGAGGAGTTTGCCGGTTTCGCGCGCGGCGAGGACCATCGAGCGGGCGCCGGCCACGGTGTTGGACATCAGTTTCTCGCAGTACACGTGACGGCCGGCTTTGAGCGCGGCGATCGTGTGCTCGGCGTGCATGAAGTCGGGCGTCGCCACCAGGACGGCATCGAGATCGGGGATAGCCGACAGCATCTCACGGTAGTCCTCGAAGGGCTTCGCGTCGTGGCTGAACTTTTTCAGCAACCGCTCCGCGTAGGTGCGGTTGTACGGCCAGATGTCGCACACGCCCTTGAAGCGCAGATCGGGAATCTTGAGCGCGGCGTTGAGCAGCACGCGGCCCTGTTCGCCGCAGCCGATGAGGGCGACGTTGAGCGGTGCCTGCGAACTGGCGCCCCGGGCGAGGTAGGGCACCGCGACGAGGACGGCGCCGAGCTTGGCGCTCGTGCTGAGAAAGTCGCGCCGGGTAAGCAGGGGAGGGGAGTCG
Organism: Opitutia bacterium; assembly: GCA_947472765.1. Taxonomy (GTDB): domain Bacteria; phylum Verrucomicrobiota; class Verrucomicrobiia; order Opitutales; family Opitutaceae; genus ER46. The sequence continues at coordinate 65,224 of CANJCM010000003.1, forward strand.
GCCATTAGGGCGTCGTTCAGGAGACGGGAGGAACGCAAAAGTTCAACGGGTCCTCAGTCACGCCAGAGGGCGAACCGGTTGTGCGTCGACAGCGCGAGGGCACCGGCGAAAAGGCCCACATGAATTCCGAGCCAGGCCACGCCCTCGCTTTCCTGCACGGCCATCAGGCCGAACGAGAGCCCGACGTAAACGAGCCCTCCGAGGAAAAGCGCGGTGCGGGTGCGAACCCCGAGCAGGATCGCGGCGCCAAGGAGGACGAGCACGTAGCCGAGGGAATGGGCGAAGTTGCGCGTCATCCAGAGAGGCAGGAACGACGCACTCGTGATGCCCTGCGCCATCCGGCCCATGTTCTCGTAGTAGTTGCCGAAGGAGTAGACGCCCTTCAGTTCGAATTTCTCGATGCCCGCGAGCAGCGTGCGCAGTCCGAGGAAAAGCCGCAGCAACAGGAAGGCGGCGGTCAGTTCACAGCGCCGGGCGGCGGAAAGCGGGGAGTCGGACATGGGCGTTGGGTACGGTTCGAAAATTGGGCCGAAGCGCGAGGGGTGCAACGATTGAGAAAAGTGGAGAGCCGGGCTCCATTGCCGCGCCTCTTGCCATGGGGGGCCGGTGTCCCCACCGGCCGCATTCAGAAAGTAGGGCCAGCGCTCGCCGCCGGGCCTCAATCCAAAATCGATAATTTCCTACACTCGCCCTCCATCGAACGCCCGTTCCGAGGGCCGGACATGGGCGAAATTAAGTGGTGGCAAGACCCGGAATCGAACCGGGGACACAAGGATTTTCAGTCCTCTGCTCTACCAACTGAGCTATCTTGCCGCCGAAGGAAGGGCGAACAAACGCACCCCGCTTGGGCGCGTCAACGGGAAAGTCGGGCGCCCCGGTTCGCGCGGGATTGCCAGTGCGCAGGTTCGTGGTGGCCTGCCCGTCAAGCCGGGGCCGAACAAGCTTCGTTGTCATCCCATCCTTGGATTCCGAATTTGTTTGGCTCGGCGTGGCCCTGTCCGTGAGGACAGGGATTTCTCGATCGCTCTGCATGAAGTCGTCCCGCTGCTCACGTAGCGGGCTACGACGCCAATCGGGTCCTCCCCGAACTTCGTGAACTTCGAAACCACTGCATTTCACCGCGTACCATGAAGGTACGGCGACGAGCGGAAAATTCCCCGAAAACATGTCCGCAATACGGGCAGACCGGGCAAAGCCGTTGACGCCACTTTGGCCGAAAATCACGGTAATTGACGCACTGGAGTGAACCCCGCGTCCGTGGTTGTTTTCGCTGATTATCCCCCGGGGCTCGCGGGCTCTCACCACCGCTCGCGCACCTTGTCTTTCGGCCTTCGGCCGTTACCTTAAAAACTCTGCCTCCCCGCCGCGGCCCCCGGTCGTGAATTTCCGTTCCCCTTTTTTGCTGCGTTTCCCATGAGCTCTTCCCCGCAAAGTCCCGTGTCGCGTCGCCCCTTGTTTTGGAGTCTCGCGACGGTTGCCCTCTTCGCCGGTCCCAGCCTCCGCGCCGCGGACGATACCCTCGACGCCGAGACGCTCGCCTTCACTGACCGGCACTGCTCGAGCTGTCACAACGACGTCGACAAGGAAGGCGGCCTCGACCTGACCTCGCTCTCCTACAATCCCGGCGATGCGGTGAACTTCCAGACGTGGGTTAAAGTCCACGACCGCGTGCAGTCAGGCGAGATGCCTCCGGCAGAGAAAAAGCGGCCGACCGCGCCGGAACTCGGTGGCTTCGTCAAGGGACTTGCGACGCGCCTGACGGCCCATGAAACGCAGCTCACCGCGCGCGAAGGCCGCGCCACCCAGCGCCGGCTCAATCGCGCCGAATACGAGAATGCCTTGCGCGACCTCCTCCAGATTCCGTGGCTGCAGGTGAAGGATCAATTGCCCGAGGACGGCGAAGCGCACCGTTACAACAAGGTCGGCGACGCCCTTGAGGTCTCATATGTGCAAATGGCGCGGTACATGAGTGCGGCCCGCTACGCGGTGACCGAGACGCTCCGGGCCAAGCTCGCCCAGGTCCCCACGACCACAAAGCGCTACTACGCCCGCGAGCAGTCCGCGATGACGGGCCGCTTCAACAATTACGACAACGGCCTGTCATTCACCAACCGGGCCACGACTCCGCTTATCGGAACCACGACGCCCCAACCCGAAGTACGTGCCCGCCGTGCACCGGTGACCGTCGGCGATTCCAATCCCGAGCAACGAGAGCTCGAGGCGGTCGGCTGGATCCATGGCAATTACCCGGCGGCCATGACGACCGGCTTCACCAACTACCGGGCGCCGGTCGCGGGTCGCTACCGGATCCGGTTTAGCGGCTACACCATCTGGGTCGGGCCGTACGGCCATCTGCAGCCGTTCAACAACAACCGCGTCGTCGGTCATCCCCCGGCCATCCGCTGGGTGGAGCCGAACTTCGACGACATTTCCGAGGGCCGCGGCCCGGAACCGATCACGATTTCCACGCAGGGCGCGCAGGTGAACCGCCGGCTCGGGGCTTTCGATCTCACGACCGAGCCCAAGGTCCACGACCTCGGCGAAATCGAACTCTACGCGAACGACACCATCATCGTCGACGCATCCCGGTTCTTCCGTTCGCGGCCGACCGTGACCCGTGGCATCTGGACCAATCCACTCGCGCAACGCGACGGCATGCCGGGTGTGGCGTTTCGTTGGATGGAGGTCGAAGGCCCGCTCCAACCCGAGGCCGTCACGGCCGGCTACAAGGCCCTCTTCGGCGATCTGCCGATTAAACGCGTCGCGGACAAGGAAGCCGGAGTGACTGTGCCTGGTGCGATTCCGCTGCTCGAGTCGCCTTTCGACGCCGGCCGGGGTGGCCGCGGTCGCGGGCGAGGCGGCCGGGCGGCCGCGGCCCCGGACCCGAAGTTCGAGGTGGTTTCCACTCAGCCGGAGAAGGACGCCGAGCGTCTGCTCCGCAGCTTCATGGCCCGCGCGCTGCGCGGTCCGGTCGACGAGGATCGCGTGCAGCGTTACCTCGGCCTCTTCAAGTCCCACTTTGCCGGCGGGACCGGTTTCGCCGACTCGATGCTGACCGCCTACACGGGCGTGCTTGCTTCCCCGGGCTTTGTCTTCGTGCAGGAAAATCCCGGCCGCCTCGACGACCACGCGCTGGCTACCCGGCTCGCGCTCTTCCTCTGGAATTCCGAGCCCGACGTGGCCCTGCGCGAACGCGCGGCGAAGGGCGAACTCCAGAAGCCCGAGGTGCTGCGCGCCGAGACCGAGCGTCTGCTCAATGAGCCCAGGGCGAAGCGGTTCGTGAACGCGTTCACTGACTACTGGCTCGACCTCCGCAAGATGGAGGACACCACGCCGTCCGTCACTCTCTACAACGACTACTATCTCGACGACATGCTGATGGATGCGGCGCAGGACGAGACGCGCCTCTTCTTCGGCGACCTCGTCCGGCAGAATCTTCCCGTTCGCAACATCGTCGACTCCGACTTCACCTATCTCAACGAGAACCTGGCTCTGCATTATGGCATCCCCGGCGTCGAGGGCATCGCGATGCGCCGCGTGAAGCTTCCCGCCGGCAGCGTGCGGGGCGGCCTCATCACGCAGGCCAGCATCCTCAAGATCACGGCGAACGGGACGACCACCTCGCCCGTGCTGCGCGGGGTCTGGGTGACGGAGCGGATCATGGGCTTCCCGATTCCGCCGCCGCCGGCCGCCGTCCCGGCCGTGGAGCCGGACACGCGCGGGGCGACCACGATTCGCCAGCAGATCGAGAAGCATCGGGCGGACGAGAGCTGTGCGGTGTGTCACCGCAAGCTCGACGCCCCCGGTTTTGCGCTCGAGAGCTTCGATGTGATGGGCGGCTGGCGGGATCGCTACCGCGGCATCTCGGCCGACGTCGCGCCCGAGCTCGGTTTCGGCCGCAACGGCCATCCCTTCGCCTTCTATTACGCGCTGCCGGTGGATCCGAGCGGACGTCTGGTCGACGGACGGCCCTTCAAGGATGTGCGGGAATTCAAGCAGCTCCTGCTGAAGGATGAACCGCAACTCGCGCGCAACCTCGCGCGGCAGCTCACCGTTTTCGCGACCGGCGCGCCGATTCGTTTCACGGATCGCGAGCGGATCGAGGAGATCGTCCGCTCGACCAAGGCCCAGCAATACGGCCTGCGCAGCATCATCCACGGGGTGGTCCAGAGCGACCTCTTCCGGAACAAGTAAGCCTTCAATTTAAAACCCAACGCAGTCGAAAGAGACCCACCTATGAAAACGAAGCGTCCCCTCCCTTACGCCCCCTTCGTCGCCACCCGCACTCCGATGTCCCGCCGGCATTTTCTGCGCGGCACCGGTGTCGCGCTCGCCCTGCCGATGCTCGATGCGATGCTGCCGCGTTTCGCGCGGGCGGCGGAGTCGTCCAGCGCGCTCGCGCCCGGCGCAAAGCCGCGCCGGATGTTCGCCATCTGTAACAATCTCGGCCTGCTCCCGGATCAGTTTTTCCCGAAGGGCCCGGGCGGTCGCAGTTACGTGATGTCACCGTACCTCAAGCATCTTGAGGGCCACCGCAACGACTTCACCGTGTTCAGTGGCGTCTCGCATCCGAGCGTCGACGGCGGCCACCCGGCCGACATCTGTTTCCTGAGCGGAGCACCGCATCCGGCGAGCAGCTCGTTCCGTAACACCATCTCGCTCGATCAGCACATCGCCGAGAAGATCGGCAACCAGACGCGCTATCCGTCGATCACGCTCGCCGTGAACACCCGGGCGCGGAGTCTCTCCGCCACCAGCACAGGCGTGGCGATTCCGCCGGAGGATCGCGCGTCGGACGTGTTCAAGCAGCTCTTCCTCCAGGGCAGCGCGGACGAAGTGCAGGCGAAGATTCGCGAAATCGACACCGGCCGCAGCATCCTCGACACGATCGCGGGCGACGCGAAAGACCTGCAGCGCTCGATGAGCAACCGCGACAAGGAGCGCCTCGATCAGTACTTCACCAGCGTGCGCGACCTCGAGGGCCGCCTGAAGGTCACTCGCGGTTGGGAACAGAAGCCGAAGCCGGTCGTGAAAGCCCCGGTGCCCGTCGATCCCACGAGCCCGGCGCAGTTCACGGAACGCGTGCGCGTCATGTTCGATCTCACCCGTCTCGCCTTCGAGAACGACTCGACCCGCCTCGTTACGCTCCTGCTGAGCAGCGTCACGACGCCCGTCGTCGAGTTGCCGGACTTCGCGATCAAGGACGGCTACCATGACCTCTCGCACCACGGCAATTCGCCCGACAAGCTGGTCCAGCTCCGCGCGATTGAGGAGTGGCACATCAAGCTGCTCGCCAAGCTCTACACCGATCTCAAAGCGGTGAACGAGGGCGGCGATTCGCTCTTCGACCGCACGATGGTCCTCTACGGGTCGCAGTTCGGCAGCGCGGCGTCGCACGTCTGCACGAACATGCCCGTGGTATTCGGCGGCGGCGGTTTCAAGCACGGCCAGCACCTCGCCTTCGACACCGAGAAGAATTATCCGCTGACGAATCTGTTCGTCTCGATGCTGCATCGGATGGGCCTGGAGGAGGACAAGTTCTCCTCGTCGACCGGCACGATGCGCGGCCTTGAGATGACCTGAGTTCGCTGCCTGGCCGTGAGGGTCGTTCGCTCCGGCGGACGGCCCCCGGCGAGTTTCGCCACCCCCTCTGAGTCTTCCCCTTTCATGAACCCTGTTCGTCGTCTCTCCCTCGTTCTCGTCGGTGCACTCGCCGCTGCGGCCAGTCCCATTGTGCTCCTGGCCCAGGAAGCGCCGGAGTCGCCGGAAGCTTCGGGCGCCTTTTCGGAGGCCGAACTCGGCGCGCTCAAGCCGATCGATGCTGCGATCGCCCGCTTCGACGCGCTGCTCGCGACGGTCAAGGATGTGCACGAGAAGGCGGCGGTTAAGAACTTCCTCGATGCGCTGAAGGATCGCCGGCACCAGCTGCGGCCGGGCTTTGACGCGTCAATTTCCGACAACCTCCGCCTCGACGTGGAAATCGAGTATCAGCGCCTGGTGGCATGGCTCGCTCCGCTCAAGCCGACGCGGGGCAATCGCCGCGACATCACGATTCCGCTTCCGGCCGTGGCCGCGGCCATGCCCGCCAAAGCCGCCGCGCTGACCGCCGCCGAAACGAAGGACGGCTGGCAGCTCCTGTTCGATGGCCAGTCGCTCAAGGGCTGGCGCGGCTATGGCCGCAAAGAGCTGCCCAAGCTGCCGTACGGCTGGGAAGTGAAGGACGGCGTGCTTCACGCCATCGCCGCGGATAAAAAATCCGGCCTGAAATTCGACGACTTCCGCAAAGGCGAACTCATCACCGAACGCCAGTACACCGACTACGAACTCTTGTGGGAGTGGCGTGTGGCGAAGGGCGCGAACAGCGGCCTCAAGTATCTCGTGACGGAGAAGCGGCCGAATGCGCCGGGCGTGGAATTCCAGATGGCGGACGAGCTTTCGAGCAACAATCCCAATCGTGATCGGCTGCACGACACGGCGGGTTTTTATGCGATCATTGCGCCCGCGAAAGACATCCCGTTGAAGCCGGCCGGAGAATGGAACACCTCGAAAATTTTGGTGCGCGGCAACCACCTCGAGCACTGGCACAACGGCAAGCTGGTCATGAGCACTGAACTCGGCGGAGCCGAGGTGAAGGCCGGGGTGGCGAAAAGCAAATTCAAGGACGAGCCCGGCTTCGGCGAAAAGATCCCCGGCCACATCATGCTCACGTATCACGGCGACGAAGCCTGGATCCGGAGCATGAAGATCCGGGAGCTGAAGTAGGCGGGTCCGCTTTCGGAAGGCGGAGGTAGGAAAGCGGCGGGTCGCATGTAGGGCTGCCGCTTGTCGGCAGGCCACGGTTTTCATTTTGGAGGCGGCCCGTCGGCGAGCGACGGCCCTACAGCGCCCGACGGGTGGGGCGTGTTGCCCGCATCCTCCGCGCCTCGATTCCGAAATCCAAAATCGAGAATCGAGAATCCCAAATCCACTCAGGCTTCGAGCAGCGACTTCAGATCCGTCAGCGTCAGCTTCGCCGAGATTGCATCGCTCGCCTCGAACACGCCGGTCAGCAACGCGCGCTTTTCCGCCTGCAGCCCGAGCACCTTTTCCTCGACCGTGCCCGCGGCGATCAGCTTGTAGCTTGTCACCACGCGCTGCTGTCCGATGCGGTGCGCGCGATCCGTCGCCTGCGCTTCGGCGGCGGGATTCCACCACGGATCGAAATGCACTACGGTGTCAGCGCCGGTCAGGTTGAGGCCGGTGCCGCCGGCCTTGAGCGACAGCAGGAAGAGCGGAATTTCCGGGCTCTGTTGAAACCGATCGACCTGGGCCTGTCGCTCGCGGGTCGGCATCGAGCCATCGAGGTAACAGTAGCCGAGTTCCTGCGCGTCGAAGTCGGCTCGCAGCAACGCGAGCAGTGAGGTGAACTGGGAAAAAATCAGGATGCGGTGACCGTCGTCGACGGCCTCCGCCACGAGTTCGCGCAGCACGTCGAGTTTCGCGGAGTCGGCGAACTCCACCGGGCGGGCTGAAGTCACCTTTGCAGTGGGATCCTCTTTCATGACCAACCGCGGGTCGCAGCAGATTTGTCGCAGCCGGAGTAACTGGGTGAGCGCCGCGAATTTGACCGCGCCCTCGCTGGCGCCGCTGGCCTCGAGGTCGAAGAGCTCGCGCTCCGAACGTTCTCGCGTCTCCTGATAAAGCCGGGCCTGGGCCGGAGTGAGTTCGCACCAGAGGACCTGCTCCAGCTTGGCCGGCAGGTCCGGTGCGACCGCCAGCTTCGTGCGACGCAGAATGTACGGGGCGGTCTGCGCCTTCAACCGCTCGTCGAACCAGTTGCGCTCGTCGCCCCGCGTGCCGGCGGGAACCCGCGTCAGGTAACCCGGCAGCAGGAAGTCGAAGAGCGAGCGCAGATCATCGAGGGAATTCTCGATCGGCGTGCCGGTGAGCAGGAACCGGCAACGCGCCCGCAGCGCGCGGAGGGCGGCGGCATTCTGCGAGCGGCGATTTTTGATGTGCTGGGCCTCGTCGGCGATCACGCAGGCGAAGCTCACGGCGACGAACCGCTCCTGGTCGCGGGCCAGCGTGCCGTAACTCGTGATAATCAGATCGTGGGCCGCAAACTCCGCCGGCGTGGTGAGCCGCCGCTCGGCGTGATGGACGAAAACGCGCAGTTGCGGGGCAAAGCGCGCGGCCTCGCGACGCCAGTTTTCCAAGAGTGAAGCGGGTGCGACCACGAGGTTGGGGCCCGAGGAACGCAGCGCCGTGAGCAGAGCCAGGGCCTGGAGGGTTTTTCCTAGACCCATCTCGTCGGCGAGAATTCCGCCGAGTTCCTGCTGGCAGAGATGCCAGAGCCACGCGACCCCGAGGCGTTGGTAAGGTCGGAGCAGTTCCGTCAGCCGCGGATCGACCGGAGCCGCCGCCAGCGTCGACAACGTGCGCAGGCTTGCCGTGCGGGTCCGCCACGACTCTGGCGCGGCAAAGTTGGGTGACAGCTCCGCGAGTATCTCCTGCGCATCCGCCGCCGCCGCGCGGCTGACGCGCTGGGTCTTCCGGGCCGCGAATCCCGCCGTGGGGTCGCCGGCCAGCTTGCGCTCCGCCAGCTGCATCCGCTCGAGCGTAGCGGGTTCGAGCAGGTAGATTTTTCCGGCGTGCTCCAGGTAGCCGCGGCTGGTCGCGACGGCGGCGCGCAACGCGGCCTCGTCGGCGGCGCCGGCGCGCAACTCGAGCGTGACAGCGTATTCGTTGCCGGCGGCCTCCACCTTCGTCGCGACCTCGGCCGCGGCCAGGTGCGCGGTGTTCTTCTCGAAGGCCGGCGTCAGCTCCGCGCCGAACTGCTGCGCGAGCCGCTGCCGGTGCGTGGCGAGAAAGTTCAGCGTCTTGTGCCGGTCGCGCAGCCACCACTTGCGGTTCGACGGCTCGAGGACGAAGCCGTGCTCCTTCACGAGGGCGAGGGCGTCGGCGTAGCGCGAGTGCTCCCGCGAAGGCAGCGTGAGGGCGAGAAAGTGCTCGGAGCCGTCCACGATCAGCGGCGTCGCGGCCGGTCCGGTGGGCCGCCGGACCGGGGCCGCGATGGACCGGCCTCCTGCACCTGCGGTGGCGGGTGCGGTTGGCTCGTTCGCGAGCAGCGCGGCGTGGCGCCAGGGGCCCATCCGGCCGTCCTCGACAAAAATTGCCTGGCTACCCGCCGCCTTCGCCAGTTCCCGCAGTTGCGCTCGGGACAGTTGGATGAACCGGGGCGGGGTGGGGCTGCCGGACCAGCGTTGAATCAGCGCCAGCACCGGCAGCCACTCCGGTGCAAAGACTGCTCCGGGATCCAAGTCCACGCGCAGCGGCACCGCATCGCGGCCGGCGGCAGCGACGAGATTGGGCGGCAAATGAAGGCGGAGCATGATGACGAGTTCCCAGTTGGAAGGCGGTTTGGCCGCAGAAAGGAAGAAGCTGGTTGGCGACGGAACGCGTCGCAGGCAAGGCCGGGCGCGTTCGCGAGGCGCGGCGAATCGTTGCGATTCAACTTTTCCGGGAATAAACCCACCGCCGCGTTCTCTGTCTCCAAGCGAATGAACAACGAGGTCTTCACGCAACTGGTCGATGCGCATTACGCCGCGCTCTACCGGTTTGGTCTGAGCCTGGCGCGGAATGGCACGGACGCTTCCGACCTCGTGCAGCAGACGTTCTTTATCTGGGCGACCAAGGGTGAGGCCCTTCGTGACACCAGCAAGGCGAAGTCGTGGCTCTTCACGACGCTCTACCGGGAGTTTCTCCGCAGCCGCCGTCGCGATTTGCGCAACACCTCGATCGAGGACCTGCCGGTGGCGGAACAGGACATTGCCGCCGATGAAGTTGACCGCGTGGCCCGGCTCGACGCCGCGACCGTGATGGTGGCGCTGCAATCGGTGGATGAAAATTTCCGCGCGCCGCTCACGCTCTACTACCTCGAGGACCTGTCTTACCTCGAGATTGCCGACGCGCTCGGGGTGCCCATCGGCACTGTGATGTCGCGGCTGTCCCGCGGAAAGGCGCAGTTGCGGGCCGCCCTTGCCCGCGAGGAACAGGCCGCCACCGCCAAGGTAATCGCATTTTCCACGCCGAAGTCCGGCCAAGCATCATGACGAACATCGAGGCGAAGTTTGTGCTCTCCGCATATCGGACCAACGGCAGCGACGCCCAGGATCCGGCCATGCAGGAGGCGCTCGAGCAGGCGAAGCGCGATCCCGCGCTCAGTGCGTGGTTCAGCCTGGATCAGGCCCACGCTGCGGCGACGGCGACCCGGCTGCAGGAGATCCAGCCGCCGGCTGGGCTGCGCGAAGCGATCCTGGCGGGAGTGCGGGCGGGCCAGAATGCCGCTCCGCGTCGGGTTCAGTCCTGGCGGCGTCCGTTGATCTTGATGGCGGCGGCGAGCATCGCGGTGCTGTTGACGGCGTTGTCATGGTGGCGCTTCAGTCCCGTGCACGGGGCGACGCTCGATGCTTTCGCGGTCAATTTTGTCGCGCGGGGTTTCGTTCTCGGAGAGCGCAGCGCCGATGTGGGGCAACTCAAGGCGTGGCTCGCGGCCCGCCGCAGTCCGCTGCCGGCGGAGCTGCCCGCAGGCTTTGCGAACCTGCGCGCGCTCGGCTGCCGCAACCTGAAATACGACGGGCACGACGTCTCGCTCGTCTGCTTCGAAGCGGGCGGGAGGGAATTCCATGTCTTCGTCGCCCGGCGCGAAGATTTTCCCGGTCGCGGCAGCGAACGAATTGCGCCGGCCCTCGATCCCAAGCGCCAGCTCGTGGCCACCGCGTGGTCCGACGCGCACAATCATTACGTGATGGTAAGCGACGGTTCGGTGGAAGACGTGAAGCGTCTGCTGTGAGCGGACGACTCGGCGTCTCCTTTTTACAATTACGCCGGCGAATCTGCGCCGTTCTGACTCGTTTACGCTCACCGGACTCGACGTGAGTAGCTTTCCCACTCGGCGGGCAAACCTCACGGGCCGTGTGACTAACCGGTCGGTTCCGTGAATAGTACGGGAAAATTCCCGGTACGGGCTGCACAAATATCAAACGCCCGGGGTCAGGCCCGGTTGTGAACACATCCCTGGCTCCCAAATCCCGTACCGGTTCGCGCGTCGTCCTGGCGTTCTTGCTGCCTCTCGCGGCCCTGACGAGCACGGCGCAGGCGTCGATCCGCTGGGCGACCCTCGAGGCGATCCATCATCTGGAGAATCCGCGCAACCTCACGCGTCCCGGTCCGCGCGGTGAGTTGGGCGCCTATCAGTTCCGGTCGTCGACGTGGCGGATGCACACGGAGATTCCGTTCCGGCAGGCGATTGAGCGCACGGCCTCGGACATTGTGGCCGTGAAGCATTACGATTGGATTCATCGGGGCCTGGCGCGGGCGGGCGTGCCGGTTACGCCGTACAACATCGCGCTCGCCTGGAACGGCGGACTCGCGGCGACGATTACCGGCCGGGCGCCCGCCGCCGCCCACGAATACGCGTCGCGGGCCGCCAATCTCGCCGTTATCTTCGATCAACAGACCCGGCAGATCGCCTCGGCAAACTGACGGTAATCAACGTAGGGCCGGCGCTCGCCGCCGGGCCTCAGTCTTTACCGAAACCGAGGCCTGCCGGCGAGCGGCAGCCCTACAGGACTTTGATGTACGGTCCGGCGCCATGCAGGCGTGGACGCGAGCCCACCGTCCCTCCCGCCGTCAGCGCGCAAGCGAAAATCGAGAATCCAAAATCCAAAATCCGATCACGCCAGCATCTTCTTAATCAATTCGCCGTGGACGTCCGTCAGCCGGAAGTCGCGCCCCTGAAACCGATACGTCAGCTTCGTGTGTTCGAGGCCGACCAGGTGGAGGAGGGTGGCGTGGATGTCGTGAATGTGCGCCCGATCGGCGACGGGATTGAACCCGAGTTCGTCCGTTTCACCGAGCACGTACCCGGCCTTCGTGCCGCCACCGGCGAACCACATGGTGAACGCATCGATGTGATGATTGCGGCCGGTGGTGTCGCGATTCTCGCCCATCGGCGTGCGGCCGAATTCGCCGCCCCAGACGACGAGCGTGTCCTTGAGCAGCCCGCGTTGCTTGAGATCCTGCACGAGCGCCGCCTGGCCCTGATCGACCTCGCGGCAGACCTTTTCGAAATCGCCCTGCAGGTTCTCGCCCGGACCGCCGTGGCTGTCCCAGTTCGTGTGATAAAGCTGCACGAAGCGCACGCCGCGCTCGATCAGCCGGCGGGCGAGCAGGCAGTTGCGGCCGAACGAGGGCGTGTCCTTTTCCACGCCGTAGAGTCGCATCGTGTCCGCGTTTTCCTTCGACAAATCGATCAGCTCCGGCGCGCTCGTCTGCATCCGCGCCGCCATCTCGTACGAGGCGATGCGCGTGTTGATCTCCGGATCGCCGGTCTCCATCGCATGGCTCAGGTTGAGGTCGCGGATGGCATCGAGCGTCTGCCGCTGGCGGGCGGCCGAGACGCCCTCGGGCGTCGTCAGGTTGAGGATCGGTTCGCCATTCCCGCGGAACGGGACGCCCTGGTAGGTGGTCGGGAGGAAGCCCGAGCCCCAGTTCACGGCGCCGCCGCGCGGTCCGCGCGGGCCGGACTGCAGCACGACGAACCCCGGCAAATCCTGCGCCTCGCTGCCGAGCCCGTAGTTGAGCCAGGCACCCATGCTCGGACGGCCGTACTGGCCCGAGCCGGTGTTCATGAAGAGCTTCGCGGGGGCGTGATTGAAGAGCGTCGCGGCGCACGACTTCACCAGCGTGATGTCGTCGACGATTTTGGCCGTGTGCGGAAACAGGTCGGACACCCACATGCCGCTCTTGCCGTGTTGGGTGAACTTCCGGCGGCTGCCGAGGAGGTTCGTGCCGTGGCTCGTGTCCATGAACGCGAACCGCCGGCCCTCGAGAAACGAGGCGGGGATCGGCTGACCGTTCAGGTCGATCAACTTCGGCTTGTAGTCGAACAGGTCGAGCTGGCTCGGCCCGCCCGCCATGAAGAGATAAATGACGTTCTTCGCCCGCGGGGCGAAATGCGGCGGCTTCGGGGCCAGCGGATTCTCCAGCGTGGGCGTCGCGCCGAACGCGCGGGATCGGTCGAGCATCGAGGCGAGCGCCATCCCGCCGAGCCCCATCCCGCAGCGGCTGAAAAAATGCCGGCGCGTGAGCTGCCGCTGGAATTCCTGAGGAGAGGGAGCGTTCATTCGCGGGTGATCGTTTCGTCGAGGTTGAGCAGCACGCGGGCGAGGGTGGTCCACGCTTCCGCCGTCCGGGCAGCGGGTTCGCCGGAGGCCGAGTCCTGAATCGTCTGGAAGAGCGTGACGAGCCGATCGCGTTCGTCGGTCCGCGGTGAACGTGAGGTGCAGAGACGGAAGGCGTATTCAATCTGCGCGGCCAGCGGACCCTTGGACTCGCGCCCGACCCGCTGCCCGAGCGCCTGGGCAAACTCGAGGAACTGGGTGTCGTTGAGCAGGGTGAGCGCCTGCAGCGGCGTGTTGGAGCGGAGCCGGCGGGTGCAGGCGCTGAATGCGTCCGGGGCGTCGAAGACCGAAAGCGCCGGATGCGGGGTCGCGCGCCAGAAGTGCGTGTACAATCCGCGACGATGGCGATCGGGACCCGTGCTGGGCTGCCAGTTGCGCTTGATCTGCCCGAGACTCATCACGCCGTCGGGTTGCGGCGGAAAGACGGGCGGGCCGCCCAGCTTCGGCTCAAGCAAGCCCGACGACGCCAGCGCCACATCGCGGATAATTTCGCCGTCGAGCCGCAGCCGCGACTGCCGGGCGAGCAGCTTGTTTGTCGGGTCGGTGACTTCGAGGTCGGGGCGGACGTGCGAGGACTGCCGGTAGGTGGAAGAGAGGACGATCGTCCGATGGAGGGCCTTGAAGCTCCACTTTTGTTCGACGAGCTCGGTCGCGAGCCAGTCCAGCAGTTCGGGATGGGACGGCGGGATGCCCTGGGTGCCGAAATCGTTCTCCGTTTCGACAATCCCCAGGCCGAAGTACTGCTGCCAGACGCGATTCACGAGGACGCGCGTCGTGAGCGGGCGGGCCGAGCTGAAAAGCCACCTGGCGAGATCCAGCCGGTTGGGGTTCGCGACCTTGAGGGGTTCGAAGATGGCCAGCGTGCCCGGCGACACCTTTTCGCCGTGCCGCGTGAAGTCGCCCTTGATGAGAAGAAAGCTTTCCCGCGGCACCGGCAGCTCCGACATCACCAAGGTGGTGACCGGGGAGGGCGCCTTCTCGAGTCTCGTGAGTGTCTCGTTCGCGGCCTTGAATTCCTGATCGTCCGGGTTGAAGGCGGCATAGCACGCACGTTTCTGCGGCAGGGTTTGCTTGTCCCAGGGAATACCGAAGGCACCGCGTACGGTGTTCGGCATCTTGATGCGTTGTTCCGCGGGCATGGCTTCCATCCATTCGAAAACCGCCTTCCCGCGATTGCCGACATAGCGTTCGACGACGCCCCGCGCTTCCTCGAGCTCGCGTTCCTCGAATTCCTTGCCGGTGAGTTCGTCCGGGAAGGCGAGGGCGCCGCCGGGCGACGACTTGCCGTGGCCTTCCTCGACCGTGCTGTTGAAGAACGCGAAGAGCTGGTAGTACTCGCGTTGGGAAATCTGATCGAACTTGTGGTCGTGGCACTGCGCGCACCCGACGGTCAGCCCGAGGAACGCGGAGCCGAAGGTGCTGACGCGGTCCATCACGGATTCGATCCGGAACTGCTCCGGATCGATGCCGCCTTCCTGGTTGATCTGGGTGTTGCGGTTGAAACCGGTGGCGACGCGCTGCTCGACGGTCGGCTGGGGCAGGAGATCGCCGGCGAGCTGCTCGGTGACGAATTGATCGAACGGCTGGTCGCGGTTCAGGGCGGCCACGACCCAGTCGCGGTATTTCCAAATCTGCCGCGGCGCATCGATGCTGTAGCCGTTGGAGTCGGCGTAACGGGCGACGTCGAGCCAGACGCGACCCCAGCGTTCGCCGTAGTGCGGCGAGGCGAGCAGGCGGTCGACGGCGCGTTCGTAGGCGTTGGGCGCGGTGTCGGCGAGGAACGATTCGATTTCCGCGGGCGTGGGCGGAAGCCCGGTCAGATCGAGCGACAGGCGGCGCAGCAATGTGGTGCGGTCCGCCTCGGGGGAGGGCGCAATTCCTTCGCGTTCAAGCCGGGCCAGGACGAATTGATCGATCGGGTTGCGCGGCCACGTCTTCTGTCGCACGGCGGGAGGCGCGCTGCGCACGGGCGGGACGAAGGACCAATGTGTGTAGACGCCGGGAGGCTCGCTGCCCGGCACGCCGCTCGCGCCTTCGTCGATCCAGGTACGGAGAATTGCCACCTGCGCTTCGGCCAGCGGCGGCTTCTTGTACGGCATCTGCGGGATGTCGCGGTGCGCGCCGGTGACGACCTTCAGCAGCAGGCTGTCGGTGCCGCGGCCGGGGACGACGACATCGCCGCTGTCGCCACCCGCGAAAAGAAACTCACCGGTGTCGAGGCGCAGTCCGCCTTCCTGTTTCGCGTCGCTGTGGCACCGGGTGCAGTGCTGCGTGAGCAGCGGTTTCACGTCTCGCATGTAATCGACCGTGGCGGCGCGGGCGGAGAGTCCGAGGAGCAGGACGGCGGCGACAAGCAGTGGAGTGGGGCGCATCGACCTTCACAGCGTGGGCGAAAATGGACGTCGGGCAACGCCGGGATGGAAAGTTTCTCGGCGCCGATGATGGAGCCTGAAGCCAGGAAACCAGGAATCGGAGGAGGGAACCGCGGGCGAGGCTGCCCGGCGGTAGCTGCGGTTGAGCGGGAGGTCATGCTTTGATTGCAGCCTGTCCCGGCGGTGCCAGTTTCGCCTCAACCCCTCGCTCCGTGAAACTCCTCGCCCGCCTGTCGTTGATACCCTTCCTCCTCCTCAGTTTCGCCGCGGCCGCGGCGAGACCGATGATCTCAACGGTTGCAGGGGACGGCCGTCAGGGTCCGACGTCCGACGGCGCTCTGGCGACGGCGACCCAGGTCGACAACCCCTTCGGCGTCGTGCGCGGCCCGGATGGCGCGCTCTGGTTCTGCCAGTACACGGGGCAGGTCATCACGAAGATCACCGCCGATGGCCGCATCCACGTGGTCGCGGGCAACGGGAAGAAGGGCTACTCCGGCGACGGCGGGCCGGCGCGCGAGGCGAATTTCAATCTCCCGCATGAACTGCGCTTCGATCGCGCGGGCAACCTCTTCATCGCCGACATGCAGAATCACGCTGTCCGGCGCGTGGACGCGAAGACTCAGGTGATTACGACCGTCGCGGGGACCGGCCAGCCGGGCTACACGGGCGATGGCGGTCCGGCGGCGAAGGCGCAGTTGAACCAGCCGCACAGCATCCAGTTCGGACCCGACGGTTCGCTCTACATCTGTGACATCGGCAACAATGTCATCCGCCGGATTGATCCCGCGACCGGCCACATCGCGACCTTTGCTGGAACCGGGAAGGCGGGTCCAACGCCCGATGGTTCGCCGATTGCCGGAACTCCGCTCGCGGGCCCGCGCTCCCTCGACTTCGACGTCGCCGGCAATCTCTGGCTCGTCACCCGCGCGGGCAACCAGGTCCTGAAATTCGATCTGCGCGCCGGTAGAATCCATCACATCGCCGGGACGGGCGCGAAGGGTTACACCGGCGATGGCGGTCCCGCCCGTGACGCCACGTTCAACGGGCCGAAGGGAATCGCGGTCGCGGCGAACGGGGACGTCTACCTCGCCGACACCGAGAATCACGCGATTCGAATGATCGAGGCGAAGACCGGAATCATCCGGACGGTCGCGGGCACCGGCGAAAAAGGCGACGGCCCGGAAGGCGATCCGCTGCAGTGTAAACTGGCGCGACCGCACGGCGTGTTTATCGACACCGACGGTTCGCTGCTGATCGGCGATAGTGAGACGCACCGGTTGCGGGTGGTAAAGTAGGGCTGCCGCTCGCCGGCAGGCCTCGCCCACATTCCGATAGGCCCGGCGGCGAGCGCCGGCCCTACGGTGTAAAGGCGTTCGCAGAACGAAGGCACGACACCCGGCGCGGCCCGTTGTCATCTGTTAGATGACAAAGTGGCAGGGGCCGACCCGCCTCACATCCCCGGGAACTGGCCGCTGCGCTTCATTGCTTCCATCTGGCGCAGCATCTTCTTGTCCCCGCCGCCCTTGAACATGCGCATCATCTTTTGCATCTGCTGGAATTGCTTCAGCAGTTGATTCACCTCGACGATCTTCACACCGGCGCCGTTCGCGATGCGCTGACGGCGGCTGCCGTTGAGGATGTCGGGCTTGCGGCGCTCCTGCTTGGTCATCGACTTGATGATGGCTTCGGTGCGGGCCATCTGCTTGTCGGCGCCCTCGGGTAATTGCATGCCGCTCATGCCCGGCATCATGCCGAGGATGCTCTGCATCGAGCCCATCTTTTTCACCTGCTGCATCTGCGAGAGGAAGTCCTCGAGGTCGAAGTCGGCCTTCTTGAGCTTCTCGGCCATCTTCTCCGCTTCCTTCTGGTCGATGTGCTCCTGCGCCTTCTCGACGAGCGATACGACGTCACCCATGCCGAGAATGCGTGACGCCAGCCGGTCGGGATAAAATGTGTCGAAGTCGGTCGTCTTCTCGCCGGTGCCGATGAATTTGATCGCCACGCCGGTGACGGCCTTGATCGAAAGCGCCGCACCGCCACGCGTGTCACCGTCGAGCTTCGTCAGGATGAGTCCGGTAAGCGTGAGGGCGTCGTGAAAGGTCTTCGCGACATTGACCGCCTCCTGGCCGAGCGCGCCGTCTGCCACGAGCAGCACTTCGTCGGGCTGGATGGTGGCGCGGAGTTTCTTCACTTCCTCGATCAGGTCCGCGTCGATCTGCAGGCGGCCCGCCGTGTCAAAGATCACGCAGTCGGCGCCGGCGGCTTGAGCCGCCTCCAGGCCGCGCTTGCCGATGGCGGGCACGTCCTTCGAATTGCGATCGGCATAGAAGCCGAGCTCCTCCTGCTTCGCCAGAATCTCGAGTTGGTCGATGGCGGCGGGACGATACACGTCGCCGGCGACGACGAACGGCCGGTAGCCGCGCTTTTTGAGCAGCTTGCCGATCTTGGCGGTGGAGGTCGTTTTGCCGGAGCCGTGCAGACCGACCATCAGGATCTTCAGCGGACGCGCGGTGGAAAGATTCGTGGTGCCCTCGCCGAGCAGGCGGACGAGTTCGTCGTGGATGATTTTGACGACCTGCTGGCCGGGCGCGACGCCCTTGGTGACTTCCTGGCCGACGCACTGCTGCTGGACGCGTTCGACGAACTCGCGCGCCACCTTGAAGTGGACGTCGGCGGCGAGCAGGGCCGTGCGCACTTCCTTGAGCGCCTCGGCCATGTTTTCATCGGACAGCTTGCCGACGCCGCGCAGGTTGCGGAGGGCGTGGCCGAGTTTTTCGGTCAGGGATTCGAACATGGGAGCGCGTAATGGACACTAATCCCGAAGGATTTCCAACCCGGAGTGCTGGGGCCGGGCTAAATCACCGCGTTACGTCCTGAGGCCGTGCTCTTCGCCGCCGGGCCCTACTTTGGTGCAGTCGATTCAGCTGAACTCGTCGTCGCCGAGTTCGCCCGCGATTTCGCGCCTTTGCACTAGCGGTACGACTGCGCCGGGCGTTCGGGATGGTCGGTGTGCCGGCCGGCCGGGCCACGGCCGAAAATAAGGGTGGATTACTCGTTTCCTTCTCTGCGACACTCACGAGGTCTATGAACCCTGTTCTCAAGCTCTTGATCGACGGCGGCAGTCTCACGGCGGGCCAAATGGCCACGGTCGCGGGGCTGTCGGAGGCCGAGGTTAACCAGCACCTGGAACAGTTGAAGAAGGACAAAATCTTCCTCGGCTGGCGCCCGGTCATCGACCTTTCGCACGAGGCCGCCGCCTCGATCGCCGTCCGGGCCGTGATCGAAATCAAGGTCACGCCGGAGCGCGGTGGCGGGTTCAACCGGTTTGCGGAGCGCCTCGCGCGTTTCGACGAGGTCGAATCCTGTTACCTGATGTCGGGCGGCTACGACCTGCTCGTATTCGTCAAGGGACCCTCGCTGCAGAAGGTCGCGTCGTTCGTGTCCGAGAAGCTCTCGACGATCGAGGGCGTACTCTCGACCTCCACTCACTTCATGCTCCGCTGCTACAAGGAGCATGGGTTCCTGCTCGACGGCGGAGAGGGTCCGACGACCCGCCTCAACGTCGCCCCCTAA
Source organism: Opitutia bacterium (assembly GCA_947472765.1). Taxonomy (GTDB): domain Bacteria; phylum Verrucomicrobiota; class Verrucomicrobiia; order Opitutales; family Opitutaceae; genus ER46. Next base: position 84,392 of record CANJCM010000003.1, read on the forward strand.
CAGGGAACACCGATTGCCATGAGCACCGACCCAAAGAAATGGGTGGCGGGACACGTGTCCACGCTGCCGAAGAGCGGTATTCGCGACTTTTTCGAACTGGTGGCCAAGATGAAGGGCCAGGACGTGATTTCGCTTGGTGTGGGCGAACCCGATTTCGTCACGCCGTGGAACATCCGCGAGGCCGCCATCTACGCCCTCGAGCGCGGCAAGACCTATTACACCTCCAACCTCGGCATGCCCGAGCTGCGCAAGGAGATCTCCACCTACGTCGAGCGTCATTTCGGGATCAACTATCGCTACGACGATCAGATCATTGTGACCGTCGGCGTGAGCGAGGCCCTCGATCTCGCGTTCCGCGCCTTCTGCAATCCCGGCGACAAGGTGATGTTTCACCAGCCGTGCTACGTCAGCTACGCGCCGAGCGTGACGCTGGTGCATGGCGTGGGCATCGCGGTGCCGACGTTCGCCAAGGATAATTTTGCGCTGACGGCCGAGGCTCTGCGCGCGGCGTGGCAGCCCGGGGCGAAAATCCTGATGCTGAACCTGCCGTGCAATCCGACGGGCGGCACGTGCACGAAGGAGCAGCTCCAGAAGATCGCGGACTTCTGCCGCGAGAAGGACCTGCTCGTGCTCAGCGACGAAATTTATTCCGAGCTCACGTTCGAGGGCACGCACACGAGCATCGCGAGCCTGCCCGGCATGGCGGAGCGGACGATTTTCCTGCACGGCTTCTCCAAGGCTTTCGCGATGACCGGCTGGCGGATCGGTTACGCCTGCGGCCCGGCCGTGCTAATCGACGCGATGATGAAGGTGCACCAGTACGCGATGATGTGCGCTTCGATCATCGCCCAGGAGGGCGCCCTCGAGGCCCTCAAGAACGGCTGGGACAGCGTGCTCAAGATGCGCGAGCAGTACCATCGCCGCCGCGACCTCATCGTCCGCCGGTTCAACGAAATCGGCCTGAGCTGCCATCTGCCGCGCGGCTCCTTCTACGCCTTCCCGAATGTGACCGCCTCCGGTCTGACCGAGAAGGAATTCGCCGTCGGCCTGCTGGAGAAGCACAAGGTTGCCGTTGTCCCGGGTGTCGCCTTCGGGGAAAATGGCGCCGGCCACGTCCGTGCCTGTTTCGCCACCAGTTACGAGCAACTCGTCGAGGCCTGTGATCGCATCGAACGTTTTGTCGGCTCCGCCGGCAAAGCCGGAAGATAGCGCGGTGATCAGTCGGTTACATTTTCAGCATCCGCATTCCGCGCTCTCTCCATCATGTCCCGCATCGTTGCCATCGTCGGTCGTCCCAATGTTGGCAAAAGCCGGCTCTTCAACCGCCTCGCGCGGAAGCGGATTTCCATCGTCCATGATCAGCCGGGTGTGACCCGTGATGTGATCTCGGCGGAGATCGCCGACGGTCGCTACACGCTGCTCGATACGGGCGGGATCGGTTATCAGGGCATCGACACGCCCGCGGCGCTGACCAAGGCCTCGGAGGCCCAGGTCGACTTCGCGATCTCCACCGCCGGTCTCATTCTCTTTGTCATCGACGGCCTCGGCGGGCTGACGTCGCTCGACGAACGCATCGCCCAGCGGTTGCGCAAGAGCAAGCGGCCGGTCCGGCTCGTGGTGAACAAGGCGGACTTCGACGATGACAAGGTCGACCTGGCCGGCGCGTATCGGCTCGGTTTCGGCGAACCACTGCGCGTCTCGGCCGAGCATGGCCGCGGCGAAACCGAACTGCGCACGGCGATTATCGAAGTGCTCGGGGCGGCCCCGGTGGTCGAGGAAGTGCCAGCTGGGACCAAGACCGCGGCCGATCCGCTCTGCATTTGTTTCATTGGACGTCCGAACGTGGGCAAATCCTCACTCAGCAACCGGCTCCTCCAGAGCGATCGCCTGATCGTGAGCGACATGCCGGGCACGACGCGTGATTCGATTGAACTGCCGTTCACCTTCAAGGGCCGCGACAACAAGCAGTATCCCTTCCGGCTCATCGACACCGCGGGCATCAAGGCCGCGACCAAGCTCGCTTCGCCCGTCGAATATTTTTCCCGGCTGCGCTCGCTCGATGCGATCAAGAACACGGACGTCGTGTTCCTCGTGCTCGACGCGATGGAAGGCGTGACCCAGCAGGACAAAGCCATCGCGGGCGAGGCGATCAAGGAGGGCAAGCCCATCGTCATCGTCGTCAACAAGTGGGACCTCGTGCAGCAGGCCTTCAAGAAGCAGGGCGGTTTCGCGCCGTACAAGGACGAGCGGGATTATCGCTCCAAGTACGAGTACGCCCTCTTCGAAAGGCTCTTCTTCACGCCCGGTTCGCCGGTAATCTTCGTCTCGGCCATGTCGGGCTTCGAAATCGATCGCATGCTCAATGCGGCGGTGAAGTTGAACCGCACCCTCGACAAGAAACTGCAGACGGGCCGGCTCAATCAGGTGCTCGGTCACCTGGCGGAGCGCACGCCGCCGGCCGCGATCGCGGGCCGTCGTTTCCGGGTGTACTATGCGACGCAGACCAGCACGCGTCCGTTCCGGATTAAGCTGTTTTGCAACCGCGAGGAAAAACTCACGGAGCAGTATCGCCGTTACCTCGAGGCGGGGCTCGTCAAGGAGTTCGATCTCGCGGGCTGTCCGGTCTTCTTCGACCTGGTCGGCAAGCCGGCCCGCGAAGACGGCAAGAGCGGTCGCGACCCGCGCGGCAAGACGCGGCGCGGCTTGGTGCAGGACGATTGAGCGGTAGCACCGGCTGCCGCGAATACCGCAAGGCGCCGGTCACCGCGCCGCCACCCCGCCGGACGACCGCACCACGGTCTCCCTCTGCCTCCGTCCGCGTACCCTACGACCCGCCGGCCGACTCATTTTGTCATCTATCAGATGACAACCCTGGCATTTTCCCTCCGGGTGGCTGGCTCCGTTGTCATTTAATGGATGACAAACGCACAGCGTGTCCGTCGGAGTTCGCTCTGGATGTCATCTGTTACCTGGATTCCGAAGTTAAACGGATTGGCGTGGCCCTGTCCGTGAGGACAGGGACTTCGTGATCGCTTCGCTTAAAGCCGTCCCGCTGCTCACGCAGCGGGCTACGAAGCCAACTTCGGAATCCAGGTGTCAGATGACATCGGAGCTAGGGGCTCCTGAGTAGCGGTCGTTTGTGTTACGCGGGGAGGGCCTTCTGGATCGGGTACGAGGCGGTCTCCGCGCAGTTGTCCGCTGTCCCACGGCCGCTCTTTACGTCGCTACTTTTTCTGCTGCCGCTGGCGGTATTCCTCACCGGCCATGATCGCGGCGCGGAGATCGCGTTCGGTCCCGCCTTCGCGGCGGAGCAGTCGCTCGTAGGCGGCGTAGCCCTGGGGATCAGGTTCGCGTCCTAGCAGATCGCGATAGGCGCGGGTGATGGTTTCCCGTACTTCGCGGTCACGGCCTTCCTGGCTGCGCCGCAGTTCCTCGCGGATCCGGCCCTGCGTCCAGCCGTCACGCCACTTGTTGCGATAGGCGGCGAGTCCGGACGGATCGGGCTCGCGACCGAGCACATCGCGGTAGGCACGGGCAATGGCGTCCTCGGGCTTGATCGCGCGGGCCTCGGCGCTGCGTTGCAAATCCTCGATCAACTGCCGCTCGGACCAGCCCTCGCGCACCAGGATCTCGCGGTAATGGCGGAGGCCGGACGGGTCGGCGCGGCGAACCAGCACCTCCTGGTAGGCCCGCTGGACGACGATCTCAGCGCTCCGGGGCGTATAGCGGGGCGGTGGTGGCCGGGGCGGCGGTGGCGGAGGTGCCGCCGGCGTGGGCACGACATAGACCGTCGTGGGAGCGGCGTCCTGGCGAACGGGCGGAGGAGATGACGTGACTCTCGGTCCGGTGACAGCGAGGGAAGCGATCGCCCGATCCCAGGTGCCACCGCCATCGCTGCCGCGGGAAGTGGCGTAGAGATCGGCGATGCTGGCGCTGACGTCGAGGGAGTCGCCCGAGAAGCCGGGGGCGCTGTAAATCCTGGCGGTGGCGGTGCCCTCCACGCGGATGGAGGAAATGGCGAACGTCCACGGCCGTTGATCGGAGCGCTTGACCCGATCGAGCGTGTCGAGATTGGCGCCGGCTTCGACGGTCAGCGCCTCGCCGCGGAAGTTGGGCTCGGTGAAAAACGTGACCCGATTGGCGCCCACGGTGGTGATCTGAGCGCGCAGGAATCCAGACGTGGCGAGGATCAGGAAGAGCAGGCCGGAGAGAAGTCGAAGGAGGGAACGCGGGGGCATGCGGAACGTTGACGGGTAGGTCCTTGGACGCTGGGGAAGGGTTCCGCGGTTTTCAATCCACGGTGAGGTGCCGGTACGCTGGGGAGGGACTGCGGCGTGGCATGGGTCTCCTGACCCATGAAAGCGGAGCGGTCTCGCGTTCTGATCTTCACGGGTCGGGAGACCCGTGCCACCAAGGCCCCTCTACGGCGCGGGGAGACGAACGAGGAAGCGGGCGCCGCCGCCCGGGCCGGAGGAGACACTCACGGTGCCGCCATGGGACTCCACCATGGCCTTTACGAGACTCAGCCCGAGGCCGAGTCCGCGTTGGGAACGGCTGGCGTCGCCGCGATAGAGCCGGCGGAAGATGGCGTCGCGTTCGTGCTCCGGCACGCCGGGACCGTTGTCGGAGACGACGATGGTCGCGGCGCCGGTCTCGAGCCGCGTCGCAATCGTCACGCGCCCGCCGGCGGGCGTGTACTTCAGTGCGTTGTCGAGGAGGTTGTTGACCGCCTGGCCGAGCCGGATCGAATCGGCCTCCCATTCCACCGGACCGGGTTGATCGACGATGACCTGGATCCGGCGCTCCTCCGCGACCTCGCGATAAAGGTCCACGGCGCGATCAACGAGGGTCCGCAGGTCAACGCGGTCGCGGTTGAGTTTGAGCGCCCCGGCCTCGGCCGCCGAGACATCGAGCAGCGTCTCCAGCAGGTGCAGCAGGCGATCGGACTCGTTGACGCAATCCGCGAGGGCGCCGCGGACCTCGGCCGGATCACCGGTGTCGTGGAGCGCGAGTTCGGCCGTGCCGCGGAGACGCGTGAGCGGCGTGCGGAGGTCGTGGGCGATGTTGTCGAGCGTCTCGCGGAGTACGCGCACGTGGGCGGCGTTCTTGTCGAGGAGGGTGTTGAGCTGCCGGGCGAGAGTGGCGATCTCGTCGCGGCGTTCCGAGGGCGGCACGCGCGCCTCGAGCTCGCCGGTTTCCAGGATGCGGCGGACGGTGTCGGCGAGCTGGCGCAGCGGATGGGTGGCCCGCCACGCGAGGAGCAGGCCGATGCCGGCCGAAAGCACGAGGGCGCCGGCGCCGACCACGACGAAGGCGCGACGCAGCGGAGCGAGCAGTGCGGAGCGGCTCTCGGTCAGGCGACCCACCTGAAGGACGCGTCCGTCGGTGAGCCCCAGCTGGGCGATCGTGTAGTCGCGAATGTCATTCTGCGGGAAACGCACGACTTCGCGCTTCATCGCGTACCCGGGGATCGGAAGCTGCCGGACCTCGGTCTCGATCCAGTCCTGCGGATAAACAAGGAATCCCGCGGTGCCATCGGGATTGATCAGCCGCACGAAGAACGAGTGGGCGTCCGGTGAAGTGTCGTTTTCCAGGCGGGCGCGAAGCAGTGCCGGCCCGCCGAATTCATAACCGTTGGCGAGGGCCTCCGCGCGTCTTTCGATCGCGGCCTGGTCGCGCTGCTCGAGGGCGTTGCCGAGCAGGTAGTACAACTCGCCGAACAACGCCGCCGCGCCGAGCGCGAACACCAGCGCGTAGGGTACGGCGAGCCGAAGCGCGAGGGACTGTCGCAACCGATCAAACATTCTGGAGGGGGCGGAACGTGTAACCCACGCCGCGCACGGTTTCGATCCGGCGGTGGTCGGGATCGATCTTGGCGCGGAGCCGCGACATCACGACGTCCACGACGTTGGTCTGCGGGTCGAAACTGTAATCCCAGACGTGCTCGAGAATCATGGTCTTCGTCACCGGCCGGCCGGCGTGGCGCAGGAGAAATCCGAGCAGCGCGAATTCGCGGGGCTGCAACTCCACGGATTGCCCGGCGCAGCTCACCTCCCGCGTGACGAGATCGAGCGTGACGTCCCCGGCGACGAGCCGCGTCGTCTCCGGCGATTGCGTGGCCCGTCGGATCAGCGCCTGCACTCGCGCCACGAGTTCCGAAAAGGCGAACGGCTTCGTCAGGTAATCGTCGCCGCCGGCCTGCAGGCCCTTGATCCGATCGTCGACCGAACTGCGGGCGCTGAGAAACAGGACTGGCGTCGGCTTGCGCGCGGCCCGCATTCGCTTCACGAGGCTGATCCCATCGAGCTTCGGCAGCATCACGTCCACGATCGCGGCGTCGTACTCGGTCGATTCCACGAGGGCGAGGCCGGTCTCGCCGTCGGCCGCATGGTCCACGGCATAGCCGGACTGCTTGAGTCCGCGGACCACGAAGGAGGCGATTTTGGCATCATCTTCGACGACGAGGACGCGCATGGCGGAAGTTGTCCGAGGCGGAGGGGGCGAGGCAAGTGCGGTCGGGAGGAGCGGCGGTCTGGGACGAAAACGGCCCCGGCCGCGTGAAGCGGACCGGGGCCGGTTAATATCGCTGCGGGGTTATGGTGGTCGGTTACGAGTTGGACTTGCTGGTGCCGGACTCGTCCACGACCACGAAGATGGTGGTGCCCCGCGACCAAAGTCGGAGGAGGGTCTTCTTGCCTTCGGCCTTGGCGCTGAGCTCGACGGCCTGCTCGGCGGAAGCGACGGGCTGCTTGTTCAATTCGAGGATCACGTCGCCCTCGCGGAGACCGGCCTTGGCGGCGGCGGATTCCGGAGCGACGCTCGTGATCACGGCGCCCTTGAGCCGGGCGGGCAGGTTGAGCTGGGTGCGCGTGTCGGCATCGAGATCGTTGACGGCGACGCCATTCAGCACGCCTTCATCGTCCTGGTCGTTCGAGGAGAACGCGTCCTTCGTCCGGTTGGAGCGGCTGTTCGGGCGCTCGCCGGTCTTGGCGGTGAGCTGCTGCTTCTTGCCGTCACGCAGAATGTCGAGGGTGACCTTGGAGCCGGGAGCGATCGAGCTCACGGCCATGGTCAGGTTGTTCGCATCGGCGACAGGCTGGCCGTTCACGGCGGTGACCACGTCGCCTTCCTTCACGCCGGCCTTGTCGGCGGGGCCGCTGTTCACGACCTCGGCGACGATCGCACCTTTGTTGTCCTTCAGGTTGAACGATTCCGCGAGGGCGGGCGTGACGCTCTGGATGCCGAGGCCCAGGTAGCCGCGGACGACCTTGCCGTTCTTGACGAGGCCTTCCGTCACCTGGCCGACGAGATTGGCGGGCACGGCGAGGCCCACGCCCTGGAAGCCGCCGTTGCGGCTCAGGATCGCGGTGTTGATGCCCACGAGCCGGCCATCGACGTCGACGAGCGCGCCGCCGGAATTGCCCGGATTGATGGCCGCATCGGTCTGGATGAAGTCTTCGTAGCCCTGCACATCGGCGAGGATGCCGACGCGGCGGCCCTTCGCGCTGACGATGCCGCTGGTGACGGTTTCGCCGATCCCGAATGGATTGCCGATCGCGAGCACGCGATCGCCGACCTCGATCTTCGAGGTGTCGGCGAAGGTGACGGCGGGCAGGTCCCTGGCGTCGACCTTGATGACGGCGAGGTCGGTCTGCGGGTCGCGGCCGACCACCTTGGCGGTGAACTCGCGCCCGTCGGTCAGCGCGACCGTGACGGTGTCGGCACCTTCGACGACGTGGTTGTTCGTGGCGATGTAGCCGTCGGCGCTGATGATCACGCCGGAGCCGAGGCCGGACTGCGGCCGGCTCTCGGGCATTTCGGGCATTCGTCCGCCGAAGAATTCGCGGAGCATGGGATTGTCCATCCCCTGCATGTCACCGCGCGACATTTTCTTCGCCTTGGTCTCGGTGGTGATCTTCACGACGCTCGGGGCGACGCGCTTCACGACCTGGGAGAAGCTGGCGGCCTCGAGGTTGCCGCGATTCACGGGCTGGACGTCACGCTTGATGGCGACATCGGGTTTGGACTGGGCGGCCTGGACGCCGGCGAAGATGCCAGCGAGGGCAAGCGCTCCGGCCGCATAGTAGGCGCGGCGGCGAAAGAGGAGACGGTGAAAGAGTTGGTTCATGGTTGGAGTGGGTCTGTTGCGGAGGAAGATGCCACACCCAGGTCTCCCGCGGCTTTCGCGAGGATTACAGAACTGTAATCTTTGCGTTTCGCCGTTCTGCGAACGGCGAAACGCCAGGCCTCGGCGAGGCGGGCGCCCTTGGGGCGGACGTCGGAGCTTCCCCTCTCCGCGGGAACGAAGCGGGTGGAAGGCGAACGGACGGAGACCAATTCAGATGGAGCCTGAAGCCAGGAAGCCATGAACCAGCAGTGGCGCCAGCACCGTGGGAACGAAGGCCGCGGTTGAAGGGTAGGATCGATCCGATTCCTGGCTTCCCGGATTCGGGCTCAATCCCGGCTCGCTCGAGCCAGTTGGAGGGATGGTCGGAGCCGCAGCGCCATCCAATGGGAGACCGACCCAACCCGCGCTCTACTTACCTCAATCGGGGCAGCGCGAGTTCGCGAACCCAGATATTCCGGAAAGCGAGCGGGTTGCTGTGATCCTGCAACTGCAGCGGCAGCTTGGCCGCGTGGGGCGCGTAGGCGGGGTAGCCCCGGTAAGTGGTCGCGCCCTTGATTTCGACGTCGTGCAGCACGAGCACGCCGTTGTGGAAGACGGTGACGCGGGCCGGGGTGTCGACGACTCCGGTTGGGCCGAAGCGCGGGGCGACAAAGACAATGTCGTAGCTCTGCCACTCGCCGGGTGGCCGCGACGCGTTCACCAGCGGGATGTGCTGCTTGTAAACGGAGCCGGCCTGGCCGTTCACATACGTCGGGTTTTTGTAGGAATCGAGAATCTGCACTTCGTAGAGTCCCATCAGGAAAACCCCGCTGTTGCCGCGGCCCTGGCTGTCGCCCTTGACCTCGGCGGGCGTGCGAAACTCGAGGTGAACCTGGCTGTCGCCGAACGCCGCCTTCGATTGGATGTACCCGCTCTTCGGAGTCACGACGAGGTTTCCGCCCTCGAGAATCCAAGGCGCCGGGCCGCCCTTGACGGACTCCCAAGCGTCGAGGTTCTTCCCGTTGAACAGCACGATCGCATCAGAGGGAAGGCCGTTGGCCGGTGCCGAAACCACGGGAGGCACGGGCGTCCAAATCTCCGTCAGTTCCGGCGGCGGTAACGCCGGGACCGCGGCGGGGGCGGCGGGCACGGTCGCGGCTGGCTCGGCGGCGGAAAGAATTGAGGAAGCGAGGGCGAAGCCTGGCAGGAGGGAGAAGGCGAATCGCATAAGGGAGGGGATTCCCGTCAGCGTGGGTGCCGTTGGGAACCGTCGCAAGGCGCGAGGGATCGGCTCGCGTTGGACGGGGCGTTCTTGCTTCGTAACAGACGATGACGCCGAGCGCGCCGCCCGATCTCCTGTGGATTGCCACGACGCAGTGGCGTGCCCAGGCGCTGGGCTGCGCCGGCGATGGGAATGCCCGGACGCCGTACCTCGACGCCCTCGCCGCCCGGAGCACCAATTTCCGCCAGGCGGTGACGCCGCACCCGTTTGGTCCGTTTGCCCGGGCCGCGCTGCTGACGGGTGTGCCGTCACCCCGGAACGGCGTGCGGGACTATTTTGATCCGTTGCCGCGGGAGTCACGGACCGTGGCGCACGAACTGGCGGCGGCGGGTTATGGCACGGCGTTCTTCGGGAAGTGGCACCTCTCGGCCCGCGATCCCAGGTTGCCGCTGGTGGGCGAGGCCCAGGCGAGGCTTCTTGTGGCCCCCGAGGATCGCGGCGGCTTCGAGTTCTGGGAAGGCTTCGAGGGAGGCTTCCTCCTGAACAATCCCTGGCTGCACGGCTCGCGGCTGGAGGTGCCGCGTCAGTTTCCTGGATACCAAAGCGAGGTGCTGGCGCAGCGCACGGCCGGCTGGATCGCGGAGCGGAATGCCGCACACCCGCGTCAGCCCTGGTTCGTCCTGCTCAGCCTGGAGGCGCCGCACCCGCCATATGGTGAGAACGCTCCGGGGAGTGGGGCGCATGATCCTTCCGCGCTGCAGCTCGCGCCGAATGTGCCGCGGGGCGGAGACGTCGAGCAGCGGGTGCGCCGGGAACTCGCGGGCTACCATCGTCACATCGAGGCCACGGACCGCGCCCTCGGGGATCTGGTCTCGACGGTGGATGCTGCGGCCAGGGCCGCGGGCCGCCCGTGCCCCCTGATCGTGTTCACGTCCGTGCACGGCGACATGCATGGGGCGCACGGACTCTTCCGGAAGGGGTGGCCGCACGAGGAGAGCGTGCGGGTGCCGTTGCTCGTGCGCCGGCCGGGGGTGCCGCCGGCCGTCAGCAATGAGCCGGTCTCGCTCCTCGATCTCGGGCGTTTGACTGCGGGTTGGGCAGGAGTGGCCCCACTCCCGCCGCCCGCCGTGGCTGCCTCCATCTCGATGCCGAGTGTCGTTCGCTTGCCCGACCAGTGTGACCGCATCTGGTCCGGAATCCGCACCGCCACGCGCAAACTCGTGTGGGACGAAGCCGGCGCGCCCTGGCTCTACTTCGATCTCGAGCGGGATCCAGGCGAGCTTTCCAACCTCGCCGCGGATCCCGCGCGACAGGAAGAGATCCGGCAACTTCGGAGACAAGGTCGGGCTCTGAGCGAAACGGGTGCGTGAGCCGCGGTCGGATTCAGGCGAAGCGATCAAGACATCCCTGACCTCACGAGACGGTGTGAATACCCTGTCATTCTGAGCGCAGCAAAGAATCCACGCCCTTGAGGTAAGTGCCCGCATGGATGACCAAGCCTGTCGCTGCGCTCGGTAACCTCGCTGCGCTCAGAATGACATGCAGGGGGTGTTTTCCGATTATTCACACGGGCTCTCACGGACCGGGCCACGCCGAACCGTTTGACCCCGGAATACAGGGACGCTCAACCGATCAACTGCTGAGGATCGGAGGCGATCGGCTTGCCGAAGTGGCGGCGAATGGCGGCCGCGATCTCGTGCATCTTCACGGGCTTTGAAATGTGATCATCCATGCCGGCCGCCACGCACAGTTCGCGGTCGCCCTGCATCGCGTTGGCCGTGAGCGCGATGATCTTGGGCTGACGATCGGCGGGCAGACGCGTGCGGATCTGCCGGGTGGCTTCGTAGCCGTCCATCTCCGGCATCTGGAGATCCATCAGCACGAGATCGTAATGCCGCCGCTCGAGCGCCATGATGACCTCGAGTCCGTTCGCCACCGCGTCGGCGCGGTAGCCGAGCCGTTCCAGGAAGCGGAGGGCGACCTTCTGGTTGACGGCATTGTCCTCGGCGAGGAGCACGTTGAGGGGAATCTCTTCGCCGACCTTGCGCTCGACGACCGTGACCTGCCGCGTGAGGTGGCGCGCGCTTTCCTGGAAAAGTCCGGCAATGGCGTGAAGCATCGCCGAGGTGCGGATCGGCTTGGAGGTGCTCGCGAGGACGGGTTCGTCGGGTCCCGCCACCGGAGCGGTCTGGCCAAACGGGAAGAGGACCAGCCGCGGGCAGCGGACGTCCGTGAGTTCCTCAAGGGGCGAGGGGCTGTCCACGTTGCCGCTGTCCACGATCAAAAGCGCCGGCGGGGCGGACAGCGTGCGAAGGGCGGCCCGCGCTTCCGCGACGTTGGCAACAATGATGCTGGCCACGCCCCATTTCTCGAACGTGGTGCGGAGTCGTTTCTGCGTGAGCGGGTGATCCTCGATGCAGAGGAGCGTGCCGTGGCGGAGCGCGGCGGGCACGGGGACGAGCGTCGAATCCGCGCTCTCCGCCGCCACCTCGGTCTGAATGGTGAAGATGAACGAGGAACCCTGGCCGACCTCGCTCTCGACGCGAATGCCGCCGCCCATGAGTTCGCAGAGCCGCTGGGAAATCGCGAGTCCGAGGCCGGTGCCGCCAAACTTCCGGGTGGTCGAGGAGTCGACCTGGCTGAAGGCCTTGAACAACCGGTCCACGCGATCGCGCGGGATGCCGATGCCGGTGTCGCGGACGACGCACTCGAGCGTGATTCGAGCCGGGTCCGGGACGATGCCCGGAGCGAAGCCCATGGGCGCCTCCTCCCGCACGACCCGCCGGATTTCAATCGCGACGCTGCCGCCCGGCGTGAACTTCACGGCGTTGTTGACGAGGTTGACGAAAATCTGGCGCAGGCGCGTGACGTCACCGATGATCCAGGCGGGAACGTCGGGCGCGAGGTGGTAGCCGATCTCGAGCTTCTTGGAGGAGGCCTGGAGCGCGAACAGGTCGAGCGATTCCTCGAGGCAGAGCGCCAGTTCGAACGGAGCACGCTCGAGTTCCATCTTGCCCGACTCGATTTTCGAGAAGTCGAGGATGTCGTTGATGATCGTGAGCAGCGCCTCGCCAGAGGTGCGGACCGTGTTGACGAAGTCGCGCTGCTCCGCGGTCAGCGTGGTCTCCATCAGGAGGCTCGTCATGCCGATGACGCCGTTCATCGGAGTGCGGATTTCGTGCGACATCGAGGCGAGGAACTCGCTCTTGGCGCGGGACGCGTCGTCGGCCTCGGACTTGGCGCGGCGGAGCTGCTGCTCGGACTGCACGCGGGTCGTGATGTCGGTGCCGACTGCGATGAAGTTCTCCATCGCGCCGGACACGCCGCGGACGGGCTGCACCTCGACATGGAGGTGATACTTGCGGCCGGATTTCGAGAAATTGACGACGTCGGTGCTGATGCCGCGACCGCCGGCGATGGCCTGGCGGATCCGGGCGATGACGCGGAGGTTCGTCCCGGGGCCGACCATGAAGTGAGCCGGGTTTTTGCCCACGACTTCCTCGAGGGAGTATTCCATCGTGCGGCAGAACGCCTCGTTCGCCCATTCGATGCGGCCGTCGGGTGCGCCGATCAACACGGGGTTGTCGGTCTTCGAGGCGACGAGCGACAGCTTGCGGGCCTCCGCCTGACTTTCGCGGAGGGCGAGTTCGGCCTCGCGGCGGGCGGTGATGTCCTGGACCGTGCCGACGATCCGGGTCGGCTTGCCGTCGGGATTAAGGCCGACCGACTTCGAGCGGGTATACACCCAGCGCCAGTCGCCGGAGCGGGCGCGGACGCGATACTCCGGCTCGATGAAGGAGGCGATGCCGTTGAGCTGCGACTCGGTGCGGCGGCGATAGAGCGGAAGGTCGTCGGGATGAATCAGCGACTGCCAGGCCTCGACCGTGGAGGGCATGCGAATGTGCTCATAGCCGAGCATCGCCCACAGGCCAGGGCTGTAATACACGTGGCCGGGCGTGACGCTCCACTCGAAGATGCCGATCTGCGTGGAATCGAGGGCGAGGCGCAGGCGCTCGTCCGACACCTTGAGCCGGGCCTCGACCCGGCGGCGCTCCTCGTTTTCCGCGAAGAGCCGCTTGTTGGAGAGTTCGGCGGCGAGTTGCCCGGCGCGGGCGCTGCGCGCCAGTTGCACGCTCAGGCCGAGCAGGACGGTGATGCCTAAGCCGGCGGCGAGCGCGAGTTCGGGAAGGTAGCGGCGGCTCTGGGCGAGCGCAGATTCGGTGGGCGTCAGGGAGAGTCGCAGCCGCCGATCCTCAATCGTGTAGGTCTTTTCGAGCGTCAGCTTCTCGTTGCGTGCACTGCCCTCGGCCAAGGAGGTGAAGACCCTGTCCCCACCAACTCCGACCGAAATTTGATAGTCGTCATTCAGCTTCAGCCGGGAGGTCGCGATGGCATGAAAGAAGGCCCGGTAGCCGAACTCCGCCACGAGGTAGCCCGCGAGCACGCCGGAGCGAATCACCGGGGTGTAAATCGCGAGACCCTTCTCCTCACCGGCGCCCGGCACGTGGACGCGCGTCGTCGACGAAATCACCGGGCCGCCGGAGGTCCGCGACTGCTGCAGGGCCTGGCGGCGTTCCTCGACGCGGGAGTGATCGTAGCCGATCGCGCCTTCGTTGTCGGTGTGTGGATAGATCCACGCCGTCCGTGAGTTCAGATCGACGAACCCGATCGAGAAGCAGCCCAATTGATCGCTGGCATCGGTCAACTGGGTCTTGGCGTCGAATTCCCAACTCGTGATCGCCTCGGGCGGACCGTCGCCCCAGCGCCGGGCGATGCGCTCGAACTGCGTGGCCTCGCGGGCGAGATCGTCCTTCACCTCGATCGCCAGGCGCTCCATCGCCGTCTGGGTCGTGGCGAGGGCAAACGCGCGTTCACGATCACGGAGGGTGATCCAAAGGAGGATGGTGAGGGTGAGACAGCAGATCACCGCGGGCATGGCCGCCCACGCGGGGGCCTCCGCGGCATCCTTGTTGCTCTGCCGCCAGGCGAGCAGGATCAGGGCAACACCCAGCAGGATCAACGCCACGGCCACCATCGGCGGCGTCGCGGTCGTGCTGCCCCAAGTGTAGACTGCAGGCAGGCCTGCGGCGTAGCCGAGCAGGGTGGCAAAGCCAACCGACCCGAGCACGGAGCCGGCGGCCGCCTCGGCAAACAGGCGTTCGCGGCGTGCTTTGTCGGTGACCCGCCACGCCAGCACGAGGCCGGCGAGAACGATGCAGACCGCGGTCACCACCGACATTCGTCCCGGATGGTCAGTGCCGATCGGCAGCCGATCCACGCCGAGCAACTGATCGATGCCCAGGTCGATGCGGAAGAAATCCTGCGAGAGCGAGAGGCCGGCGACCGCGGCGGGCAGGAGCGCGAGCCACGCGAACTGCGCGAGTCCGAACTCAACGGCGATCAGCAACGCCCCCAGCGCCATGAACCCAAGCGCGCTGTTAATTTTGATCGGCGCATGCAGCCCGAACGGTTGGAGCAGCGGGATCGCGTCCGCCCAACGGCCCAACACCGAAATCGCGCCGAGCACCACCAGCAGCACCGCGCAGAGGAGCGACACCCGCTCCAACCACGTGCGTTGCGGCAATGTGGGCAAAGATTTCATTAAGGTGTTTCCCCTAACTGTGGGAGGCGTCCGAGTTGGTGCAATGCCGAAGCTTCTGCGCTCCAAATTGGGCGCTAAGGAATCGTCTGCGAGGGCCTTGTGCCGGTGGGGGTGGGTTCGTCCATTGAAGGGGGGAGGGGCTCGGTTCCCGGTTTTTGGATTTCCGCACCGGGTTTCCCGGTCTCTGCGGGTGCCGCCGAGCCCAGTAGGACAAACCCCCATTCCGGCTTCTCGAGACTGCCCGACAACTGGACCTCGAGGGCATTCGAGAGCGGTGCGAGGACGGCACCGACCACGGCCTTTACGAGGTTCCCGCTTTCCTGGAACGGGAACACCTTCGCGCGAAAATCGAGCTGCTTCGCATCCAGTGCGTAACTGCCATGCGCATCCACCGCGGAGTTCGATCCACGCAGCGTGACCTCCGGAAATTGCAGCTTGGGACCTTCGATCGTGAATGCGCCGCGGGCTTCCGTGAATCGCACCGCGGTGAACTTCAGCAGCTCCGACAGTGATCCGAGCAGGGGGACCGCTCCGATTTCCGCGCCGCGGACCACCGCGTTGCCTCGGCCCAGGAAGCTGAATGGCTGGCCGTAGGACCCTTCCGCAGACGCCGTCACGTCCAGGCGAACGTTGGCCTTGTCCTGCACGAATTTCCCCGGGGGCGGCGGCGGTTCGTTGCTCCGGCGGGCAAAGTAAGCCTGCAGCGCGGTGATGCTTTCGCCGAGGCTCGCGTCGGTCACGGTGAGATTGAAGCCAACCCGCCGCGCCTCGTCCGCTCCCGTCACTCGAACCTGACCGTCCACGGCCCCCGCGGCGAAACTCGCATGGATGTCGTTCACGGTGATCTCCTCGTTGCGGATCCGCAGCGCGAACGAAGTGTCGGTGACGGGAAAATCGTGCACGCGAATTTCGCCCGTGGTCTTGACGGTGGCGTCCACGACCTGCTTCCGGCCGCCCGGCGCCTCGGGGCCGGCAAAGTGTCCGGTCAGCCGGACGGCGGGCGCGCCTGCCACCCGGTACGGCGCAAAGAGCCTTTCGCCGAACGCGCCCATCACCTTCTTCACGACCGGCAGTCCGACCGTCGATTGCAGGTTCAGGTCGAGCGTGTGCCAGACATGGGTCTCCGGGTCGTTGGCGAAGGCGAACCGTCCCTCGATCCGTCCGCCTGCGTTCGTGGCCAACAACTCCAGGCCGTCGTAGCGTCCGGGACGCACGCGCAACCGGGTGCGAAGTTCATCGAACGCCACTCCCCGCACCACGGGTGAGCGCGTGGCGAGTTGGACGAACACGTCGGTCCGTCGCCCCCCGCGCCACGAGCCCTGGACATCGACGCTGGCCGGCGGCGACTCCGCCGGAAATTCGAACTGCCGGAAGAAGTCGGGCCACCAGGGCCGGAACCATCCAGAGATGTCCAGCGGCCGGAGTCGTCCATCGAGTAGAAAACGGAACTGGTGCGTGCGGAGATCGTGTTCGTACGAGCCGCGCGCGAAATTCTCCCCGATCGTGCCGAAGGCCTCGGGCGAGTAGAAGCGTTGGGGATCGAGCTCCACCACCGCTTCGCCCTGGTCCAGGCGGACTCCGTAGGCGTTGATTCCCTTGACCGCGACCCGCGCGGCGAGACGTTCAAATTTCCAACCGGCGCCCAGACTCACGGATCCTTCCTGACACTGGAGCGCGGCAAAATCGAAGAACCGGCGCACCTCGACGCCGAGCTGCTGGCTGAGCGGAGTGAGCAGATCGGGCGAGATCGCCCCGCGGAACCGCAGGCCGGCAGTCTGGGCTCGCAAGTCGGCCTCCGCCTCGAGGCCAAGCGGCACGCCCGCAATCCGGGCCACCATCGTCGCATCGAGCCGGGGCAGCGGCCGCGGATGCAGTTGCGCGGAGACCATGGTTGCCGCGAAGCCCTTGCTTCCCAGCGAACCGGCGGTGACGTCGAACTGACGTGGCTCGAAGCGAAACGTCCCGTCCGCCGGGAGCCGGCCGATCACGGCCGCATGGATATCCCGGGCCACGGTGTCGAAGGGAAGCGTGAGTTCCGAGGCCGAGAACTCGATCGGCAGGATGGATGCCTGGCCGAGGACGAGGTCCTGGACCAGGACACGCACGTCGCGGGCCTGCGCGGCCACGGGCACCTCGAGCCTCGCGCTGCGTGCGAGCAGCTCGACGTTGACCTGCACGGCGCCGGTCTCCGTGAGCCCGGCCGCAATTTGCAGCGAAGGCTGCTCGAAGCTCGCGAGCTGCTGGGTCACGGCAATCGCCTGGCGGCACAGCGTGGGATATTCGCGGGCCAGCCAGCCGACGAAATCGGGCGGGGCGGTGCCCGTGGGTGGCGGCGCGGGCACGAGGCCGTGGGCGGAAACGACGACGCCCGCGACCTGCGCGCTGAGTTGTTCGACGCGGTACTGCCGGTTTCCGGGGAACACGACCACGTTCAGGTTGCGGATGAATTCATCCGCCCGGCCCGAGGAGGACAGCATCGCCGGCACCGATGCGGTGGCGTCGATCACGCGCACCTCGCGCAGCTCGACGCGCCCGACGGCCAGCATCCACGGATTCAGCCGCACGTACAGCGCACGGGCCCCGAAGACGGGCTCCTCGAAGGCCGGCAGGCGCGCGCTGAGATTCTCGATCAGGATTCGACCGGTGGGGTCAAATGACGTGCGGCTGAAGGTGACGCGCAGGCCCGATGCCTCCAGCTTCTGCTCCACGCGACGCAGGACGAACTCGGGCACGGCGAGCTCGTTGGTGGAAAAAATATAAACCTGAACCGCAAGCAGGAGACCGAGCGCGATCCAAAGGCTCCAGAGGCCAACGGAGAAAACACCGCTCAGCCCGACGCGGATTGCCTGCCAGAGGAATTTCAACCCGCGAATCATGGTTCGGGCGCGTGGCGTCGGAGCGAGCGGCACAACCGCCCGGTCTCAACCGAAGCGGGCTGAGCGGGGTCCACGGCTGACAGGGTGGACGAGGCGCGGCGCACGCGATTAAGGCCTGGCCGGGGCGGGTTCCACCGTCGGCGCCGGGTCGCGGTTCACCAGGGCCCAGAAGGCATCGAGCATTGGCTGCTCGAGCACGAAAACCAGATCGAGCTCCTTCGATCCGGCGTACTGCAGCGAACCGCCCAGGCGTTCGGTCAGAGCGAGGGAAAACAGGGTCGTGGCCTCGCTGCCGCTGCCGCCGGGTGCGGTCATGGTGGTCTCGAGCAAATAACGCCACGGCCGGTCTTCGCCGGCGACGGCGATGCGGTCCGTGAATCCGTCCTGAAAGAGGCTGCGGGCCCGCAGGGTGCGCAGTTGCCCGAGCAGATCCTGTAACGCCTTGGGATTTGGCGGCGGGGTGGCGGGTTCGCCACCGGGCTCGAAGGTGGTCTCGTAGATCGCCTGTTTGGTTTCGAGGTCGGTGAGTTTCAGCGACTGGAAACGCACGCTGGCCGGCAGCGCCTCCCGCAACGTGCGATCGCGCCAGTCGAGCGCCTTGATCGGCAGCTCGCGCGGGAGGTCCAGCTTCACCGTGTAGATGGAGGAACCGGGCTCCGTCGGGGTGCCGACGCGGGCGTAAACGTTGCGCGGCGTTGCCGAGTCGGTCCCAATGCCCAGCACGATCGGCGTCGGATTGCCGGCGAGCGAGAGGCGGATTTCCCGCTCGGGACGATTGAAACCCCAGTCCTCGAGATCGGCATTCGTGGGCGCATCGCTCTTGAAATTTTCCGCGCTGAGCAAGGTCAGTGCCT
Source organism: Opitutia bacterium (assembly GCA_947472765.1). Lineage (GTDB taxonomy): Bacteria > Verrucomicrobiota > Verrucomicrobiia > Opitutales > Opitutaceae > ER46. The sequence goes on from CANJCM010000003.1 coordinate 103,053, forward strand.
CCAGCAGACGCTGGACCGCCGCCCGATCCGCCGCGATGGGCTGGGGGGCCTGCGCGCCGCTGTCGCGCTGGATGATCTGCCAGGGGGCGGTCGTGTCGGCCGGTGCGCCCGCCGGCGTGTCGAGTCGCTGGAGCGTGAGCGTGGCGTCGGACTGGAGCGGGGAGGCGAGGGTGATCGCGGTGACGGCCCGGGGATCGAAGTCGAGGATGCGCTTCTCGCGCAGCGTCTCCTGCGTGTTGCGCAGGGCCTCCACGAGTTCCGTCGGCACCACCACGGTGAAGAGCGCGTTGCGACCTTCGAGCTGGGCGTAGAATTCGGCGCCAGCCGGTGCGGCCGCTGCTTTCGGCGCCGGTGGCAGGCGCCCGCCGAGGAACAGGGTTTCGTGGCGGTTGTTGCCCTCGAGTGTGACGCGCAGCTCCGGCGCGACCGACGGCAGCGCGGCCGGCGGGGCGGGAGAAAACGTTTTCGGCTGTAGGGCGTTGAGCCCGTTGATCGCGAGGTCCACCGCGGTCTTGCTCCCGCGGGCGATGATCGGCGTCTCGAACATCCAGCGGGCGCCATCGCGGCGAATGCGGGTGCGCACGCCGGTGTTGGCCGCGCTGCGGTTCTGTTCCGGGTTCGCCGTCTGCACGCTCAGCGAGCGCGCCTCGAAGACCGGGATGGTCAGCAGGGTGTCGGCGCGGAGCTGCTCGAGGGGAAACGAAAGACTGTCGATCAGCGTGCGGCCGACGACGTGCACGCGCGCACCGTCCGGTGAAAGCAGATACAGGCGCTTGCCATCCTTCGTCAGATCGCCGATCCGCAGGACCGTCGTGGGCGGGGGCACGCCGGCACCGGCGGCGGCGTCCCCGGAGTTGAAGGCGACCGTGATCCGCGGGTGGTCGAGGCCGTAGTCGGCGAGCGTCTGGTTGGTCTTCGCGAGATCCGCCACGCGGAAACTCGTCTCGTGTTCCAGCAACTGCAGATCGTGCAGCACGCTGCTGACCGCGTGGGGATTCGCCGGCCAGTCCAGCGGCTCGGTCAGGAACCAGTTGTCGCGATTGCGCACCAGGCTGACGTTGCCGCCAGCGGTGCGGGTGATTTTGAGCGAGCGGATGTTGGCCGACTCTTGGCCGAGCACCCGGCGCCGCGCCTCGAGCGAGGCATCTTCCGTGCGCCAGTTGCGCTCGAACTTGAAGATGAAAAAGAACAGCGCGACGTTCAGGAAAATCAGGACGAGCGTGACCTTGGTGCGCACGGGAAAAAGGGGGTGGGGCCGATCAGCTGCGGCGCCAAAGCGGACGCGCCTGAATGTTGCTCGAAAGGACCATGGCCGAAGGTTGCAGCGTCAGCGGCGCCGCGTCCAGTAGACGAGCAGGCCGAGAATGAGCGTCGAGCCGGGCAGTCCGAGGAGGAGCGCGTACCGCAGCTTCATGAATTCACTGGCATTGAGGGAGAGTTGGAACTGGTCGATTGGCCGCGGCGGGATGTTGAGCTGATGGTCGCGGTCGACGGACCAGTTCACCGCATTGAGGAAAGCCCCGAGATTGCCGTGGTCGATGCGGGAGTTGGAGACGAGGTCGCCCGTGCCGAAGACCACGACTTTCCCGCCGCGCACGCTGAACGGCAGGTCGTCGCGAGCCGCCAGCCGCTCCGAGGCCACGATCACGCCGAGCCGGTCCGGCGGGTCCATGCCGGGGATCGGCCGGGTGTCCACGCCGGGATCGAACTTCGGCGTGATGCCGCTGCGGAAGGGTTCGCCCCACGCCGTCGTCGAGGTCGTCGCCAGCGTCACGGTGTTGAAACCGCTCAGCGCCCGGCCCGGATCCGGAATCACGGTGCGGGCCAGTCCCATGCGCAGCGGTGCGCTCTGGCCAATCAGCATCTTCGTGATCGGATGCTCGGCATACGCGCGGACGAACAGGTCGCCGTTGTCCGCGATGTTCTTGGGATCGATGATCACGTCGTGGAAGACGAGGATGCCCCAGTCGTCGAGCAGCATCGTTTCCAGCCCGAGCGCGGACACGCTCGCGCCGGGAGCGAGCAGGAAAATCATCCGACCGGCATTCGTGCCCAGATACTGGCGGAGCAGTTCCTGCTCGGCCGGGGTGTATTTGCCCCGCGGCGCCACCGCGATGAGGAGCGCGGCGTCGGTGGGGATTTTCCGCGTCACACTCAGGTCCACCGTTTCCACCTCGAAGTTGCGCAGCTTGAGCTGATCGCGCACCGCCGAGAGCCCGTGCTGCGCGTCGGGGTCGTCGATCCGAAGTTCCGAGTGACCGGAGAGGAAATAAATCTTCAGCCGCACCGGATCGGAAACCTCGAGGATCGCCGCCGTGAGCGCCTGTTCGCCCTGGAACGAATTCCGTTTCTTGTCCTTGAAGGTGTAGAGCTCGTTCACCGTCACCACCCGCCGGCGATCGCCCGAGATGAGCACGAGCACGTCGGCGGTATCGATGCCGACTTCCTCCGCGCGGCGCCGGTTTTGATAGAGATCGAGCGACTCCTTCGTGATGCGCCCGGCGGTGCGGTTCTCCGTGGCATAGACGTACTCGTCGATCAGCCCGCGGACCTCCGGGTTGTCGCTCTCCGGCGACAGCGTCATGATGATGTGCACCGGCCCCTTCAGGTTGCGGACGAAGGACAGCGTTTCCGGCGAGAGGGAATATTTGCGCGCCTCCGTCAGGTCGAAGCGCCACGGATGATTCTTCGCGACGTAGTTGAGCCCGCCGAAGAACGTCAGGAACAGCATCGCCTGCAGCACCAGGTTCAGGGTGCGCAGCCAGCGGACGGCCCGGAAGGTTTCGAAGGTGGCCATCAGCTGTGCAGCAGTTTGGCCTCCACGCTGAGGATGCTGAAGATCAGCGCGAGGATTGTGCCCGTGAGATAGAAGAGCACGTGACGGATATCGATCACGCCGCGGGTGAAGTCGTCGCGATGGCCGAAGACATGCGAGTAATCCACCGCCGACTTCACCGATTGCAGGATTCCCTGGTCGAGCCAGTTGGAGCCCGCGACCGCGTTGCCGCCGATCAGCAGCACCGCGAGCATCACGCAGCTCAGGATGCCCGCCACCGACTGGCTGCTTGTGACCGAGCTCGCGAAGACGCCAATCGCGACAAAGAAGAGCCCCGACAACGCGATGAACAGAAACCCGCCGACCAGCGGGCCCGAGTCCAGATAGCGGGCATCGCCCGAGAACCGACGCAGGAGATAGAAGAACCCATAGGTGGAGCCCCAAAGCGAAACGTAGAGCAGGTACGCCGCACCGAACTTAGACAGCACGACCTCGGTCGTCGTCACCGGCGTCGTCAGCAGCGTCTCAATCGTCCCCAGGCGGCGTTCCTCCGCCAGGCACTTCATCGTCAGCAGCGGCACCATCACACACGCCGGCAGCCAGAAGAGCTGAAAGTAAACGATCGCCGGTGAAATCTCCTGCGCCCGGGCACTGTATTCCTCGAGAATCTGGCTGAAGATCAGTCCCATGAAGCCGAGAAACAGCGTCGCCGCGACGTAGGTGGCCGGCGTCACCAGCAGCATCCGGATCTCATGGCTGAGGAGGGTGAAAAAGTGCTTCATGGCGCGCGGCGGGAAGGAACGCGGCGGAGGAGTGACATCATGCGAGGTCCCATGGTTGCATTCAACGCGCCGGCTTCTGCACGGCGTCCCAGCTTCGCTTGGTGGCGGCGAGGAACACGTCCTCCAGCGTCGGATGCGTCCGGCTCAGCGACCGCACCCGGACCTCCCGTCGCACGAGCGACCGGAGCAGGGCCTCGCCCAATTCGTCCTCGCGATTGGTGGTGAGCGTGACGCGGCGAACCCCTCCGGCATCGGGCTCGCCTTCCGCGGTCACCTGCAGTGTCGGGTCGACCTCGGCCAGCGCCGGCGCGAGCGCCGCGGTCAGGTCGCCAGCTGCCTCGAGCACATAGGTGGAGTGGCCAAAGATCTCGCGGCGCAGAGCGGCCGGCGTCCCCTGGGCCACGACCCGGCCCTGGTTGATGATCAACACCCGATCACAGGTCATCTCGATCTCGGGCAGGATGTGCGACGAGATGATCACGGTCATTCGGCCGCGGAGGCTCGCGATGAGATCGCGGACGATGAGAATCTGGTGCGGATCGAGGCCGATCGTCGGCTCGTCCATGATGATCACCGGCGGCTCGGCGAGGATGGCCTCGGCAATGCCCACGCGCTGGCGATAACCCTTCGAGAGCTGGCCGATGATCTTGTGACGAACCCGCTTGAGGTCGCAGATCTCGAGCACCTCGTCGATCCGCGGGCCGAGTTTGCGCCGTGGAATCTCTTTCAGGCGGCCCCGGAAATACATGTACTCCGACACCCGCATCTCCTCCGGCAGCGGGTTGTTCTCCGGCATGTAGCCGATGCAGCGCTTGATTTCGTCGGGCTGCGTCGCCACCGGCACGCCGCAGATGCGCACGCTCCCCGAGGTCGCGGGCAGGTAGCCGGTGAGGATCCGCATCGTCGTGGACTTGCCCGCGCCGTTCGGACCAAGGAACCCGATGATTTCGCCGCGCGCGACGTGGAAGCTGATGTCACTGACGGCAGTGACGCCGCCGTAGGTCTTGACCAGGCGGGTGACTTCGATGGCGGGCGCGGCTTCAGGCATGAACGCGGTGACAGTCGCGGGTCCGGGCGGGAGCCTCAATGCTCAACTTGCCTTCTCGAGCGTAACTTCGCCCGCGCGGAAGCGCTGGGTGTGTCCGTCCTCGTCCCGCAGCAGCAGGGCCCCTTCGTCGTCGAGTCCGGTTACGATCCCCTGGTGCCGCCGTCCGCCCTCGAGGAGTGCGACCGGCCGGTTGCGGAGGACGTCGTAGCGATGCCAGAGGTCGGCGAAATTCTTGAGGTGCTCACCGTCGGTGAACTTCTGGTACGCCAGTTGCACCCGCCCAATCATCGCCGCGGCGAGCCGGTTCAGGTCCACCGGCGCCCCGGTCACGTCGGAGAGCGAAATTGCGCGCCGGGCCAGGTCAGGGGGCAGGGTGCCGGCCGGGCTGTTGACGTTGAGCCCGATTCCGAAAATCAAATCGCGAATCTGGTCCGCGTCGACCCGGGCCTCGGTGAGCATGCCGCCGGCTTTGCGCCCTTCGAAGAGGATGTCGTTGGGCCACTTGATCCCGGGCGAGATGCCGATGAAGCGGGTAAGGAGCTCGCAGACATTCAGTCCCATCCAGAGCGTGAAAGTCTGCATCCGGTCCGGCGCGACCCGCGGGCGGAACGCGAAACTCGCATACAGGTTCTCGGCCGACTCGCTGTGCCACGTCCGGCCAAAGCGGCCGCGACCGCTGGTCTGGCGCCGGGCCAGCACCACAAACGGCGCCGGCCGGCCCGCAGCGAGCTGGCGTGCGGCCTCGTCGTTGGTGCTGTCGACGAGATCGAGCAGGACCATGGAAAAGTTGCGCGGCGTGACCTTGAGCTGCGTCTCGATCAGCGTCGCATGCAGCGTTGCCGGCCGGCTCACCAGCCGGTAGCCCCGGGCGCGCTGGGCCTCGAACGCGAAGCCCGCGGCGCGCATCTTCTCCATGTGCTGCCAGACCGCGACGCGGCTGACCCCGAGTTTGCGGGCGAGGGCCGACCCCGACACCCAACCTGTTTCCTGCGCGATTAGTTCACGAAGGATGGTGTGTTCGGCGGTGGGCATGCGGGTGAGTCGGGAAGAGCGCAACCGCGGGCGGCTCGGGTCGCAATCTCGGGAGGACCCATGGAAACGCCGCGGCTGGCAAAACGTGATTTCAAATGAGAGCGGGCGCCCGCAGGCTGGGCAAATGTCATTTGCAGAGTTTGAAGCCGCCGTCGCCCGCGAGCCGTCGCCCCCGGCGGTGAGCGCGCCGCTCCGAGGTCTGTGGTACGCGGCACGCGGCGATTGGGATGCGGCGCATAAGTGCGTTCAGGCCGACTCAAGCCGCGAAGGCTCCTGGGTGCACGCCTACCTCCATCGCCAGGAGGGTGACCTCGGCAATGCCGGTTATTGGTACGCCAAAGCCCGCCGTCCCATGCCCGAGGCCGCCGTCACGCTCAAGACCGAGTGGGCCGGCATCGCCCGCGCTCTGCTCGAAAAGTGAGGCTGGCGCGCCCCAATCCGGGTTGAGCCTGAAGTCAGGAAACCCCGAATTGATCCACCGGGGCGAAGATCACACTACTCGTCCCAGACGACAGGATTGATTCCTCGATTCCTGGCTTCCGGCTCACCCCTGGATTGAATCGAAGGGCGAATCCGTTGGACCGGCCGGCGCGGTGTTACCGCGACGACTTGCCGTTATTCCAGCCAAAGTCGTTCGTCCGCATGTAAGTCTGCGACGCCGCCTTCTTCAGATACATGCCGGCGTCCGAATCCGTCAGGCTCACGATCCGGGCCGCATCGCTCATGTCATTCATGTTTCGGAGGCGTTCATCCTCCGCATACATCTGGAGTGCCCGTGCCTCGGCCGAGGTGCCGAAAAAGGGAATGGTAAAGCGATTCAGCGCCCGATCTGCCTCCGAGATATACCGTTTGAACGCGAGCTCGGCCAAACCCTTTTTGGTGTAGATGGCGCGCTCGGTGAAGATCACGGGCCGCGGCTCGCGGACGACCATCTTGGGCAGGCGGACGATGCCGTTCTGCGGCTTCTCGTTCTCGTACTGGCTTTGGGCGTCGTCGGGCTTTTCCGCCGATTCCGGCTTCTGGACCGGCGGCGCGAACTTCGGCATGTTCGTTTTCAGCATCGCGGCCACCTCGGGCGAAATGGCGCGGGAGCGCGACGGGGCCATGTTCTCGACCTTCTGGCCGCCGGACGGCGGGCCCGCGAGGATCGCAGGCAGGGAAACGCTCGGTGGCGGAGTCGAATCGGCGGCCGCGAGGCCGGGCGCGAACGCGAGGGTCGCGGCGATTAAAAGCAGGCTGGAAGCGGTTCGGGCCATGAGAACGAGAGAAACTTGGGGACGAAAGAGGTTCCCTGCAAGAACGGGAAACGACTGCCGCACTGAGTTTCAGTCGCGCTGCGCCGACCGGGCCCATGCGTCGCGAAGTGGCCGCCGCGCCTCCGGCCCGGGCGAAAGCCAGGGCCGCTAGGGCTTCTTCTTGCGCCCGACCTTCGGCTCGATGTTCAGGTAGGTCTTGTTGAGCATCTGGCTCTCGTAGAGTTCGAGCAGCCGGACGCCTTCGCGCGGCTTCACCTGATCCTTCCGCGTCGCCGCGTCGATCTGCGCCTTCATCCGGCGGCACAGGTCCTCCTGCTGATACTGCACGCCTTCGATCACGTCGGCGATCCGGCTGCCGCTCAGCGCCTCCTCGATGTAGAAGCCGTTGGGCTCGTCGTCCTCGAGAAACACGTGCACCTCGTTCACGCGGCCGAAGAGATTGTGCAGGTCCCCCATGATGTCCTGGTACGCGCCGGTCAGGAAAATCCCGAGGTAATACGGCTTCGAGTTCAACGGGTGCAGCTTGATGTAGTCCTTCACATCCTGGAGATCGATGAAGGAGGAAATCTTGCCGTCCGAGTCGCACGTGATGTCCACGAGGATCGCATTCACCGTCGGCTTCTCGTTCAGCCGGTGGAGTGGGGCGATCGGGAACAGTTGCTTCAGCGCCCAGTGATCGAGCAGCGACTGGAAGACCGAGAAATTGCACACGTACTGGTCGGCCAGCAGGGTATCGAGATCGTGGAGCTCCTCCGGCTGGTAGCCGGTCTTGCGGCCCTCCTTCGCGATCTGCTCGCAGATTTGCCAGTAAATCGACTCCGCCGCCGCGCGGTTCTCGAGATCGAGGTAACCGAGGTTGAAGAGCGAGAAGGCCTCCTCCTTCTTCTGCAGCGCGTCGTGGAAACGCTCGAGCCGGCCGAGCTTCCGGTTCTTCAGCATGACCTCGAGATCCTCGACGACCTTGTGCTTCTGCTTCGGCTGATGCTGCTGGCCGAGCGACTCGCGCTTGTTGATCCGCTCGAAGACCTCCACCACCAGCAGCGAATGCGGCGCCACGATCGCGCGGCCGGATTCGCTCACGATGTCGGGCACGGGCTCGTTGCACGCGTTGCAGATTTCGCGGATGTTGAAGACCACGTCGCGCGCGTACTCCTCCATCGAGTAGTTCATCGAACTCTCGAAGTTCGACCGCGACCCGTCGTAGTCGATCCCCAGCCCGCCGCCGACGTCGAGGTAACCCATCGGGAAACCCATTTTCGCGAGCTGGCAGTAGAAGCGCGTCGCCTCGATCACCGCGTTCTTGATCGTGATGATGTTCGGCACCTGCGAGCCGATGTGAAAGTGCACCAGGCGCAGGCACGACTGTAGCTTCGCCGCCTTCAGCTTCTCGCAGGCGAACAGAATTTCCGCCGTGTTCAGGCCGAACTTGGCGTTGTCGCCCGTCGACGTCGCCCATTTGCCCTCGCCCCGCGTCTGCAGCTTCGCGCGGAAGCCGATCAGCGGCTTTACGCCCGTCTCCTGCGAGAGCCGGATGATGTCGTCCAGCTCCGCGAGCTGTTCGACGACGATGATGATCCGCTTGCCGAGTTTCCGGCCGAGCAGCGCGAGCCGGATATAATCGTGGTCCTTGTAACCGTTGCAGATGATGAGGCGGTTGGCGCCTTCGTGCATGGCCAGCGCGATCATCAGCTCCGGCTTCGAACCGGCCTCGAGGCCGAAATTGTAGTCCTTGCCCGCCGCCACGATCTCGTCGACCACCTCGCGGAGCTGGTTGACCTTGATCGGGAAGACGCCGCGGTAGCTGCCCTTGTAGCCTTCCTCCTTGATCGCCTTGGCGAAGACTTCGTTGAGCTGCACGACCCGGTGCCGCAGCAGGTCCTGGAAACGGATCACCAACGGGGCCTTCAGGCCCATCCCGAGCGCCTCATGGACCACGTCGACCACCCGGATGCCGCGGCCATCGAGCCGCGGCTGCACTTTTACGAACCCCTCGTCATCGACTGCAATGTGGCCCGAGCCCCAGCGCTTGAAGCCATAATGTTCTTCGGACTGGGCGGCCGACCAGGCCGGGGAGGATTTACTTTTCAATGCGTGGAGAGCGGAAGCGGGGAGTGTTGAGCGTGAAAGAGTTGTTGCGCAAGCGAGCAGACGGCTCAACTCCGCCCTCGTTCCCCGATTCAAATCCGGGCGCAACTCTCTCTTCCGCTCCCCAACCACCCTCAACTCCCATCCCTCAACTCTCAACCCATTCGTCTCTCAACTCTCATCCCCCAACTATCAACTCAGTCGTCTCTCAACTCTCATCCCCCAACTCTCAACTCAGTCATCCCGCAACTCTCAACCCGGGTCCCCGCCCGTCTTGAAGCTTGCTTTTGCAGGAGCCGAATCAGTTAGATGCGTGTTTTCCCTTTTCCATATCACCTCTCCCGCAATGACGAAAATGTCCGCATCGCTCGCCTGGCCCGAAATTTTTGCGCAAGCTCCAGCTCCGGCGCAACAAGGGGGAATGCCGACGGCGATGATCTTCGGCTACCTGCTCCTGTTCGGTGCGATGTACTTCTTCATGATCGCGCCGCAGCGCAAGAAGCAGAAGGAGCATGAAAAGATGCTCGCCGCGCTCACCTCCGGGGACGAGATCGTCACCACCGGTGGCATCTACGGCACCATCACCAACGTGAAGGACGACCGTTTCATCGTGCGCATCGCCGAGAACACCAAGGTCGAGGTTGGCAAGGCCTTCGTCCAGACGGTGGTCAAGCGTCAGGTCGAAGAGAAGAAGTGATGGTTTTCCGCCCCATTGGGCGGAGAGCACCGAGGTTTTTGCGCGGCAAAAACCAACCCCTTTTAAACCCAAACGACCCATGTTCAAACGCAACCTCTGGAAGCTCGTGCTCTCCCTCGCCGTCCTGGCCTGGGCCGGCGCGCAGCTCATCCCGGCCTCCGACATCCCGTTCGTCGATTACGTCCGGTCGCACGCCACGGCCAAACAGGCCGATTTCGCCAAGCTCCTCGACGAGGCCGCTGCCCGGAAGAAAAGCCTCAAGGCCGCGAGCGAGTTCGTCGCCCTCAAGCAGATCGGCAAGGAACGGAAACTCGACCTCTCCCAGTTCTTTCCCGACATCAATATCGAGAAGTCCCTGGTAAACGTCGAAAAGCGCAACGACGTCCTCCTCGGCGAACTTCTCCGCCGCTCGAAGTCCAGGCTCCAGCTCGGTCTCGATCTCAACGGCGGCGTTGCCTTCACGCTCGAGGCCGTCGAGCACCCCGGTGACACCACCGACCAGCTTGCCCGCGCCGAAAAGCTCAAGAAGGCCATCGAGATCATCGGCGAGCGCATCAACGGCTTCGGCGTCTCCGAGCCCGTCATCCGTCCGGTTGGCGACAACCGCATCGAAATTCAGCTTCCCGGCGTCAGCACCAAGGACAACCCCGACGTTGTCGACCAGGTCAAGGCGCCGGCCCGACTCGATTTTCGGATGGTCCATCCGAACCTCACTCCCGGACCCAGCGTCGACACGCCCGCCGGCTACGAGGTCAAGCTGCTCGAGAGCGAAGGCCGCGCCGGCGAGACCTTTGCCGAGGAAGTCTTCGTCAAGCGCATCCCCGAGATGACCGGCGAGATGGTCGCGAATTCCTACGCGCGGCCTGACATGTACGGCAAACCCGAGGTGCTCCTCGAGTTCACCAAGGAAGGCGCCACCCGCTTCGCCGACGTCACCCGCGCCATTGCCGACATCGGCCGCAGCGGCGGCCCGCTTGGCCGTCTCGCCATCGTCCTCGACGGCAAACTCTACTCCGCCCCGACTGTCCGTGAGGAAATCATCGGCGGCAACGCCCAGATCACCGGCCGGTTCTCCGACCGCGAGGCCATCAACCTCGCCAACGTCCTCAACAACCCGCTCGACGTCGAACTCGTGATTCGCGAGCAGACCGAGGTCGGGCCGACGCTCGCCTCCGATGCCGTCGCCAGCGGCTGGAAGGCCTTCGCCATCAGCACCGCCCTGACCATCGGCTTCATGCTCATATTCTACACTGTCGGTGGCGTCGTCGCCGCGATCGGCATGGGTGTGAACGTGCTCATCACCCTCGGCGTCATGGCCAGCATCGGCGCCACCCTCACCATGCCTGGCATCGCCGGCATCGTGCTGACCCTCGCGATGTCCGTCGACTCGAACATCCTCATCTTCGAGCGCATGCGCGAAGAGCTCCGCTCCGGCAAGTCGCTCGGTACCGCCCTCGAGGCCGGCTTCGACAAGGCGTGGTCCGCCATTCTCGACTCCAACATCACGACACTGCTCGTCGCGGTCATCATGATCGTCCTCGGCACCGGCTCCGTGAAGGGCTTCGGCGTCACTCTCGCGATCGGTATCTTCACCACGATGTTCGCCGCGGTCGTCGTGAGCAAACTCCTCCTCGAGTACCTGATTCACGGCAACCTGATCAAATCGATGAAGATGTTCTCGGTCCTCCAGAACACGTCCTTCGATTTCCTCAAGCCCGCGCGCATCGCCTTCATCGCCTCCTGGACCGTCGTCGCCATCGGCCTCGCCGTCGTCGCCTACAAGGGCAAGAAGATCTACGGCATCGATTTCGTCGGCGGGGACCAGGTCACGATGTCTTACGCTCAGCAGGTCAACACCGTCGAACTCGGCCGCGCCGCCACCCAGGCCGGCATCGACGCCACCTTCACCTACCAGCAGCCCGTCGGCTCCGAGCGCACCGTGCTCAAGGTCACCACGCCCTTCGATCAGGCCAAGCCCCTCGTCGGCAAGCTGCAGCAGGCTTTCCCCAATGCGAAGCTTGAGATCGCCGGCGAGAGCCGCATCGGCCCCAGCGTCGGCCGCGAAATCCAGTACAACGCCGCCTGGTCCATCTTCTGGTCGCTGGCGATGATTCTCGTCTACGTGGCCTTCCGCTTCGAGTTCGGCTACGGCATGGGTGCCGTGGTCTCGACCGTCCACGACGTGCTCATCACGATCGGCTTCTTCGTCCTCTTCGACCGGCAGTTCAACGCTGCCATGGTCGCGGCCATCCTGCTCATCGTCGGTTACTCGATTAACGACACCATCGTCGTGTTCGACCGCATCCGCGAGGAACTGCGGCTCAACCCGACCGGCACGCTGCGCGAGATCATCAATCGCGCGCTCAACCTGACCCTTTCGCGCACCATCATCACGGGCGGCAGCACCTTGCTGACGGCCGTGACGCTGATCCTCGTGACCTCCGGCGACGTCAATGACATCGCCTTCACGTTGCTCATCGGTGTCCTGACCGGCACCTTCTCGTCCCTCTTCATCGCCAGCCCGGTGTTCTACTGGTGGCACAAGGGCGACCGGAAGCACGTCGAGGCACACCACGATGTCGCGCCGAAGTACGAGTGGCAGGGTTCGAGCAAGGCGTCGGAATAATTCCTTCGCTTTCGTGACCGTGCGACGGGCGCGAGCCATCTAACGACTTCCCGGCCTCAGCCAGGCTGCCGCGGTTGGCTCCGCCCTCCGCTCCTGTCACGGGAGAGGAGGCTCCCATCCCATGCGTTGGATTCACCAGCCGTGTCCGACCGCTGAGGTCGAGACACTGAGCAAGGCCGCCGGCGTCAGCCGCGTCCTCGCCGAACTGCTGTACCGCACCGGCCTCCGCGATTCCGCGCTCGCCGCCGAGTTCCTCCAGCCCGCCCTCGCCGGGCTGAATGATCCTTTCCTTGTTCGCAATCTCGAGGCCGGTGCCACGCGGCTGCGCCAGGCCATCGCCAACCGCGAGTCCGTCGCGGTCCTCGGCGATTACGACGTCGATGGCGTCAGCAGCACGGCCCTGCTCGTCATGGTCCTGCGGCGCTTCGGGCTCAACCCGCACTTCGTCGTCCCGCGCCGCTCCGCGGACGGCTACGGACTTTCCCGCAGTGCCATCGACCGCGCGCTCGAGCCCGGCAAGCCGCACCTGTTCATCGCCCTCGACTGCGGCACCAACTCCCACGACGAGACCGCGTACCTGCGCTCGCAGGGCATCGACGTGATGGTCATCGACCATCACCGCTCCAAGGAACGTCCCCTCGAGGACGGCATCCTGATCAATCCGCACGTCCACGAGACCACCGTTGGCGTTGACGAGGCGTGGCGCCACCTCTGCACCGTCGGCCTGGTCTTCAAGCTCGCCCACGGCCTGCTCAAGCAGCTTCGCCTCGAAAACCATCCCGTCGCGTTCCGGATCAAGCTGCGCGATCACCTCGACCTCGTCGCCCTCGGGACCGTCGCCGACCTCGTTCCGCTCCGCGGCGAGAACCGCATTCTCGCCCGCCACGGGCTCCGCATTCTTCAGGACACCCAGCGCCCGGGTCTGCGCGCGCTGATGGAAATCGCCGGCGTTCGCCCCACCCAGGGCATCACGCCGACGGACGTCTCGTTCCGCCTCGGACCGCGGATCAACGCCAGCGGCCGGCTCGCCGACGCCTCGCTCTCGGTCGAGCTGCTGCTGAGCGATGACGAAAAATTCTGCACCGAGACCGCCCTCCAGCTCGATGTCTTCAATCGCGAACGCCAGGAAATCGAGCGCGCCATCACCGAGCAGGCGGAGCAACTGATCGAGACGCATTTCAGCGCTCATCCCGGCATCGTCCTCTTCGCCGAGAACTGGCATCCCGGCGTCGTCGGCATCGTGGCCGGCCGCGTCACGCGGAAATACAATCGGCCCTGCGTCGTCCTCGGCAACGAGGGTGACATGGCGAAGGGCTCCGGTCGCAGTGTCGACGGGTTGAACCTCGTCGAAGTGCTCGGCCAGTGCAGCGAACACCTTACGAGTTGGGGCGGCCATCCGATGGCCGTCGGCATCGCGCTGCCCAAAATCCATCTCGATGCTTTCCGCGAACGCTTCGCCGCCGCCGTGCGCGCGCAGTCGGGGAACGATATCGCCGAGGCGCAGCTCGACCTCGCCGCCTGGCTGTCGCCGGAGCAGATCAACGAACGCTTCATGGAGGAGCTGGATGCGCTGCATCCCTTTGGCCAGGGCAACCCCGAGCCCGTGTTTGGGGTGCGCGGCGTCGTGCTGCGCCAGCCGCCGGAGGTTTTCAAGGAGCACCATTTCCGCTTCGCGATCGAGGACGGCCGCGGCCGCCGCATTCATGGCGTGGCTTGGAAAATGGCGCATCGATTGCCGCCCACGGGCGAAGCCGTCGACCTCGCCGTCGAGCTGAAGTGGAATTTTTTCAACGGCCGGAGGCTGCTGCAACTCGGCCTGATCGATTGGAGATTTTCGCTCCGCGAAAACCTCAGCTAAGTTTTCGCCGGGCGAAAACTTCTCACTTGCGATCACTCCTGATTCCTTGCTTCTTCTCGCCTCCTTTCGCGCACCCGTAGCTCAATTGGATAGAGCATCTGACTACGGATCAGAAGGTTTGGGGTTCGACTCCCTACGGGTGCGCCAATTTCTTTCGAGCCCGCGCTTTCGCGCCGTTCAACGTCCAGCGTTCAACGTTTTGCGCTCAAGGTCGTTAACAACGCGTTGAGCGTTGATCCCTCGGAGGGGCGCGCCTTGTGCGCGCCCGATTTCCCGTCGGAATTCAATGGAGGGCCGGTGCCCCCACCGGCCAGAAGCCCATCGGAACGACCTCGGCGGGTGAGGGCACCCGCCCTCCATGGACGCGGGCGCAAAACGGGACGTGCCGGACGACGTTCAACGCCGAACTCTCAACGCTGAACGCCGAACCCTCGAGTTCTCGTACGCTGAAAGTGGATCCCGCCGACCTTAGAACGCAGAGGTCGCAGAGGTGAACGGAGGACGCAGAGGTGATTTGAGTTCAATCGAATTTCTGTAGCGCCGCGTCTCCGACCGGTGAAAGACCGGCCGCGAGACTTTTCAACGAGCCGGGACCTTCGTAGGGGCGCGCCTTGTGCGCGCCCGATTTCCCGTCGGGCTTCAAATGGAGGGCCGGTGCCCCCACCGGCCACAAGCCCATCGGAACGACCTCGGCGGGTGAGGGCACCCGCCCTCCATGGAGGCGGTCGCAAAACGGGACGTGCCGGACGACGTTCAACGCCGAACGCTCAACGCTGAACGCTCAACGCTGAACGCTCAAGTTCTCTCCCGCCAAACACGACGGCGCCCGCACCGCGCGAGGACACTGTCCGAGCGGGTATCCCGGGCGCGCCCATGGCTCGGTGAATCGTGAACAAAATTCCGGGCGCGCACGAGGCGCTCCCCTACGAAAGCCTCCGAAGAAGGCCACGTGCGCGCCCATCCGGGGATTGAGGATTGTTTTTGCGCCTTCTGCGCCCTTTTGCGGCCAACCCCCGGATTGGATTCTTGCGCTCCGCCCTGCGTCTCTTTGCGGCCAATCCTGCCTTACCGCTTCTTCGCGGCCGTACCCTGCAATGACGCCGCTTCCGGCAGCGCATACAGTTCGTCATTCGTCCATGGACGTGGACGCACGCCGACCGCCCCACGCACTTTCGCCACCGTCGTCGGGTCGATCGGCGCGCCGGTCTGGCCCCACTCGCGGCGGACATACGTCAGCACCGATGCCACCTGCTCGTCCGTCAGCGTGGTCCCGAGCGGCGGCATCAGGCCGACACTTCCTTCTTTGCCGTTCAGCAAAATCCGCGATGTCAGTTCGCCCGGCGCCAGCGCCAGCACGGAGTCGACCAGGCTCGGCGCGACTTTGTCCAGGCCGCGGCCATCCGGCTGATGGCACGCCTGGCAGATATTCTGAAAGATTTCCCGGCCGTGATCGAAACGCTGCTGTTGCTCCGCCGTCAGCGGCGTGACCGGAGTCGAACCCGGCTTGCCGGGCCATTCGATGCGCGCGAGCACGGCCGTCGCCCGATTGTGCCAGGTGTTGGTTTCGGCCGTCAGCGCGGCGAACGCCGCCGGTTCCTTGTTCAACCGGAGCGAACTGCGCGGACCGCCCCCACGACCGCCCGCACCGGCGCGGCTCGCCGCGTTGTCTTCAAATTTGTAGGAGCCCGCCGGACCGCCGCGCGCGCCCAGCACGGGCCGCACGACCGCGACCGTGCCCGGCATCGTGGCTCCCAGCAGCGCCACCTCGGCGCCCTTCATCAACGCCGGACGCTGCCACGCCGGCTTCGATTCATCGGCAATCCACGTGAGCACGCGTTGCGCCGATGCATCCTGCGCCCCGCGCAGAATCGTCGCGGCGAGCATCGTGATCGACGACTCGGTGGCGGGGGATTCGGGCTCCTTCATCAATTGCTCCAGCACCGTCGTTTCCGTTCCGCGCACGCTGCTCAGCGCGGCGTCCATCACGATCGGGTCCTGCCCGTGGACCAGCACGCGCGCGATCGCACTCTCGCGCGGACCCGCGGGCAGAGTGCCCAATGAGGCGGCGAGTTGTTCGCGCACCCACCAATCCGTGTCCGAGAGTCGCTTCAACACCTCGGCCTGAATCGGCGACGCCGCGTCCGGCAGCCACCGCTCGGCGAGGCGAATCGCGGAAACGCGCACGTCACGCGACGAATCGTTCAGCGCCTGCACCACCGACTTCATCTCGATCGCGTCGAGACCGTCGAGGGTCCAGAGCGCGTGCAGCCGCGTCCGCGGATCCTCGGCCGTCGCGGCCAGCCGCGTCAGCGCGGGCGCGACCGACTTGTCCCCGCGCTCGACGAGAAGCTGCTGCGCCGTGTCGCGGCGCCAGCCGTTCGGGTGGGAGAGGGTCGCGACCAGTTGCGCCGGCGTGAAACCCGCCAGAGCCGGCGACTCGTCACGCTTGGTCGTGAGATGCATCACGCGATAGATGCGGCCCCGCTCGATATCCTTATCCAGATTCCGCTTCGTGATTTCGTTGTGGAGATGCTGGGTGATGCTGATCCGCTGCTGGATGATGCCGCGGTACATGTCGGCGATGTAGAGCGTGCCGTCGGGCGCGTTCGTCATGAACACCGGCCGGAACCGCTCATCCGTCGACGCGAGGAACTCGCCTTTCGGGTAGGCCTTGCGGGCGTAGAGGGTCTTGCCGTTATCGGTCACGTTCAGCCGGCCCATGAGATTCGCCGCCGGTTCCGCCACGAACACGCTGCCATAAAGTTCGGCCGGCAGCCGGTCTCCGCGGTACACGGTGGGCGCACAGGCCGACGAGAAGCGGGCGAGGGTGCCGTCCGGGCGGGCCACACCTTCCTGATAGGCGCGGTTGGTTCCCGGCGTCGGACGCACGGGCCAGACCAGGTTGGCGTCGTCGAAACTGCCGAGCGCGTCGTAGCTGCCGCGCGTGCGCAGCAGGTTCGGGTTGCGCGCATAGTACGGGGTCGGCACGAGGTCGACGTGGAGGGCCGACTCGTTCGTGTTGCGATAAATCCGTCCGGCGTCGTCCTGCGTCACGCCCCACTCGCCGCGCGGCAGCGTCTTCTGCACTTCGATTTTTCCGTTCTTGAAGCGTAGGTAGATGTCGCCGCCCGCCGTGTGCATGCTGTTGTCCAGCCCCCAGAAAAAGCTGTTCGAGTTGCCCTCGATGGCGGCGTCGCGCCGGCCGTAGCGGTTGGTCACGAGTTCCTTCGTATCCATCTTCAGATCGCCGTTGGTGTCTTTCATCAGCCAGACGTTCGGCGGCTCCGCGACGAGCACGCCCTGCTCAAGCACCTTGAGCGAGCGCGGCACGATCAGGCTGTCGGCGAAGACGGTGCGCTTGTCCATCTTGCCGTCGTGGTCGGTATCCTCCAGGACGACCACGCGGCAGCTGGGGTCGAGATTCGGCTCGGGGAGATCCAGATTGCGGAGGTAGGTGGGCATCTCGACGACCCACAGCCGGCCGTGGGTGTCCCAATCCATGAAGATCGGATCGCGGACGAGCGGTTCGGCCGCGACGAGTTCGAGGTAGTAGCCCGGCGGCATGTAGAACGTCTGCACCGCCTCCGCCGGAGTCAGCGCGGGTGACTGCGCGGGCATCTTCTGCAGCGGCGCCGGGAACGGCCGATCCGCCGGCGAAGTCTGGGCGAGGCCGGCGGCGGTCAGGAACCCGCTGGCGAGCAGGGCGAGGAGAGGGCGGTGGAAGGCGTTCATGTCGAGAGGGGTGCCCCGATGTAGAATTCCGCCGCACCCAGCGGCAACCGTTAATCGGCCGGAGGTGGGATCGACCGCAGGAAGGCGGAGATTTTTTGAACACAGAGGACGCTGACGGCGTGGAGGGCCGAGCCGGACGAAATGGCCGCAAGAAGGCGCCAGAGCCACAAAAACAATCCGCCAATCGGAGTGAACCACAGAGAGCACAGAGGGCACAGAGCCGAGCCCAATCCCCAGAGAGGCGCGCACACGGCTCGCTCAAGGCTGAGATGTAGGGGCGCGCCTCGTGCGCGCCCAAATTTCATTTCGAATTTTTGCCAGCCGCGCACGCGCCGGGTTGGCCCGCTCGGACGTTGTCCTCGCGCGGTGGTCTCCGCCCACTCTTCGAGAGCTGAAACTTGAACGTTCAGCGTTGAAAGTTGGGCGTTGAGCGTTGCCCGAATCCGCCGTCTGACGTCCGCCTCTTCTCTTAACCTCGGCGACCTCTGTGTTCTGGCTCGGAGTTGCCCCCGCCGAACATCACCCTGTCGGCCTGCATGGAATTTTAAATCGTCGCGGCGTTGTGCTTGTGACCCGGACCTCCAAGCTGGCCCGGCTTCCTCGCTCCATCCGCCGGTTCGGTTTTCAGCCGTCCGCCCCCGGTGCATGGAGTAATTCACGTCCCCCTCCGCCACCCGTGAACCCACCCAACGGCATCC
>CANJCM010000004.1 GCA_947472765.1 Opitutia bacterium
AGGGATGACGACGGCTATTCATGGGTCAGCAGCATGGCGGCGTGCGCGCCCCCGAAGGCATTGCTCGTGAGCACCGCGGCATCGAATTCACCGGCGGCGAACGGGGACGTCGCCACCGTATCCGTGAAACAAGGTCCGCTCGTGCCGACCGTGCCGGGAATCGTGCCGTCGCGCAGGGCCGCGAGGGTGAGAGCCAGTTCCACGAGCCCGCAGCTCCCGAGCGTGTGGCCCAGCGATCCTTTCCACGAAACCATCGGCGCGCCGGGAAACGCGCGCGCCAGGGCCTCCGCCTCGAGCCTTCCGGCCTCGAGCGTGCCCGTGCCGTGCCCCTTGATCCACACGCGCCGGCCGCGCGCCGCCGCGGCCATCCCATCCGCACAGACCGCGAAGCCCGCTCCATCCGGCCGGTTCGAGGTGAAATGATACATCTCGTTGTGCAGGCAGTGCGCGCGGATCGCAAAGCCGGACACCTCGCGCTCCAGCACGGCGAACGCCGCCCCGTCCCCCAGCCCGATCGCCCCCGCGGCCCGAACGGCATACGGCGCGGGCATCTGGCCATTGAGAATCTTCAGGCTGTGGAATCCGCCCGTGACGAACGGACTCACAAAGTCGAACGACAGCACCAGCGCGCGCTCGGCCAGTCCGGCCTGCAGCAACCGCGCCGCGTGCAACAGCCCGAGGTGGGCGGTCACGCAGGCATGGGAAAACACCTGGACATTTCCGCTCCAGCCGAGCTCTCGCTGCAGCAACTCCACCGCCACCGCGGGCGAACCGTGCTGCAGGTGGCGCGGATCGTGATCGCGGGTGAACGCATACATGCTGCCGACCCCAAAATTGCTGCTCGTCACGAGGACCGGCCAGCGCGGGGCGCCCCACGGGCCGGGCGGAATCCGGCGCGCCATTTCCTTCACCGGCGCCAGCCAGCGCGGCGGCAGTGCTTCGTCCATCGCCCCCAGCAACGCCAACGGCACCGGATCACCCCCATCGCGGCCCAGGACGGGCTGGAGCGAGAGCGCGATGCGGCCCGCGCGCAACGCGGCCGTCGTGGCCGCGGCATCGCCCAACGCCGTCCAGGCGTCGCACGCCACGATCCCCGCAGGTCGTTGCTCCCCCGCCCTCATGACGCCACGGCCCGGCTCCCGCCGGCCATTCGGCGCAGGACGGTCGTTCTCACGCGGACGCCATCCGCCGCGTCCGGATAAAGTCCGCGAGCGCCCCGACGCTGGCCAGCGCCCGGCGCGACTCCTCGGCGTTGCTGATCTTGACCGTGAACTCCTTCTCCAGCCGGACGACCAGCTCGAGCGCATCAATCGAATCGAGGCCAAAGCGGGGCGACCCAAACAGCGGCTCGTCGTCCGGGATATCCTCCGGGCGCACATCCGTCAGCTTGAGCGTATCGACGATGAGCGCTTTCAGTTGGGCGTTGAGCGGGTCAGTCATGGTCGGGGTGCTGGGGTTCTCAGGGGACATGGCAGGGTGCACGTCAGGCGGGCGGTTTACCTGACCGCACTGTATTCGCTGAAGAGACCGAGCATGGGCAGCCGTTGCACTTCCCGGAAACCCGCGGCCTGCAACGCCTGCAGGACCACTTCGGGCGGAACGCACGCGTCCATCGTTTCCCAATAGTATTTCATCATGTCGCGGGCCTCCCGGCTGCGGGTGAAAAGCTGCGTCAACGCCGGATAAATCCGGCCGAAATAAAGGTGAAAGAGGGCCCGGCCGAGGCGTCCCGAGGGCTTGGTCACCTCCAGGATCAACACCTTGCCGCCCGGGCGGAGCACGCGATGATACTCGCGAAAGGTTTCCTCGAGACTGGTGACGTGGCGGAGCGCGTAGCCCATGGTGAGAAAGTCGAAACTCTCCGCGGGAAACGGCATCTCTTCCGCGCGACCCAGGACAAACGTCGCCGCCAGTTTCTTTCGCGCCTCCGCGAGCATGCCTTCGCTCGGATCGAGGCACGTGATGTTTTCGGCGCCCCCCAGGATTCGCGCCGCCTCGACCGCCACGAGCCCGGTGCCGCAGGCGACATCGAGCACGCGCAGGCCCGGCTTCAGGCCGTGACGGCGCTGGACCCAACGGCGGTAATACGAACCGCTGCAGAGGAAGCCCCAGTCGACCACGCCATCGTAGTGTTTGGCGCCGGCGTCGAAGAGGCGGTTAACAAAGGCCGGTTTCGCCGCGAGCGTGGGGTAGTGCTCGGTCAGGGGCGGGTGCGGGAGCATGCTGATGGAACAGGAATGAGTTGAGAGCTGAGGCAGAGAAACTGACCACTCCCGGCCGGAGCGGTGCCCGCCAAAAAATGCGGTGTGCAGGCTTGCAACGTCCGGACCCGCCCCAAGGAAAGAGCGCGTGTTCGCGCCCGCTTCATTTTCCTCCTCGTCTGGCCTTCGCCAAGATGCCGCCGTGGCCCGCGCGCCGCGGGCCGCGGCCTAGTTTTTTTGCGGAGCAAAAAAACATGCGTTTCTCGATTCTTGGCAGCGGCAGCTCGGGCAACTCCGCCCTCCTCGTCACCGAACAGGCGCGCGTGCTCGTCGATGCCGGTTTTTCCGGACGCAAGCTCCGCGCCTTGCTCGATGCCGCGGGTTCGTCGCTGGCGGAAATCGACGCGGTGTTCCTCACGCACGAGCACGGCGACCATGCCGCCGGCATCGACGCCCTGAAGAAGTTTCCCCGCATCCAGCTCTTCGCCAACGCGCCGACCGCGCGCGCCGTGCAGGCCGGCCTCGCGCACCGGCCCGACTGGCAGATTTTCCAGACCGGAACGCGTTTCCGCTATCGCGACCTCGAGGTCGAGAGCTTTGCCGTCCCGCACGACGCGCAGGAACCGGTCGGCTTCCGTTTCACCAGCGGCCAGGAGGGCGACCTGTTTTCGCCCCGCCGCTCGCTCGCCTGGCTCACCGACCTCGGGCACGCGCCGCAGAACGTCCGCGAGTGCATTCGCGACTGTTCCGTGGTCGTCGTGGAGTCCAACCACTGCCCGCAAATGCTGCAGGCGGATCATCGCCGCCCGTGGTCGACGAAGCAGCGGATCAGCGGCCGCCACGGCCACCTCTCCAACGAAGCCGTCCGCGAATTGCTCGCCGCCGTCGCCAGCCCGCAGTGGCGTCGCATCTACCTCACGCACCTCTCACGCGACTGTAATTCCCGCGCCGCCGTCGAACTCGCGCTCGCCGGGCTTCGCGGGGCGCTGCAGGCCTGCGAATTCTCCGTCGTCGAACCGGGCATGAGCACACCGTTCTACGAATTGGGATAGGCCCAATCGAGCTTCCGGCAGGTGGGCTTTGTAGCCCGCTGCGTGAGCAGCGGGACGACTTTAAGCGGAGCAGTGAAGAAGTCCCTGCCCTCACGGGCAGGGCTACCACAAGGCCCCATGACAGACTCCGCCCCGCTCCCGGGGCTGCGGCACTTGCGCGGCGGCCCGAATCCTGCAGACAATGATCCTTCATGAGCTCAGCCGATTCGTTTCGCCGGACTAAAATCATCTTCACGCTCGGTCCCGCGAGCGAGAGCGAGGAGATGCTGGAGAAGCTGATCCGCGCCGGTGGCGACGTCGTCCGGCTCAACATGGCCCACGCTTCCCACGAGTGGACGCGCAAGGTCATCCGCCGCATCCGCGCCGTCAGCCAGAAGTGCGGCCGCGAGGTCGCCATCATGATGGACATCAAGGGGCCGGAAATCCGGACCGGCGATGTCGGCGTGCCGATCGAGCTCAAGGTCGGCGAAATCTTCGACTTCACGGTCAAGCCCGCGTCCGCCAGCGGGGTCGCCGGCGACGAGGAAATCCGCTCCGTCGACGTCAACTACAAGGATCTCGTCCGCGACATCAAGGTGGGCGACGAGGTCCTCGTCGACAACGGCCTGCTCCGCCTCGAGGTGCTCGCCAAGGACGAGGCCCGCATCCGCTGTCGCGTCGTGATCGCGGGCGAGTTGAAATCCCGCCGGCACATCAATCTTCCCGGCGTGAAGGTGAATCTGCCGCCGTTTACCGAAAAGGATCGCGCGGACACCACCGTCGGCCTCGAGGAGGGCATCGACTACGTCGCGCTTTCATTCGTCCGCACCGCCGCCGACATCGAGGTCCTGCGCACTTTCCTTGCGGAAAAAAAATCGAAGGTCCGGATCATCGCGAAGATCGAGGACCAGACCGCGATCCTGAATCTCGACCAAATCGTCGCGGCCTGCGACGGCCTGATGGTCGCGCGCGGCGACCTCGGCATCGAGTGCCCGTTCGAGGAGCTCCCCATCATCCAGCGTCGCGCCGTCCGGAGCTGTCTCGCCCAGGGGCGGCCCGTGATCGTGGCGACGCACATGCTCGAATCCATGATCTCGCAGCCGGTGCCGACGCGCGCCGAGATCACGGACGTCGCCAACGCCGTTTTTGAATCGGCCGACTGCGTCATGCTCTCGGGCGAAACCACGACCGGGAAGTACCCGCTCGAGTGCGTGCAGATGCTCGACATCATCGCCCGCCGCATCGAGCTGGAGGAAACGCCGGAGAACAGCTTCCCCGCGGTCTTCACCGGCGAGCGCATGAAAGTGCTGCACTCCGCGGTCGTGCTGGCCAACGAGTTGCCGCGTTCGAAGCTGCTCACGTTCACCCGGCACGGCTTCATGGCCCAAGGCCTCGCCCTGCTCCGGCCCGCGCGCTCCTCGATTCTCGCTTTCACGCCGTCGCTCGATGTGTTCCGCCACCTGCGGCTGCTGCGGGCGGTCGAGCCGTACCTCATGCCGCTCGCCTCGGATCCCAACGAGACAATCGAACACGCCATCACCCTGCTCCGCCGCGAAGGAAAGATCTCCGTCGGGGACAAGCTCGTGGTGGCCACGGACATCGTCGCGATGGACCGGCTGGTCGACAGCGTGCAGCTCCGGACGGTTCGGTAAGTCGGTTCCGATCGGGAACGCAGAGGGCGCAGGATGGCAGGCGGGGTTTCGTCCTCCGTGTAGGGGCGCGCCTCGTCCGCGCCCGGCGATGGCCGAGATCGAAAATCGAGACTCGAAAATCGAAATCGGCCCGACCCACCCCGGCGCTACGCACCACCCCTCTTCGGGCCGGAACCATGCAGTTGAACCACAGATGGACACTGATGCACACAGATGGGAAAGACCCCGGCCATCGCCCACCAAACGGTGTGCCTGATTTCTAGCCGCCCTGTGTTGGATCGGCGCCTTTGAATCCGTGTCCATTTGTGTCCATCTGTGGTTGTTTCCACTGCATAGATCGGGTTCGAGAGCGGTGCCCGTCAGGGCGGGGGTGTCGGGTGGATATCTCGCCAACCCGCTCCCGTATCATCTTCGGTGTAAGACCCTCCCCGTGCGAAGAAGCTCCCGGCCGAGGCCCTGAATCGCCGAAAAAAAATTGAGCATGGTAAAAGGCCCGTTAGCATTGCCGGCTAGGTCGATCTTTTTCGCCGCCGGGTTACCTTCGGCTAGTGATTGGCGTCTCCGGCTTCACCCTCCGCTATTTTCCTCGTCCACTCCGCGCGGCATGAGCTTATCCACCTTTTCTTCCTTCGGCGTGAAAATTCTTCGCTGCCTGCCCGGGTTCCTGCTGCTTCCGGCTTTCGCCCTCGCGCAGACGATCCTCGCCCCGCCCCAGAGTCAGTCGGTCAGCGTCGGTTCCTCCGCGAGCTTCAGCGTCGCTGCCACCGGCTCCGGTCTCTCGTATCAGTGGCAGTTGAACGGCACGGCCCTGGCCGGCGCGACTTCCCCGACCCTCCCCCTCACCAATCTTCAGCCCGCGCAGGCCGGCATCTACACGGTGGTGGTAACGAGTGGCGGCAACAGCACGAGTGCCTCGGCCATCCTGGGACTCACCACCACGAGCAAGTTGGTCGGTCTCGGCACCGAGTATCCGAACATCGCGCATCCGGGCACGGGCTTCACCTACGACCAGATTCTCGTACAGGGCCCCGCGGTCAGCGCCACGGCGGATTCCGGGCAGATCCTGCGGCTCTCGTTTCTCGATCTCACCGACGACATCGTGCAGGTGGAATTCAGCGGACCCGGCACGCTCACCCTCGTGCTCGACAACCCCACCGGGCCCGCCCCCGCCACGAAGTACAACCAGCCCACCGTCTCCTACCTCAAGGGCCACGCGCGGATCGTGCTCGCAGGCACAACGAGCGACACGCACCTCTCGATCTTCAGCATCGGCACCGTCACGTCGGGCAACCCCGGGTTGTTTCCCGCCGGCATGACCTACGACGGCCTGGCCGACATGGCGTCCGTCGCGATCGTCAGTTCCGGCTCGAGCTTCGGCAGCCTGCGCGCCGCCAACGCCAGCTTCTTCGCCTCAGCGGGTCGAACGGGAATCTTTGCCCCGGGCATCGCTTTTTCCGGGCCGGTATTCGTCGGCGAAATCGACGCGTTCGCCTCCGCGAGCCCGGTGCTCGTCCTCGGCTCCGCCGCTGACGCCCGCATCACAGGGGGAAATCTCCAGCAGACCAATGGCCAGTCGGTCACCGTCGCAGGACTGACCCAGCTCAACTTCGTCGCCGGCACCAAGTCCAGCGGCACCGCCCTGACCGCCCAGAACAACCAGGGCGTGTTGCTCCAAAACGGCGTGAACGTCACGAGCCAGATCGTTGGCAGCGGTCCGACCGTCGTTTCCATTTCCACCGGTCCCGGCGTCACGGATGAAACCGGCGCCACCGCGGGCCAGTTCGTGATCAGTCGCACGGGCAGCACGGTCTCGGCCCTCACGATCGCGTATGGCGTCGGCGGCACGGCGACCAACGGCATCGATTATCCCGCGCTGCTGGGCTCCGTCACGATTCCCGCGGGCGCCGCGAGCGTCACGGTGCCAGTGATGCCCTACCCCGACACCACGATCGAGAGCACGGAGACGATTCAGCTCACCCTGGAAACGGGCTCCGGTTTCACGCTCGGCACCGCCAGTGCCACGCTCTCGGTCAACGACAGCGTCGGCACGCTTTACGTCGCCAATCTACGTCCGTCTTCCGCGGCGGGCAGTTCGTCCGCGTCCGGGCTGGCCACCCTGGTGCTCAGCGCGAGCGGCACCGTCGCGACCGTTAACGTTTCGTTCTCGAATCTCAGTTCCGGCCAGACCGGGGCCCACCTCTTTCTGGGCAGCGTCAATGCGAACGGCGATTACCTGCTGAATCTCCCACTGGGCCAGGTCTCGGGAACGCAATGGACCATCAGCCCGACGGCGACCGCGACGTCCTCCCAAATCCTGGACGCGCTGCGCCGGGGACTGGTTTTCGTGGGCGTCGACACGTCGAAGTTTCCCGCCGGCGAATTGAGTGGTGCGTTTCTGAGCGCACTTGGCTCGCAAGTGTTCACGGCGCCCGCCGAGCCGCCCGCCGTTGCCCTCACCGATATCACCACGACCGATGCCGCGCGGCTGCTCACGCAAGCCACCTTCGGCCCGCAGCGCGCCGAAGTTGATGCGCTCACCGGAGGCAGCATCAACGCGTGGATCGACGCGCAAATGGCGCTGCCCAACACGTCGCACCGGAGCCGCACGCTGGAGGAACTCGTTTACACCCCCATCACCGGCAACACGCCGCCCAACCGGCCGATCCCCCTCCACCGCCAGCAGGCCTGGATGTACAACACCCTGCAGGGCCCGGACCAGCTCCGGCAGCGCGTCGCCTTTGCCCTGAGCGAGATTCTCGTCGTCTCCGACTCCACCCTGGCCGGCGATCTCTACGCGGAGGCGCTCGCCAACTACTACGATCTGCTGGCGGCGCAGGCGTTTGGCAGCTTCCGCACGCTGCTCGAGCAGGTTTCGCTCAGCCCGATCATGGGCGCCTACCTCAGTCATCTGCGGAACGCGAAGGCGGACCCGGTCGCCGGCACGCATCCGGATGAGAACTACGCCCGCGAAATCATGCAGTTGTTCACCATCGGGCTCGTGCAGCTCCAGCCCGACGGGACGCTCAAGCTCGACGCGCAAGGACAGCCGATTCCCACCTACGACAACACCACGATCACGGAGACGGCGAAGGTGTTCACCGGCTGGGGCTTCTTCTCGACGGCGACCAACCCGAACTTCCGGAGCGCCACGCAAAACTACATCAACCCGATGATGATCTACCCCGCGGTTCACGAGACCGGGGCCAAGACGATCATCGGCGGCGTCACCCTGCCGGCGAACCTGGGCGGCACCGAGGATCTGCGGCGCACGCTCGATGCCCTGGTGGCGCATCCGAACACGGCCCCGTTCATCGCCCGTCAACTCATCCAGCGTCTCGTCACCGCCAACCCCAGCCCCGCCTACGTCTATCGGGTGGCGGGCAAGTTCGGCTCGAACGGCGACCTCGGTGCCATGGTGCGCGCGATCCTCACCGACTACGAAGCGCGCTCGCCGGTCGTCGCTGCCAGCCCCGGCTTCGGCAAACTGCGCGAACCGCTGCTGCGGCTGACCGGTTTCCTCCGCTCCTTCCGCGCCGCCGCCCAAAGCGGGCACTACGCGGTGAACTTCAACAACCCGGAGAACAACCTGGCGCAGGCGGCTTTGCGGTCGCCGACGGTGTTCAACTTCTTCGAGCCCGGTTACGTCTACCCCGGAACCCTCGCCGCCGCCGGACTCGTCGCCCCCGAGTTCCAGATCACCAACGACACCACCGCCATCAGCACGCCCAATTTCCTTCGCGACACGATCTTTCGCGCGGCGACCGGCACGAATGCCAGTAACACCGCGACCCTGAATCTCACCACCGAGCAGTCCCTCGTGTCGAACCCGCCCGCGCTGCTCGATCATCTCAACCTCCTCCTCTGCGGCGGCCAGATGTCGACCGCCACTCGCAACCGCATCCTCCTCGCTCTGGCCGCCCTCGGGTCAACGACGACCCCGCTCGAACGCGCCCAGACCGCCATCCTGCTCACCGTCACCAGTCCCGACGGGGCCACCCAGCGATAACCCGCAACCCTTTTTCCGCATGAATTCACGCCGCCGCTTCATCGGTCAGTCCTGCGCCGCCGTCGGCCTGACCGGCATGGCTTCGACCCTCGCAAGTCTGCGGGCCACGGTGGCCGCGGCCGACATCCCCTCGGGCAACTCCACGCCCTCGACCGCGGGAGCCGTGCCGTCGGACTACAAGGCCCTCGTCTGCATTTTTCTCAGCGGCGGCAATGACGCTTCCAACCTGATCATCCCGCGCGATTCAGGCTACGCCGCCTATCAATCGGCGCGTTCCGCGCTCGCCTTGCCGCAGGCTTCGCTCCTGCCGCTCACGCCGCGCACGACTGACGGCCGCGCCTGGGGACTCCATCCGAGTCTGGCCGAAGTCCACCAGTTATTCGGCACGGGCCGCGTCGCGCTCCTCGCCAACGTCGGCACGTTGGTCGAGCCGACGACGAAGTCCCAGTACAACGCCCGGACCGTCCGGCTTCCGCCGCAACTCTTCTCGCACAACGATCAGCAAGTCCAGTGGCAGAGTTCCGTCCCGGACCAGCCGTTCCGCTCCGGCTGGGGCGGGCGGATGGCCGACCTTGTCGATTCGCTCAACACGAACAGCAAGGCCTCGATGTCGGTCACGTTAAATGGATTTAACAATCTCCAGGTCGGCACGGACGTGGTGCAGCTCGCCGTCCAGCCCGCTTCGAACAGCAGTCCCAAGGGCGGACCGGTTGTTTTCACCAACACGACGGGCGGAAACAATGCGGTGCGCTACGCCGCGCAGAAGGACTTGTTCACCGGCGCCAATGCCAACCTGTTCGCCTCCGCTTTCGGCACCTTGTCCACCGAGGCCATCGGCACGAGCGACATTCTTGGCAGCGTCCTCTCCGCCGCGCCCACGCTCACGACCGCCTTCCCGGCGACCAATCTCGGCAACCAGCTCAAGTCGATCGCCTACCTCATCAGCGTCGCGAGCAGCCTGAACCTGCGGCGCCAGGTTTTCTTTGCGCGCATTGGAGGGTGGGATACCCACGCTGATCAGGTCGCGGCCAGCACCGCGGTCGGGGCGCATGCCGACCTGCTCCAGCAGGTGAGCCAGGCGATGAACGCCTTCTATAACGCCACCACCGAACTCGGCTGTGCCGATCGCGTCACGACGTTTACGGCCTCGGACTTCGGCCGCACCTACAGCTCGAACGGCGCCGGCACCGACCACGGCTGGGGCTCGCACCATCTGATCATGGGAGGAGCGGTGAACGGCGGTGACATCTACGGCCGGATGCCGACCCTGACGATTGGCGGACCGGACGACACCGCGCAGGGACGGTGGATTCCGACGACGAGCGTCGACGAGTACAGCGCGACACTGGCCCGCTGGTTCGGCGTCAGCGCGACCAATCTCGGCGTCGCGTTTCCGAACCTCGGCCGCTTCGCGAACCCGAATCTCGGCTTCGTCTAGGGGCGCCGCGCTCCGCGCGCCGCCTGGCCCGCTTCGCGGGTCAATCTGCCAAAGAGAGTATATTTGGAAATACCCATGCCGCCGGGCGTGGACGTGCCACTTCCCTTCCCGTACTTCGTAGGGGCGCGCCTCG
The DNA here is from genome assembly GCA_947472765.1 of Opitutia bacterium. Classification (GTDB taxonomy): domain Bacteria; phylum Verrucomicrobiota; class Verrucomicrobiia; order Opitutales; family Opitutaceae; genus ER46. The sequence goes on from CANJCM010000004.1 coordinate 10,462, forward strand.
TGCGCGCCCGCCTCGCATTGCCGCTCCACCTGACGTTAAACGGCTCCCATGAAACGCGTGCTCGCATTCACCGCCGTCCTCGCGGCCCTGATTCTCGGATGGTTCCTGTGGCGGAGTCGCGAGAGCGACTCAAGCCACCTCAGGGCGGACGGGGCGCCGTCCGCCTTCAAATCGAAAATCGAGAGTCCAAAATCCAAAATCCCACCCCCCGTGGACGCGACCGAGGTGGCAAAGGATCTCCACGCGCCCGGCGGCACCGCGAAGGCCGACCTCCAGATCGTCGCCGACCTGCTTGCCACCTATCGGAGCAATTTCCTCCGCGAGGGAAATCCCGTCGGCAACAATGCCGAGATCACCGCCGCGCTCCGCGGTGAAAACCGTCTGCGGCTCGTGTTCATCCCGGATCGCCATCCCGCGCTGAATGCCGCGGGCGAACTCTGTGATCGCTGGGGCACGCCCTATTTCTTCCACGCCGCGAGCGGCACCGAGATGGAAATCCGCAGCGCCGGCCCCGACCGAAAGCCTCACACCGCGGACGACCTCGTGCTGGGCCCGTAATGCCCGATCGGGGAGAGCCGGTCTCCGACCGGCGAAGACCAGGTCGCCCGTCGGAACAAATTCCGCCGGTCCAGGACGCGGCGCGTCCCGCCCCCCGAGCCACTTTGTCATCTATTAGATGACAACCCCGCCTCGGGTATCAATTCAGGGAACCTCCTCCCGATCGAGGCGCTGCCCCGAAGTCCCCTCTCGAGCCGGAATGATGCAGTCAAAGGCAGGGCCGACGCCCTTCGACTAGCTTTGAGCCTTTATTCTTAGCGAACGGCAGGCCGTGGACGGTGGGGGCACCGTCCCTCCATAAATTGCTCTTGGAGAGGAGAGCGAACTGAAGCCTGGACGATCCGCCTACCCTGGAGGGCGGGTGCCCACACCCGCCGATTTCGTTCCACGGCATCGTTCCGGCGCGAGCGGGGTGGAGCGCGAGCGCCGGAGTGTGTTTACCCGCCGCGGTTGAGTCGCCGAAGCCACATACCGCCTCGAGAACTTTCCTCCGACATCCCGCCCATCCTGTCCGGTTCGCCCCGAGCCCTGCCCGCGCTGTGCGCCCTCTGCGTTCCCGATCAATCCACCCCGGGATTTGATCCGCAAACGCGACCCGCTACGTTCCGCGCATGAAGATCTCCGCTCTCTTTCGGATTCTATTCGTTGCGACCTTCGTAGGCACGGCCGTCGCGCTGTCTGCCGCCACTTCCGAACCCGCGCCCAAGTACGGCTGCGAGTTGCTCACGGCCTACGTGCCGATGGCGAAGGCGCTTGCCGCCGATGATCTCGCGACGGCCAGGCGGGCCTCCAATGAACTCGCGCGTCTCGCGGAGGCGGATGGCATGACTGGCATCGTGGCGCTCGCCCGGGAATTCGCCGGCGCCGCGGACCTCACCGGAGCCCGCACCGTGTTCCGCGGGCTGAGCGAGGAGATCGAACCGCTGACCGTGACCGAGAAAAAGGTGACGGTGATGTATTGCCCGATGGCCCGCGCCGTGTGGGTGCAGCCGACCGGCCCGGTCGAGAATCCGTATTTCGGTGCCGCCATGCTTCGCTGCGGCGCGCCGAAATCGGAAAAGTGATTGGATGGCTCAAGGCGCAGGGATGAAGACGTCCCTGTCCTCACGGACAGGGCCACGCCGAACCCCGTGACGAACAGGCCAACCCCGCTCACATCCAGCGCTGCAGCGCCGTCCGCAATTTTTCCCGGGCGCGGTGGATGCGGGTCTCGACGGCCTTCGGCGTCGCCCCGACGGCCGCGGCGATTTCCGCCTGCGACATCTCCTCGTACTCGAAGAGCACCAGCGCCTCGCGCAGATCGACCGGCAGCGCGGCAATCGCATCGCGCACGGCCGCGGCCCGCTCCTGGCCTTCCAGCTCCGCAGACCCGTGGCGCGGCGAACCCGCCGCACCGGGCGCGGCCTGGGCCTCGCTCCACTCATCCAATTCGACCTCGGGACGCCGCCGCCACCAGCGCAGGCGGTTGCGCGCCAGGTTGACGGCGATGGAAAAAATCCAGGGCCGAACCACCGCGTCCGGACGGAACCGCGCCCGCTGCTGCCAGACGCGCACAAACGTTTCCTGCGCGAGATCCTCTGCCTCCGTCGCGTTGAACACCATCCGGCCGATCACGCGCTTCACCGGATCTTCCCACCGCTCCATTAATTTTCCCAACGCCGCCCCGTCGTCGGCCTGCAGCCGCAGCATGAGTTCACGATCCACCAACGCGGCGGCCGCCGCTGAGGAATCGGGGGACACGGCCTCGCTCACCGGCTCAATGCGTCATCTGCACGCTCGGCGCGCCGGCGTGCGGATATTGGGCCACGCGAGGCAGCACCATGCGCAGATAGCGTTCTCCCTGCGTCGCGGGCATCAGGCCGGCCACCTGTCGGAAGTGCGTCGTCATGGCATCGACACAGGCCTGCTCGAGTTGGCCGAGCTCCGCGGCGGGCGCGGCGGCGCGGCGGGCATTCGTAATCCGCGTGCAGTGCTCGGCGCACAGCGTGCCGTAGTCCTCGTGTAACTTCCGAATGGAGGCCATCCGCGCGGCATCGAGGTGAAACTCCGCCTCGAGCCAGGCCATGGCGTCGTTGTCGCGCGCGGCCCGGCGCAGGGCGGCGTTGTCGTTGAGCGAATAAAAAACGCCGAACGCCACGCCGCAGGCCACGATCGCCAATCCGAGGGTGAGCAGGAAATTCCTCATGTCAGGGAAGCGTCATCGTGCGGGCGTCGAGCGACTGCACGTAGGCGGCGGCGAGCCGGCTGCTCTCCGTGGCCGCGTGCGCCCGCGCCTGCTCCCGCCCGGTCCATGCTCCGACCACCAAAGCGGCACCGAGGGCGCCGGAAACCAGGGCCGGGTGCGCCCGGGCAAACCGCGCCCAGTTCACCGGTTGTCCCGCCACGGCGATCCGCTGCCAGACTGCCGCGCGAAACTGATGCTGGGAGGACGGTTGGACCCGCCACTTCGCCAGCAGGGAGTCGAGGGGATCGGGGGAGGTATTCATGGTGGCTTCGTGAGCTATAAACCGCATCCGGGCAAATCCCGCAAAAAATCTTCAAGGGGTTTTGCTGACTCCGGGTTAATGCCCGGTGTAATCTTTCCGCGATGAAAATCTCCCTCATCCCCCTCCTCCTCGTTTCCTCCCTCGCGGCGTTCGCCGCCGAAAAAGGCCAAGGCGACAAGGCCGATGCCGTGCCCAAGGACTATCCGCTGATGACCTGCGTCGTCAGCGGCGAATCGCTCACGGAAATGGGCAAGCCCGTCGAGTACGTGCACCACGAGGCCGGCAAGCCCGACCGCAAGATCATGCTCTGCTGCGAGCGCTGCATCCCGGACGTGAAGGCCGATCCGGCGAAGTTCCTGAAGAAGATCGACGAGGCCGCGAAGAACCCGGACAAGCGCGACCCGAAGAAGGATTTCACCGAGGAACATCATTGAGAAATTCCGGCCCGCTTCGCTTGGCGCCGGAATTTCGAGTTCGGCTTTGCGGCCCGCGGCGTAAGCGGCGGAAGACATCAAGCGACACGGAAAGCAGTCCCTGCCCTCACGGGCAGGGCTACATCAAGCTTCCCACTCCGGGATCCACGTCATGAACTCCCTGCTCCGGGTACTCTCCCTTCTCGCGGTCGGCGCGCTGCTGGTCGCGCCAGCGGGAACGGCAGCGGCAGCCGCCGGTGCTCCGGCGGCCTACCAGTGTCCGATGCATCCGTGGATCAAGTCGGACAAGCCCGCCAACTGCACGATCTGCGGCATGAAGCTCGTCCTAGCCGTAGCCGGCAAGGCGAACGCACCGGGCACGGTGACGTTCATGCCCTCGATGATTACGACCATCGGCCTCGAGACGTCGCGCGTCACGCGCCAGGCGCTGAGCCGCACACTGCGGGTCAACGGCCGCATCGACGATGACGATACCCGGCACCGGATCATCTCCGCCCGCGTGCCCGGCCGGATTGAGCGCCTCGACATCACCTACCTCGGACAGAAGGTGGAAGCTGGCGCGCCGCTCGCCACGATCTACAGCCCGGAAATTCTCTCCGCCCAACGCGTGTATCTCGAACGGCTCCGCGCCGGCGAGGGCGCCTTCCCCGTCGCCGAACGCGCCGCCGCCCGCGAGCGGCTGCTCGAGCTCGGCCTGACCGAGGCCGACTTGGTCGCGGTGGAAAAGAGCCTCAAGCCTTCCGCCGTCGTGCCGATTCGCGCGCCCGTCGGCGGCACCGTGGTCAGCAAGTCGGTTTACGAGGGCCAGTACGTCCAGACCAGCGATCGCCTGTTCGAAATCGCCGACTTCTCCTCGATGTGGTTCGTCTTCGAAATCTACGAGCAGGACATCCCGTGGGTCCGCGTCGGGCAGACCGTCGAGATCACCACCCGCGCCGTCCCCGGCGAAATCATCACCGGTCCGGTTGCCTTCATCGATCCGAACTTCGACGAGACGACGCGCACCACCCGGGCCCGCGTGGTGATCAACAATCCGCATCCCGCCTCGCTCACCGGTCAGGACCACGTGCTGCCCCATCGCGTCCCCGCCCAGGGCCGGGTGCTGCTGGAATCCCCCGCCGTGCTCGCCGCGCCCCGCTCCGCCATTCTCGATGCCGGCCGGGGCCCCGTGGCTTATGTCGATGTGGGCAACGGCAATTTTGAAGCGCGGCAGTTGCGCGTCGGACGCCGCGGCGACGCCCTCGTGGAAATTCTCGAAGGCCTGCACGAGGGTGAGAACGTCGTGACCACGGGCGCACTGCTCGTCGATGCGCAGGCCCAGTTGCAAAGCGAGGCGGCGGGCCACGTTCCCGGCGGACCGGTGCCGGTGGCACCGGCGGCGTCCCCCACCGAAGTCACGGTCCGCGATCCATTGCCGGCAGCCGAGGCTCCTTCCGCGACCGCCAGCCGCGACGCCGACGACTCTGATCTCGCGGCCCTGGCGCGCGTGGCGATCGAAGGCGCGAACGCCCTCGCCGCCGACGATTACGCGGCGTACCGGAAATCATTCCCGGCCCTCGCCCAGGTTGCCGCGAATTATCCCGCGCTCCCAAAGCTCGTGGCCGGCGACAACCTCCGGTCCGCCCGGCTCTCCTTTGAGTCCTGGAGCACCGCCGTCGCCGACCTGCTCAAGCCACACCGCGAGCATCTCGGTTTGAAAATCTTTCAGTGTCCCATGACGCCCGTCCTCGGCAAAGGGCGCTGGGTCCAGCGCAGCCAACCGGCCCGAAACCCGTTTTTCGGATCGTCGATGGCCGACTGCGGCACGGAGCTGCCGTGAGGGGAATGCCGATTGCCGAATGGCGAGTGCCGAATTTCCCGGCCGGTCGCGGACGCATGACCGGCTTCCCCGAGAACTCGGCACTCGCCATTTGGCAATTGGCAATCAGCCCGCCCGTCAGGAGGCGCCAGCATGATTAACGGTCTTATCAAATGGTCGCTCGAGAACCGGTTTCTCGTCCTCTGCGGCACGATCATGCTGCTGGCCTGGGGCGCGTTCGCGGTGCGTCAGGTGCCGATCGATGCCATTCCCGATCTGAGCGAGAATCAGATCATCGTCTACGCTGACTGGGACGGCCGCAGTCCGCGCGAGGTCGAGGACCAGGTCACCTACCCGCTCTCCGTCAATCTCCAGGGCCTCGCGGGCGTCCGCACCGTGCGGGCCACATCCATGTTCGGTTTCTCGCTGATCACCGTCATCTTCGAGGACAAAATCGACAACTACTTCGCCCGCACCCGGGTGCTCGAGCGGCTCAATTATCTGGGCAACGTGCTCCCGCCGGGCGTGACCGCGCGACTCGGACCCGACGCGACCGGGCTCGGCTGGGTCTATCAATACTACCTCAAGATCGATCCCACGGGCGCCAAGTACGATCTCGGTCAGTTGAGGGCGCTGCAGGATTACTTCGTCCGCTACCAGCTCGCCGCGGTCCCCGGCGTCGCCGAGGTCGCGAGCATCGGCGGCTTCGTCCGCCAGTGGCAGGTGGAGGTCTCGTCGCTGCGGATGCGCCAGGCCGGCGTGTCGCTCGATGAAGTTTTTGCCGCGATCGCGAAGAACAACCTCAACGTCGGCGGCCGCACCGTCGAGGAGAACGGGCTCGAGTTCGTCGTCCGCGGTCGCGGCCTGATTAGTTCCGCCGCGGACCTCGAGGAAATCGCGATCACGATGCGGAACGACGTTCCCGTCTACCTGCGCGATGTCGCCGCGGTCCAGATCGGCGGCGACTACCGGCGCGGAACCCTCGACCTCGACGGTCACGAGGTCGTCGGCGGCACGGTCGTGATGCGCACCGGCGAGAACGCCTATCGGGTCATTCAGGACGTGAAGGCCCGCATCGCCGAGATTGGCCGCGGGCTGCCCCCGGGGGTGACGATCGAGCCGTTCTACGATCGCAGCGACTTGATCGAGCGCGCGATCAACACCCTGGAGCACACGCTGTGGGAGGCGGTGCTGCTGGTGACGCTGATGCACGCGATCTTCCTGTTCCACTTCCGCAGCATCCTGATCGTCACCGTCCCGCTGCCCGCCTCGATCCTGATCGCGTTCATCCTGATGAAGGAATTCGGGATCCAGTCGCACATCATGTCGCTCACCGGGATCGCGATCGCCATCGGCGTGCTCGTGGACGCCGGCATCGTGATGGTCGAAAACGTCATCCGGCACTGCGAACTCGCCGAGGCCGAAAACCGCCGCGCGAACCCCGGCGCCAAGCTGACGGCCCGCGACTACTACCGCATCACCCTCGAGGCCTCGCAGCAGGTTGGCCGGCCCATCTTCTTCGCGATGGGGATCATCATCCTCGCGTTCGTCCCGATCTTCACGCTCACGGGCCAGGAGGGTAAACTCTTCCACCCGCTGGCGTGGACGAAGTCCTTCGCGATGCTCGGCGCGACGGTGCTCGCCGTCACGCTGGTGCCCGTGATGTGCACCTTCCTGGTGCGCGGCCCGTTTCACGCCGAGGATCGAAATTGGGTGATGCGCGGTCTCCTCGCGATCTACGACCCGGTCCTCGAATGGGCGCTCCGCTGCCGGAAGACCGTCCTCGCCCTCGCCGCCACGCTCCTCGCGTTCTGCCTCGTCATCGCTTTCGGCATTCCAGAGTCCTTCCACTCGGCACTCGCCAGTCGCCATTCGGCACTGGCCGCCAAGCTGCCCCGCGGTTTCGGCAGCGAGTTCATGCCGACGCTCGAGGAGGGCTCGCTGCTCTTCATGCCCGTGCTCCTGCCGAGCACTTCGCTCACCGAGATCAAGCGGATCATGTCGTGGCAGGATCGCGTCATTCGCGAAACGCCCGAGGTCGCGAGCGTGGCCGGAAAACTGGGACGCTTCGACACCGCCACCGACCCCGCGCCCGTCGAAATGATCGAGACCACGATCATGCTGCGCCCGCCCGCCACCTGGCGGCCCGGCCTCACGAAGGCCCAGCTCATCGAGGAACTCACCGGCAAGCTGACCCAGGTCCCGGGCTACGTTCCCGGTTTCCTCCAGCCGATCGAGAACCGCGTGCTCATGCTTTCCACCGGCATCCGCGCCCAGCTCGGCGTCAAAATCTTCGGCAACGATCTCGAGGCGCTCCAGCAAAAGGCCTTCGCCGTCGAACAGGTCGTAAACAAGATCCCCGGCGCCACCGGCGTCGCGCCTTCGCGGGTCCAGGGCAAACCCTACCTCGAAATCACCGCCGACCGCACGGCCCTCGCCCGCTATGGCCTGAGCGTCGAGGACGTGCTCGCCGTCGCCGAAACCGGCCTCGGCGGCCGCACGGCCACGACCTCCCTGCAGGGCCGCGAACGCTGGCCGGTCCAGGTCCGCTATGATCGGGCCGACCGCGAGGATCTCGATCGTCTCGGCGCTCTGCCGATCGCGCTGCCACCCCGGACCGCGAAGCCGGGCGGCGCGAACGAGACGGCGATGATGCGCTATATTCCGCTCGGCCAGGTCGCCACGATCGAGCGCGTGATCGGCCCGAACGAAATCGCGAGCGAGAACGGCCGGCTGCGCGTGTTCGTCCAGGCCAACGTCGTCGGCCGCGACCTCGGTGGCTTCGTCGCCGACGTGAAGCGCGAGATCGGCCGGCAGGTCACGCTGGATCCCGGCATGACCGTCGAGTACGCCGGCCAGTACGAGAATCAGCTTCGCGCCCGGCGGACGCTGCAGTGGATCATGCCGGCGGTGCTGCTGATCATCTTCCTGGCACTCACGATCACCTTCCACTCCGCCATCGAGGCGGCGCATGTGATCCTCGCCGTGCCGTTTGCCCTCACCGGCGGCGTGCTGCTGCAATGGCTGCTCGGCTACAACTTCAGCGTCGCCGTCTGGGTCGGCTACGTCGCGCTCTTCGGCACCGCGATCCAGACGGGCGTCGTCATGGTCATCTATCTCGAGGAAGCCGTAAAACGAAAGCTGGCGGAGAAGAGTGGCGCTACGCTTTCGCGAGCCGAGCTGCTCGCCGCGATCAAGGAGGGTGCGCGGCTGCGGCTGCGGCCGAAAGTCATGACCGTGGCGACCACCATCGCGGGACTCGTGCCAATCTTCTGGAGCACACGCCCTGGCGTGGAGATCATGCGGCCCCTTGCCGCACCGGTTGTCGGCGGGATGATTTCGTCGCTCGTCCACATCCTGATCGTCACACCCGTGATATTTGCGTGGCTCCGGGAGCGGAAGCACGCGAGGTCGGAGGTCGACTCCGCATGACCTCCGTCCGTCTCTGGACCCGCGATCTCCACCTTTACGTCGGCCTCTTTCTGTCGCCATTCCTGCTGGTCTTCGCCGTCAGCACCTGGGTGCTGAATCATCCGCCGGCCGAAAGAAAGATCCCGGTACCTTCCCCAGTCGAGTCGCGGACGCTCACGCTGGCCGATGACGCCAAGGTCGGATCGCTCGCCCAGGCTCGCGGGATTCTCGACCAGCTCCAGCTCACCGGTGAAATCGACAACGTCCGTCATAACACCAAGGCCGGGCGGCTCGTCATCCCCGTCTCTCGGCCGGGCGAACTCACGACGGTCGAGGTCGATTTGAAGTCGAGCACTGCGACTCTGAGCCATCAGGCCGAGGGCATGGCCGCCGCACTCGTGTACCTCCACAAGCGGCCCGGTCCGCACCTCATCCAATTTCGCGGCAACTGGATCTACATGGCCATCTGGGGGTGGCTCACCGACGCCGTGGTCTACGCCACCGTGTTCGTGACCGCCACCGGACTTTACCTCTGGTGGGCGTACAAGTCAGAGCGCACGACCGGCTGGGTGATGTTGATCACCGGATTGCTGACCGTCGGTGGACTCGTGGGCGCGATGGTCAGTGCATGACGCCATGAAATCCTGGCTCCTGAAAATCCATCTCTGGCTCGGGCTGTATTTCCTGATCTTCCTCTGGCTGTTTTCCGCCTCGGGGTTGCTGCTGAATCATCACTGGGATTTCGCCGAATTCTGGACCAATCGCCGGCAAACGACCGCCCAGCACGCGCTGAAGCCACTCAACACCCAGTCGGATCTCGACCGCGCGAACGAGGTGATGAGGCAGCTCAATCTGGCCGGCGAAGTGGAATGGACCGCGAGCCGCCCCACCGACCAGCGCCTCGATTTCCGCGTCGCGCGGCCGGGGCGCAACGTGGAGGTCAAAGTGGATCTCACCGCGATGTCCGCCTCCGTGCAGGACGTGCAGCTCAACGGCTGGGGCAGCCTCCGCGCGCTGCACACCTTCAACGGTGTCGGGGCCAACGCGACCCGCGCGGAGCGCGATTGGAACCTGACCAAGCTCTGGACTTTCGCCATGGACGCCCTCGCCGCCGGGCTCGTCGCCCTCGTCGTGACCAGTGTCCTCCTCGCCTGGGAACGCCGCGATCGCCGCCGCGGGGCCGTGCTGGCCTTTGCGGCCGGGTGCCTCGTGTGTGGCTTCTTCGTCGTCGGCCTTGGGTGGCTTTGACGGTTCTGGGTTTTGGGTTCCGGGTTCTGGGTTCCGGGCAAATAGTCCGCGTTCGGGGTTTGGGGGTTGAGACTCGAAGAAATCTCGCAGGGTTTCCCGCCGGCCGGTGTATAGTGGGTGGAGTTCAGCGTTCAGCGTTCTGAGTTCTGAGTTCTGAGTTCTGAGTTCTGAGTTTAAGTCTGTCATTCGCCGTCCGATGTCCGTCCTCCGCCTCTCCGCTCGTCTTTTCTCCTTCCCCCTTCCATCCTAACTCCTCAAAGAAAATGAAACTCCTCACCCTGCTCCGTCTTCTGTCCGCTGCTCCCGTTGTCGCCACCGCGTTTGCCCAGCAGGCGGCTGCGCCGCTGACCGCCGAACATCAAACTTTCCTGTCCCAATATGAGGGCGTCCGCGCCGCGCTGGCGTCTGACGATCTCGATGCCGCCAAGAAGGCGGCTTCGTCGCTGACGGGCGACACCGCCAAGGCGATTGCCGGAGCCGATTCGCTGAAGACTGCCCGCGAGGCCTTCAAGTCGCTCAGCAAGGAAGCGCTCAAGATCGCCAAGGGCCAGCCGGGCTATTTCCACGCGCACTGCCCGATGGTGCCGGGAAAGCAGGGCGACTGGGTCCAGACGAAAAAGACGATCAACAATCCCTACTTCGGCAAATCGATGCTGAAGTGCGGCGAGATCCAGAACTGATCGGCCATGCCAATCGGGTCATCGGTCCGCCACGCCGCGGCCGCGCTGCTCGTGTTCGGCATCGCTTCGGGCCTGACCGCCCGGACGGAAATTGCCGCCGCCGCCCAGCCGCAGCTTGCCGTGGCCGCCGACGGCCAGGTCTGGCTCGTCTACGGCCATGGCAGTGAGATTTTCGTCGCGCGCTCGACCGACGACGGCGCCACCTTTACGCCCGCCGTTAGAGCCGTCACTGCCCCGAAGCTGATGCTCGGCATGCGCCGCGGCCCGCGCATCGCCGCCACCGGCGCCCGGGTGACGGTGACTTATGTGACGGACGAATTGCGGGCCGTGCATTCGAAGGACGGCGGCCGCACTTGGAGCGATCCCGTCGTGGTCAACGACGTACCCGGTTGCGCGCGGGAAGGGCTGCACGATCTCGCTTTGGGGCCCGACGGACGTTGCTTCGTCACCTGGCTCGATCACCGCAATGCGGGCATGGAACTCTGGTTCGCCGAATCCACCGACAGCGGGGCAACCTGGAGCCGGAACGCACAGATCTATCAATCATCCGATCGCACGATCTGTGAGTGCTGCCACCCGACCGCGCTCTTTGACGCTGCGGGCAATCTCGCCGTCATGTGGCGCAACGCGATCGCCGGCGATCGCGACATGTGGATCGCCACCCGCCCTGCCGGAGCCTCGAAGTTTTCCCCCGCACGCAAGTCCGGCGAGGGCTCATGGCAGCTCGCCGCGTGTCCCATGGACGGCGGCCGGCTCATCGCCCTCGGCAACGGCGACTTTGCGGGCATCTGGCAACGGGCCGGCACGGTGTTCTACGCCCCGCCGCGCGGACCGGAAAAACCGCTCGGCCCCGGCAAGCAACCCGTCGCGCTCGTCCAAGCCGACGGTACCCGCATCGTCTGGCAGCAGGGGACCGATCTCGTAACGGCCAAACTTCCGAGTGCAGCTCAACCGACGAAGGTCGCGCCCGAAGCGCGTTTCCCGGTGCTCGCGGCGCTCCCCGCGAATCGCGGCGCCGTCCTCGCCTACGAGCAGGGCGCGACCAAGGACCCGCACCTCGTCATCGAGCGCCTCCCCTGACCGCCCACTCTCCCGTCCCGGCCCAAACCTTGCCCGTCACGTAATACCTGGAGTCCGAAGTTGGCTTCGTAGCCCGCTGCGTGAGCAGCGGGACGACTAGATGCAGAAGCGGGCGAGAAATCCCTGCCCTCACGGGCAGGGCCACGCCCAACCGTTCGACTTCGGAATCCAAGTAAGACGTGACGAACAAGGTCGGAGCGGAGCGGTGAAGTTGCCGCGGGTAACAACGCTGCTAGCTTAACCCATGCATCCGGATCACCGACCCGAACCAAGCGTCCCCTCCGATTCCGGGCGCGATGCTGCCGCTGGTACCGACCCTGCCGCCAAAGAGGGTCATTGCTGCCACGGCCACGGCGGCGCGGACGTGACGCCACCCAAGGGCGCCGCCTACTTCTGCCCGATGTGTGAGGGCGTGGAGAGTGACCAGCCGGGCGATTGCCCGATGTGCGGCATGGCTCTTGAGCGCAACCCGGCGTTCGCCGCGCCGGCGCGGACATTATGGACGTGTCCGATGCATCCGGAGATCGAGCAGGACCATTCGGGAGACTGTCCGATTTGTGGCATGGCACTCGAGTCGAAGACGGTGAGCGCGGCGCCGGAGCAGAATCACGAACTCATCGACATGACGCGGCGCTTCTGGATCGGCGGAGCGCTCGCACTGCCGGTTTTCGTGCTGGGCATGCTGCACCTCGTGCCGTCGTTGATGCACGTCGCCACCGCCCCGTGGAGCCGCTGGCTGCAACTCGTGTTGTCGACCCCGGTCGTCCTGTGGGCGGGATGGCCCTTCTTCGTCCGCGGCGCCAAGTCCCTCCGCTCGGGTCACTGGAACATGTTCACGTTGATCGCCATCGGCGTGTCGGCGGCGTGGCTCTACAGCATCGCGGCGTTCTTCTTCCCGAATTTTTTCCCGGCCAACATGCGGCCACACGGCGTGGTCGACGTCTACTTCGAGGCCGCTGCGGTCATCATCGTCCTCGTGCTGCTCGGTCAGGTGCTTGAACTCCGCGCCCGGGCCCGCACCTCCAGCGCGATGCAGGCCTTGCTGCATCTCGCACCGCCGACCGCGCTGCGCGTCACGGCGGCGGGCGATGAGGAAGTCGCCCTCGCGCTCGTCCAGCCCGGCGAACGGCTCCGCGTGCGCCCCGGCGGGAAGGTGCCCGTGGACGGCGTCATCGAGGAAGGCGAGTCCGCGATCGACGAGTCGATGCTGACCGGCGAACCGATGCCGGTCGAAAAGAAGGCGGGCGACCGCGTCACAGGAGGCACCGTCAACGCGACCGGCAGTTTCGTTTTTCGCGCCGAGAAGGTCGGCGCCGACACGATGCTCGCGCGCATCGTTGCCCTGGTCGCAGAGGCCCAGCGCAGCCGCGCGCCGATTCAGGGGCTCGCCGATCGCGTGGCGGGTTACTTCGTGCCGACGGTGGTCTCGATCGCGATCCTCACCGCCGCACTCTGGTACTTCTTCGGTCCCGAGCCGCGGCTGGCCCATGCGATCGTGAATGCGGTCGCCGTGTTGATCATCGCCTGCCCGTGCGCCCTCGGACTCGCCACACCGATGTCGATCATGGTCGGCGTCGGCCGCGGCGCGCAGTCCGGTGTGCTGTTCCGCCATGCCGAAGCGCTCGAGTTGCTCGGACAGGTGAACTGGCTCGTGGTCGACAAGACCGGAACGCTGACCGAAGGCCGGCCCGCGCTCGTCGCCGCGGCGCCCGCCGGCCCGGTGGACGAAGTGTCGCTCATTCGTTTGGCCGCGTCACTCGAACGCTCCTCGGAGCATCCGCTCGCCGCGGCCCTCGTGCGCGGTGCGCTCGCGAGAAAAATTTCCCTCGTCGGCGTCACCGGCTTTCGATCCGTCACGGGCGGCGGCGTCGCCGGGTTCGTCGCGGGACAAAGGGTGGTCGTGGGCAAGCCGTCGTTCCTCGCGAGCGAGAACGTCACCGTCCCCGCCGACGCCGGGGAGCAGGCCGCCGCCTGGCAGGCGGAGGGCCAGACCGTGCTCTTCGTGGGCGCGGGTGGTCAATTTGCAGGGCTGCTGGCCGTGGCCGATCCGATCAAGGCCACGACCCGCGAGGCGATCGCCCAGCTGCATGCCCTCGGCCTGAAGATCGTCATGGCCACGGGCGACAACCGGCGGACGGCCGCCGCGGTGGCGAAGGAACTCGGGATCGATCGTTTCGAGGCCGAGGTCGATCCGGCGGGCAAGATCCGGCTCGTCGAGGCGCTGAAGCGCGACGGCGGCCGCGTGGCCATGGCCGGCGACGGCATCAACGATGCGCCGGCCCTGGCAGCGGCTGACGTCGGGATCGCGATGGGCACGGGCACCGATGTCGCGATGGAAAGCGCCGGGGTCACTCTCGTGCGCGGTGACCTCCGCGGGATTGCGCAGGCCGCGGGGCTCTCCCGCGCGACGATGCGAAACATCCGCCAGAACCTCTTTTTCGCCTTCGTGTACAACGCGGTCGGCGTGCCGATTGCGGCCGGCGCCCTCTATCCGATCTTCGGCTGGCTGCTCAGCCCAATCCTCGCCGGCGCCGCGATGAGCCTGAGTTCCGTCAGCGTGATTGGAAACGCGCTACGCCTGCGCCAGGGAAAGTTAGCGACCCGTTAGTGAACGTGAGTGGTTCAAAGGACCGGAGCTTGGAAACCACTCACTGTCGCTAACCGGCCACTAACGCTCAGGCCTTAGCCATCCGGGCGTGGACGAGCCCCGCCCCTACCTGCCTTTCGTGCCCGCTGCACTTCGTGGGGGCGTGCCTCGTGCGCGCCCACCGCTTCGTGTCGGCTAAACTTTATTCCGGTCGGAGTTTTGCTCGTCGCATGGTCCGGTGCGGCTACGCTCTCGCCATGAAGATGCGCCCGGGTTTCCTGCTCGTCTGCCTCGCCGGCCTGCTCGGCGTCGGCGGCTGCGCGAAACCGGCGCGCAAGGCGGATCCGGCCCCCCAGCACCCCTACCGCGCCCCGCATCAGGGAACGATCGTCGTGCTCGGCCGGGACGAATTTCACGTCGAGTTCGTCCGGGACCCTCAGACCGGAACGCTGACCGCCTACCTGTTCGATAGCACTGTGAAGATTCCGGTCCGGAGCAAATCATCGGGCTTCGAAGTCGTCGCGACGGTCGGAGGCGAAAAGCGTCCGCTTGCGTTTACTCCGCAGCCGGACACCGCGCGCAACGAGGCGCCGGGCGACACCGCGCGTTTCACGGCACAAGCGGACTGGTTGAAATCGACGTCGAAGTTCGAGGCCGAGCTGAGTTCGATCAAATTGCTCAACACGACGTTTCTCCGGGTGAAGTTCCCGTTTCCCGCCGGCAACGAGAAGCATTGACGGAGGCCGTGCCCTTTGTAGGGCCGCCGCTCGTCGGCGGGCCGCGAAGCAAGAACGAATATCGTCAAGCACCGGCCCGGCGGTAAACGCCGGCCCTACAAAGGATCGCCGGCTCAGGCAAAAATAAGTGGTTCAAATCGGGACCGGGATCCTATTCCTGGCTTCCGGCTCCATCCCGGTTTGAATCCGTAAAATTGATTTCCGATCTGTCCGGCGACACCGGGCTGGTTCGTTGAGGAATTGTCCGCCAACTTCCACCGCCGCCAAAACGCCCATGTCCACCAATACAATTCGCCTGCACCGCGTCCTGCGCTCCAGCCCCGACAAAATCTATCGCGCGTTCGTTGACGCGGACGCGAAGTGCAAATGGATCCCGCCGTTCGGATTCACGGGCAAGGTGCACCACATCGATGTCCGGGTCGGCGGCGGCTACAAAATGTCGTTCACGAATTTCGGCACCGGGCAGTCGCACTCTTTCGGCGGCACCTATCTCGAGTTGGTGCCCGGCGAGCGGCTCGTTTACACGGACAAGTTCGACGACCCGAACCTCCCCGGCGAGATGCGCGTCACGATCACGTTCAAGAAGGTCCTCGGCGGCACCGAGCTGAACATCGTGCAGGAGGGTGTACCCGCCGTCATCCCACCGGAGATGTGCTACCTCGGGTGGCAGGAGTCGCTCGTGCAACTCGCGCAGCTCGTCGAGCCCGAGATCCCGAATTGAGCGAACACTTCGAACCGGGGAGGCGAACCACTAATTTTCACTAATCGGACACTCATTCTGACGCACCCCACCCTGGCTCGGATTAGTGAGCTATTAGTGCCAATGAGTGGTTCCAAAAGTCCGGGGCTCGGAGTTTGAACCGCTAATTTTCGCTAATTGGACGCTAATCAAAACATGCCCGCACCGTGGCTCGGATCAGCGACCGATTAGCGTCAATTAGCGGCGCCCAAATCAGCGGTCCGCTAGACCGGTTTGTGCACTTCCACGAGGTACTCCATGTCCTCGGACCGGCCGAAGAAATCCATCCAGAGGTAATTCACCACGTCCCCCGGCGCGGCCTCGATGCCGTGCTCGCTGCCGAGGGGAACGTGCAGCAGGCAGTTCCCGCCGAACGCATGACGCGCGCCATCCACGAGCAGCGTGCAGTGATTGTCCGCGAAGCTGAAGAAATGTTGATCCAGCATCGCATGCGCGTGCGGCTCGATCCGGTCCGGTCCCGTCGTCTCGACTGAACCCATCGCGAATCGCGGCAGCGAGAAGGGCGGCACGAGCGTCCGGCTCACGGTCTTCGGCGTCTTGAAATAGTCGCGGTATTTCTCGCAGTCCGCGTACCGGCTGAAGAACGGATAGACCCCCGGCTTCACCGCCTCGCTTTCACCCGGCCGAAGTTCCATCGCGAGGACCAGCAGCGTCGCGGCCGTGGCGGCGGTGAAGGTGGCCGGCACGCCCGGCTGCGGCGCGATGAGGTCCTTCGCGATGAGATCACGGGCCAGTGGCCCCGACGAGAAACGACCCGTTCCCTCGATCACGAAAGCAATGTGCTGCCGCCGGCCCGGCGAACCGAGTTCGACCCGTTCCCCGGCGGGCACCCACGTGAACGAGGGCTCCACCCCCGGAATTTCACCGGGCAGGATCGCTTTCGTTTCCACGCCGCTGGCGTGGCGGCGGAGGTCGACGCTCGCCTGGGCTGGTGGGGTTCCGTGCACGGGGAAAGGCTAGGCGCGGGCAGGGCGGCGAGGGAAGTTTTTGTCGGAGCGGGAAACAGACTCCCTTTTCCCGGCGCTTTCGTCTTCCGCAGCACCGCCGCGGGTGCAAAGTTTTGGACCATGAAGACACCGTCCCTTTTTCCGCTCCTCACCGCCCTCGTCGCATTCCTGGCCGGGTGCGCGAAACCTGCCGACCACGCCCTGCCCACCACCGCATCCGGCCACGCGCACGTCGCCCCGCATGGCGGCACGCTCGTCGCGATCGGGGAGCACACCTACAATCTGGAACTGGTGCGCGACGATGACGCCGGCAAGCTGACCGTCTACGTGCTCGACGGCCACGCGGAGAATTTCGTGCGCATCGCCGCGCCTGCGATCGAACTCTCCGCCATCGCCGGAGGAGAGCGCCGCACCCTCACCCTGCGCGCCGTAGCGAATCCGGCCACCGGCGAAACCGTCGGCGACACCTCGCAATTCGAGGCTCAGGCCGACTGGATCAAGAAGGCCAAGACCTTCCCCGGGGAAATCACCGGCCTCGATATCCGCGGCAACAAGTTCGAACGCGTGGCGTATTATCTGCGCTGAAATGGGCCGCGGTGCCGGCACGAAATAGGCGCCGGCTATCAAGCCACACACCACCCTGCGGGCACCCCACTCGAACCGGAACGAGGCAGTGGAATGAAATCGGCGGGTGTGGGCACCCGCCCTCCAGGGTAGGCGGATCGTTCAGACTTCCGCTCGCTCTCCTCTCAAAGAGCAATCCATGGAGGGACGGTGCCCCCACCGTCCAAGGCTGCCTAACGTGTAACGGAACGTCCACGGATCGGTGTAGCCGGCGCTAGTCGCCGGGCCACGGCTTTCATTCGCGAAACGGCCCGGCGGCAAGCGCCGGCCCGACATTCCACTGCATGTTTCCGGCTCGAGAGGGGTGGCGCACAGCGCCGGGGGGTGTCGGGCGAGCCAACTTCGCCCGCATTCCACGCCCGGTTTGCAATCCGACCTTCCGCCCGCACGCTTCCGTCCCCGCCGGTGACGCCGGCTCGGCCTCCTCCTCTCCCTCCCCTCCACCTTCCCTTTAATGATCCCTGTCACCGTCCTCACCGGCTTCCTTGGCGCCGGCAAAACGACCCTCCTGAATCGCATCCTCACCGAACATCACGGCAAAAAGCTCGCGGTGATTGAGAACGAGTTCGGCGAGGTCGGGGTGGATCACCAGCTCGTGATCACGAGCGACGAGGAACTCTTCGAGATGAACAACGGCTGCATCTGCTGCAGCGTGCGCGGCGATCTCATTCGCATCCTCGGCCGGCTGCTCAAGCGCAAGGACAAGCTCGACGGCATCCTGATCGAAACCACCGGGCTCGCGAATCCGGCGCCCGTTGCGCAGACGTTCTTCACCGACGACGAGATGAAGCAGAGCTTCCAGCTCGATGCGATCGTGACGGTCGTCGACGCCAAGCACGTGCTCCAGCACCTCGAGAAGGACGACGAGTCCGTGAAGCAGATCGCGTTCGCGGACGTCATTCTGCTCAACAAGACCGACCTCGTCTCTCCCGCCGAGCTCGACGCGCTCGAACTGCGGATCAAGGACATCAACGCGGTCGCGAAGATTTATCGTACGAAAAACTCCGACGTCCCGCTTGATCGCGTGCTCGACGTCGGCGGCTTCAACCTCAGCCGCGCCAGCGAACTCGATCCCAAGTTCCTCGAGCCGGAATATCCCTTCGAGTGGGCCGGCGCCTATCCGCTCCCCGCCGGCACGCACGACCTGGTGATCGGCCATGACGACGACGGGCATGGGCACGGGCACGATCATGAGCATGACCACGGTCATGGCCACGATCACGGCGCCGACGGGCATCATCACCACCACGGCAATCCCAATGAACTCGACGTCATCGTGATGCCGCTGCCGCGCGGGACGGACCTCTCAAGTGAGGCCCGGCCGGCCGCGGTCACCTCGGCCATCGAAGTCGCGGCGAAGGCGTTTTCCGATTGGGAATCGCGAACGAAGGAAGGCGAAGCGGTGACGCCCGGCACCACGCTGCACCGCCTGCTGCTGAAGGACGGACACGGTCACTTCAAACTGCCGATCAAGGAAGCGGGCCACTACCTCGTCTTCGAGCAGTGCGGTCACGATCCGCTGCACATCCACGTCGCCGGCGACACCGTGAAGCCGGTCTGGCAGGAGGACTATCACGCCGCGCATGAACACGCCGAAGGCGTGACGTCCGTGGGCATCAGCACGCCGGGCGATCTCGACGGCAAGAAACTCAACGACTGGATCAGCACGTTGCTGCGCGTGAAGGGCGGCGACATCTACCGGATGAAGGGCGTGCTCTCCGTGAAGGGATCGACCAAGCGCCTCGTGTTCCAGGGCGTGCACATGCTGTTCGACGCCAAGTTCGATCGCGAATGGGGTGACCAGCCGCGGACCAACACGCTCGTGTTCATCGGCAAGAACCTTGATCGCACCGCGCTGACCGAGGCGTTCAAGGCGTGTCTGGCCTGAGGCCGATTTTGGATTTTGGATTCTCGATTTTGGATTGGCGGGGAGGACACCGTCCCTCCAGGGATTGCTTTTCGGTTGGGTGGGAGCGTTTGATCGGGTGCACTGTCCTTCGTCGGCCGAATGTGCGTCGGTCTGAGAATCGAAATTTCCCACCCCCACCCCATGTCCTCCCGCCGGCGCTTTCTGACTTCCTCCGCGGCCGCACTGCTCGCCTCGTCCGCGCTGCCCCTGCCCACGCTGGCCGCGGCGGCCACGACGTCGCGTTCTGATCGGTTGACGAAGCTTGAACTCGTGCCGCTCCGCGCGACGGAGCGCACCGCATGGCTGTTCGTCCGGGTGCACACGGAGTCCGGCCTGACGGGACTCGGCGAGGCCTCCGACGCCTTCGGTTTCGCGCAGACCACGAAGGCCGACGCCACGCGGATGACCGGGCAGCTCGACGCGTTCTTCGGGCTCATCGTCGGCCGCTCGCCGCTCGACATCGCATTCTATCGTCAGGCCGGCCTCGCCCGCGCCACCGCCGGCGGACTGCTCGCAGCCACGGCCTATAGCGCAATTGAGCAGGCGCTCTGGGATCTCGCGGGCAAGATCCTCGGACAACCCACTTACCAGCTCCTCGGCGGCAAGCTGCGCGACACGCTGCCGGTGTATGCGAACATCAACCGCGCGACGCAGCCCCGGACGCCGGCGGGTTTCGCCGCCGCGGCGAAGCGGGCAGTGGCGGACGGGTTTCGCGCGCTGAAGCTCGCGCCCTTCGACGGATTCAAGCGGACGGATTTCCCGAATCCCGCACAGGCGAAGCCGGTGCTCGATGGCATCGCCGCGATCGCCGCGGTGCGCGAGGCCGTCGGAGCCGAGGTGCAGGTGATGGTCGATGCGCACAGCCTCTTCGACGTGCCGCTCTCGATCGAGGTCGCGCAGCGCCTCGAACCCTACCGGCTCACCTGGTACGAGGAGCCCGTGGCCCCGGAACGCATCGAGGAAACTGTGACCATCCGCCGCGCCATCAAGCAGGACATGGCCGGAGGCGAAACGCTCTTTCAAGTAAAAGGCTTTGCCGGACTCTGCCGGAACAATGCGGTCGAAGTCATCATGCCCGACGTGAAGCATTGCGGCGGCGTCCTCGAACTCACGCATATCGCGGGCATGGCCGCGGCCGATGGCGTCGTCGTGGCGCCGCACAACCCCAGCGGTCCCGTGTCCACCGCGGCCTCGATCCAGGTCTGCGCGACGATCGCGAACTTCCGCATCATGGAATTGCAGTGGGGCGAAGTGCCGTGGCGCGGCGACGTGCTCGCACCCGCGGAACGGTTCGTGAACGGCCACATTGCCGTTCCCACCAAGCCCGGCTTCGGCGTCACGCTGAACGAGGAACTGGTTCGCCGGTATACGATGTAGCGGGTGGCCCGGTTCGCGGGGTCGCCGTCAATCGGGCGTGGACGAGCCCCGCCCCTACGACGGATTTCGGAGGGGCGCGCCTCGTGCGCGCCCGACGCTTTTTCGGCGACACTTTGGATTTAATCGAACTAACGTCCCCCGCCCCAACTCCCCATGACTGATCTTCGCCGCTTCAAAATCATTCCCTTCCTGCTCGTCGCCCTGCTCGCCGCCTCAGCGGTGTTCGGCGCCGCCCCGCGGATCAAAGTCATGCTGCTCACCGGGCAATCGAATCAGTATCACGACTGGACGAAGAGCAGCCCGATCGTGAAGGCCCACCTTGAGCAAGCGGGCCTCTTCGAGGTCACGGTCGTCACAGCGCCCGCGAAGAACGTGGAGACCTCCGACTTCAATCCGAAGTTCACCGACTACGCGGTCGTCGTGATGGACTACGAGACGCGCGACTGGCCGGCGGTCACGAAGCAGGCCTTCGAAGCCTACATGAAGAACGGTGGCGGGCTCGTGACGATTCACGCCGCGGACAACGCGTTTCCCCACTGGCCCGAGTTCAACGAGATGATCGGCATCGGCGGCTGGGGCATGACGCCCGAGGGCGGGGTCAACGCCCGTAAACCCGACGTCGGCCTCCGCCTGAAGTGGCGCGACGGCCACGCGGCGACGGATGAGGTCGCCGTCAAGGCCGGCAGCCATCCCCCGCCCCACGATTATGTCCTCACCACCCGCGCGCCCGATCATCCGATCATGAAGGGACTGCCGGCCGCCTGGCTGCATCCCATGGATGAAATCTACAGCAATCTCCGCGGGCCGGCGAAGAACGTGACCATCCTCGCGACCGCCGTGCCTGACGCCGCCAAATTTCCCGGCGCCACCGGTGAAAACGAGCCCATCCTGATGGCGATCACTTACGGCAAGGGCCGGGTTTTTCACTCGACCCTCGGCCATGTGGCGCCGGCCAATCAACCGCCGTTCCGCGATCTCAACTGCGTGGGCTTCATCGCCACCCTGCAGCGCGGCACGGAATGGGCCGCCACCGGCAAGGTGACGCAGCCGGTGCCATCGGACTTCCCGACCGCGGACCGGATCTCGATCCGGAACTGACCGCGCCGCCGCCGGCGGAAATCACGCGCCGCAGACCTCGTCCATAATCTGGATGAGTTCCTGCCGCACCTGCGCCGCCACCACCTCGGCCCCCGCCGGCGCGGGCCCGAACAGTCCCATCAGCGCCGCCGGCTCAATCGTGGCGAGCACGGTGCGGTTGCCGTCAGGGTAAACACTGATCCGGCACGGCAACGCGGCGGAGACCGTGATGTTGCCGCTCAGGATGAGTTGGGCCTGCTGCGGATTGCAGACCTCGAACACGCGACACTCGCGATCGAACGGCACGCCCTTGCTGTTCATCTTCTCCTTGAGGTCGTGCACCCCGAGGACGCCGAATTTGTGTGCCTTGGCGATGTCGGGCAGCCGGGCCACCACAGTTTCAAAGGGTGCCGCCGCGGTTCGGGTAATGATGGATGAGTTCATGGATTTGCCGGAAGCTGACACAGCCCGTCGCTTTGCGCCACCCCGCTCAGAGAAGGGATCTCCAGCAACGAACTTGGACGGTGGGGACACCATCCCCCATCGATCTGAGGATCCGCCCCATGGAGGGCGGGTGCCCTCACCCGCCGGCTTCGAACCGCGCTGGATCGCGCCGGCTTTATCCTCATGCTGCCCGTCACGCCGCATTTTTTCCCGCGCACCCTCCCCCTCACTCCCATGCTCCGCCAGCTCCGTCTGCTGTTCGCCTTCGCCTTTCTCGCCAGCTGCCAGCTTTTCGCCGCCGAAACGCCGCCGGCGTTCAAGCTGCCGTCACTCTACCACGCGGGCTTCTGGGTTCGCGACGTGGCGAAATCCCGCGCGTTCTACCACGACCTGCTCGGCTACGAGGAGCCTTACAACCTCAGCCGCGATGGAAAATTGCAGATGGCGGTGCTGAAGGTGAACGAGCGCCAGGTGATTTATCTTTTTCCGGATGCGTCGAAGATTTTGCCCAACGGCGACAATCTCGACCACCTGGGCCTCGAGACCGACAACCTCGAGGCGGTCCGCCGGCACCTCCTCGCGACCGGGGTCAAGGTCGGCGAGATCCGCCATGCCCGGGTTGGCGACCTCACCCTCGGTGTGCATGATCCCGACGGGCACTACTACGAAATTACCCAGCTCGAGCCGCAGGGACAATTGCGCCAGCATCAGGGACGGAGCCTCGCGCCCGAACGCGTTTCCGATCGGCTGCTGTCCGCCACGATCATGGTCGCGGACCTCAAGGCCGCGCTGCACTTCTACCGCGACATCCTCGGCTTCGTGCAGATCGACACTGACAACCGCCAGCTCGCCGCGTCGGGTGTCATCCGGCTCCGCGTCCCGCACGGCGACGACTATCTGGATTTGATGCCGTACTTCCGCAACCCGGGCACCCCTGCGCTCCGCGGTGTGCCCGATTACTGCCTCGAAGTTCCCGACGTTCGGAAGACGTTCGGCACCCTGACAACTCGCGCCAAGACCCTCGGCGTTCCGGGCCCCACGGCGATTGCGGAATCAGTCGAGGGCCGCCTGACCACGAGCCTCACGGATCCGGACGGGACGGTCGTCATCTTCAAGGAATTGAAGCGGCGGTAACGGGGAACTGGGGCTTGAGCCTGAAGCCAGGAAACCCGGAATCGAGCCGGCCCGGATTCTGCCTTACTCCTGAATTCCTGGCTTCAGGCTCCACCCGGATTGAATTGGTTCGGCGGGAGCTAAGTTTTCGGCTTGGGCTGCCTCCAGCTTGACAAGCAGACCAGACTTGGTCTGGTTTGCTTGTAGGATGAAGATCATCAACATCCAAGCGGCCAAGACTCACCTCTCCCGGATCGTCGACAACGTCGTCGACGGCGAGGAAATCGTGCTGGCAAAATCCGGCAAACCACTCGTCAAACTGGTGCCGTACGATACCCCGCGGAAGCCGCGCACCCCCGGCCTGTTGGCGGGCCAGGGCTGGGAGTCCCCCGATGCCTGGGACGCAGAAGCGGACCCGCTGATGATCGACAAACCCATGTTTCACGGCGCCGTCGAGGAACCGCCACCCGCGGCACCGTGATCGCATGCGCCTGCTCCTTGATTCACACGTCGTGGTCTGGTGGTCGCTCTATCCCTCCCGACTGCGGAATTCGACCCGCGATGCGATCGCGTCGGCGGACAACGAAGTATTTCTCAGCGCCGCCAGCGTGTGGGAACTCAACTTGAAGATCGCCCGGCAAAAGCTCGCCCTGCCCGCCGACTATGCAGCGCGATTGATCGCGGACGGACTCGAGGAATTGCCGGTCACCATCGACCACGCGACACGCACCGCCGCTCTGCCCGCGCTGCACGGTGATCCCTTCGACCGGTTGCTGATTGCCCAGGCGCTCGCGGAAGGACTGATGCTCGTCACCAGCGATCGCGAAATTTGCCGTTACGACGTCCCGGTGCTCGACGCGTCGTAGTTACGCCGACGGTCCCGCCCCCCGGCGCTGCGCGCCACCCCGCTCGAGCCGGAACCGTCCAGTTGAACCACAGATGAACACGGATGGGCACTGGCCGCGTTTGATTCCGTGCCTTCCGTGGTCCAGACCTCCGGAGTTTAACCACGGACTGCACTGGGTGCACGGAGTGAAAGTGGAGCTGGAACTTGGAAATAGAAGCTCTGCTTCCCGATCTCCCCGTCCTTCCTGTTCCGAGCTCGAAACCCAGCCGGCCAGCGCTCGCGCCGGGCCCCAATCGCAAATCGAGATTCCAAAATCGAAAATCTCAAAGCCTTGCCCGCTTTGCCGTGGCGCCCAATCTGCGGCGCGATGCAACTTACGAAGCACTGGGCCGCAACCCTCGACGACTACGTCATCGATCTGGCGTGGTCCCCCGATGGCAGCGTCCTCGGCGCCGTGTCCGCCGCCGGCCCGATCTCGCTGCTCGCGACTGCGGATGGCGCGCGTCGCGCGGAACTGCCGGGACATGAAAACGGCAGCAACTGCGTCGCGTGGATGCCGGCCGCGCGGGGAGCAGCGACGCCCTCCTCCGTCCTCGCGACCGGCGGCCAGGATGGCGCCGTAAAATTCTGGGATGCGATTGCCGGTCAGCACACCGGCACGGCCGCGCTCGGCTCGAGTTGGGTCGAGCATCTCGCGTGGCGGGCCCAGCCCGCCGTCGCA
Organism: Opitutia bacterium; assembly: GCA_947472765.1. Taxonomy (GTDB): domain Bacteria; phylum Verrucomicrobiota; class Verrucomicrobiia; order Opitutales; family Opitutaceae; genus ER46. Next base: position 35,300 of record CANJCM010000004.1, read on the forward strand.
CCAGAGACGCCGCTCTCCTCGCTTCTGTTCGCCGCCGCTGGCAAGGCGCTCGCCGCGGTCCGCGCGGACGCGTCGATTGCGCATACCTTCAAGCCGGCGCCAAAGACGATTACCGCGCTCGCCGCCGAACCGCGCGGCGGCGCGATGGCCGTGGCGTATTTCGGTGGCGTCGTGCTCTGGGACGCGGACGACTTCATCGCGCAGAAGGAATTCGTCTACGCCAACGGCATCCACGCCCTCGTCTGGTCGCCGGACGGACGCTGGCTCGTCTCGGGTAACCAGGATCCCTCGGTGCATCTCTGGATTCCGGAGCAGGACATCGAACTCCACATGAGCGGCTACGAGACGAAGGTGAAATACCTGTCCTTCGATCACGGATCGCGCTGGCTCGCCACCAGCGGCGGCCGCGATGCATGCCTCTGGGATTGTACCGGTGCCGGACCCGAGGGCCGCGAGCCCATGATGCTTCCGCACGAGGCTCCCGTGTGCGCGGTGGCCTTTCAGAACACTCACGGCCTGCTCGCGACCGCCTCGCAGGACGGCGTCGTGCAACTCTGGAGTCCCGAGCGGCGCCAGCCCTTGCGCGCCACGGTCCGGATGCCGGTGCCCGCGACGAAACTCGTGTGGTCCACCGACGACCGCTTCCTCGCCATCGGCACCGAGAAGGGCGTGGTCTACGTCTTGAAGTCCGAAGGCTAGGGCCGGCGGCAGCCGCCGGCCCGAGAGGCCGCTTGACCCATCCCGACGCCCTCGCGAGCTTCGCCACCCGAGCATGTCGAGCGACGTCCACCAGTCCGAGCCGCGCCGGCCCTCGGTCTTCCTCAGCTACGCGTCCGAGGACCGCGTCGCGGCGCGTGCGCTGCGGGACACGTTGATCGCCGCCGGACTCGATGTCTGGTACGACGAGAGCAAGCTCGGCGGCGGCGACGCGTGGGATCAGAAAATTCGCCGGCAGATCCGCGACTGCGAGTACTTCATGCCGGTGATCTCGGCGTCGACCGAACGACGCAGCGAGGGCTACTTTCGGCGCGAGTGGCGGCTGGCGGCCGAGCGCACGCTCGATATGGCCGATGACGTCCTGTTTCTCCTGCCGGTCGTGCTCGATGACACGAGCGATGGCGGAGCGCGCGTGCCGGATAAATTTCTCTCCGTGCAATGGCTCCGGTTGCCCGACGGTCAATCGACCCCGGAACTCGAGGCCCTGGTGCACCGGCTTCTGCGTGGCGACCATCAGGGGCCCGTCGCGGCAACACCTCCGGCCAAGCCGAGCCGCACCCGGCCCGCCGCTGTAAAGCCCGCGCCGACATCGCCTCCTCCCGCCGCCGCGCCGCCGCCGCTGCCGCCGCCGATGCCGCCATTCCCGCATCTCGCGAGCAACGGCATCGGCCCGCTGGTGAAATTTGCCGCGGAAGTCTGCTGGTGGGTCCTGAGCGCAGGCTGGATGCTCTTCAATCGATCCCCGCGTTTCGTCCGGATCTTCCTCACGATCTGGGTGGCCGCGTTTCTCATCGCGCGCTGCAGCCGGGACCGCGAGCCGACTCCGCGCCCCACTTCGCCGGCGTCGTCCGAGGAAATTCGCACCACGATCAAGACCGTCGCCGAAAAGCTCGCGGGCGCCCCGGGCGTCACGGTGACAGGCACCATGGCGCCCCCCACCGGCGCGAAGGCCGTCGTGCTGACGCGGTTCGGCAATGGCGACGACAACACCCCCGCGGGTCGCTATGCCACCGCCGTGTTCACCGCATGCTACGGCCGGCTGCTCACGGCCCGTCCCAGCGACGCGGGAATGCTCGAATGGCCGGGCCAGGCCAGCGCCACCGAATTCGCGGCCGCCGCCCGGCAGGCGAGTGCGGCCTTCGGGCTGCGCGGCGTGTACCGGCCGGACGACGACAAACTCGTCGTTACACTCGTGCGCGCGAGCGACGGGGCGGAAGCGTGGACCAAGTCGTTTCTCATCGACGACGCGGAGCCGACCGACGCGGCGGCCGAGATCGCCACCGAAGTGCTCGCTCTCCTGCCGGCCAGGCCGTGAGCCGAAACGGTAGCGTTGAACGAAGCCGGGCGGTGCGGACCTGGAGGGCCGGTGTCCTCACCGGCCATTGGGCAAACGTTCAGCCACCGCGGCGGGTGAGGACATCCGCCCTCCATGGGACAGATCGCAGTGTCGATTCGACTTTGTCGTGAACGTTAGCACGGTGGCGGTTCCGTCTCGCGGCGGGCCGTGTCGCCCGATTCGAGTCCTTCCACCTCAACCCAAAGTACCCATGTCCCAGAAGAAAATCATCGCGGTCCTCGGAGCGACCGGCGCGCAGGGCGGCGGCCTCGTCCGCGCCATCATGAACGATCCCAGCGGCGGCTTCACCGCCCGGGCCATCACCCGCGACATTAACTCGGACAAAGCCAGGGCGCTGCAGGCGCTCGGCGCCGAGGTCGTGGCCGGTGACGTCGATGACGAGGCGAGTCTGGCCCGCGCGTTTTCCGGAGCCTATGGCGCCTACTGCGTGACGTTTTTCTGGGCGCACTTTTCGCCGGACCGCGAGCGAGCGGAAGTCGCCGCGATGGCGCGCGCCGCGAAGACCGCGGGCCTGAAGCATGTCATCTGGTCCACACTCGAGGACACCCGGAAGTACATTCCGATTTCCGATCCGCGGATGCCCACGCTGCAGGGCAAGTACAAGGTGCCGCACTTCGACGCGAAGGGTGAGGCGAACATCGAGTTCACCAACGCCGGCGTGCCGACGACCTTCCTGCATACCTCGTTTTACTGGGACAACCTGATCTACTTCGGCATGGGTCCGCGCAAGGGGCCGGACGGCAACCTCGTCTTCGCGCTGCCGATGGGTGACAAGAAAATGCCGGGCATCGCCGCCGAAGACATCGGCCGCTGCGCCTATGGCGTTTTTCAGCGCGGCACGGAATTCATCGGCAAGTCGATCGGCATCGCCGGCGATCACCCGACGGGTGCGCAGATGGCGGCGGGACTCGGCCAGGCGCTCGACAAGCCGGTCGGATACTACGCGATGCCGTTCGACGATTACCGGAAGCTCGGCTTTCCGGGCGCGGACGACCTCGGCAACATGTTCCAGTTCTACCACGACTTCGAAAAAGAGTTCTGTGGCCTCCGCAGCGTCGAATTCTCGCGCTCGCTCAATCCGAAGCTCCAGAGCTTCACACAGTGGCTCGCGGCGAACAAGGACCGCATTCCGATCCAATAAGGTTTCCGCTCGGTTTCCGCTGCGCGGAAACCGTTGTTCGCGCTCTGCGCGATGTTTTGGAGGGCGGGTGCCCTCACCCGCCGTGATCTTTCGCCGCGGCCGGTGGGGGCACCGGCCCTCCATCGCACCTAAGGTAGAGTGCCGGCCTGGATTAAGACCATCTTCGCCGGGTCGAGGTGGGTGCGGATCGCGCGGTTCACCTGCTCCAAGGTCAGCGCGTTGATGCGCGCGGGATATTCGTCGAGCCACGTGAGCTCGAGGCCGCGCTGCACCGTGGTGAGCAACGCCTGCGCCAGCCCGGACGTCGTCGCGAGGTTCACCTGAAAGTTGCCGACAAGTTCGCGCTGCCGCTGCGCGAGTTCCGCCGCCGTGATGCCCTGGTCGTGCCAGAGCGTGAGCTGGCGGCGAGTTGACTCGATGCCCTTCGCGAGAAGAGCGGGAGCGAACGTGGCGGTAATCCGCCAGTCACCGTCGGTCACGCTGTCGTTCGTCACATAAGAATAGATACCGTAGGTGAGGCCGTCCTTGTCGCGGACATTGGACATCAATCGACCCGTGAAACCGCTCCCGAACACCGCGGTGCCCACCCGCAGCGCCAGAGCGTCCGGGTCGCGATATTTCAGCCCCGTGGCCATGCCCCACGCGACGTCGACGCTCGTCTTGCCGGGCACCACCACCGTTTGCTCGCGGGCCACGTCGCCCGCCGCACCGGCCGCCGGGCCGGAGAGTGGCGGCGGATTGCCGCCGGTCCATCCGGCGAAGCCGCGCTCCACCTCAGCCTGAAGTTCTGCGGGGAGATCGCCCACCGCCACGAGCGCCATCTGCGCCGGTCCAAAATGCGCGGCGTGAAACGCCCGGAGGTCCTCGACCTTTGCCGCCTCGACACCCGCGATGAGTTCCTCGAAGCCCGCCTGGCGATTGGAATGACCGACCGGATAAATCGCCTGACTGAATGCCACGTCCGCCCGCGCCCCGGTGTTCTCGAGCTGGCGCCGCAGCGAGCCAATGAGCTGGCGTTGATACTTCGCGAACTCGTCCGCGGCGAACGCCGGCGTCCGCAGTTCTTCCGCAAGCAGCCCGAGCACGAGCGGCAAATCCTCGCGGAGGCAGCGCACGCTGAAGGTCAGATCGTGATTCCCCGCGTTGAAGGTGATCGAAGCGCCGACCCGCTCGAGCTGCTCCGCGATCGCAAATTTGCCCTGCCGCGTCGTTCCCTTGTCGAGCATGCCCGCCACCAGCGTGGCGATCGCGGGATTGTCCGGCGGACAGAACGCATCCCCAGCCGGGAGCGATCCGCGCAGCGTGACGATCTGCTCGACGGAGGTGCGATAGGCGACGAGGTCGATGCCGGCCACGCGGGAGCGAACGACCTTCGCCGCGATCTGGGCCGAGACGACCGCTGGCACCACCAGCGCCAGGGCGGCAAGAAGGAGACATCCGCGGTGGAGGAAGCGGACGAAGCCGGGACGGAGGGACGCGTTCATCGGCAGAGTGGGATTAACGTTTCGCGTTCGGGCGTCCGCCGCCGGCGGGAACCTGCGGCACGAACCAACCCGTCGTGGACAAATCGGCGGCGAGGTAAGTGCGGGCCACGCGTTGCACGTCGGCCGGCGTCACCTGCGCCAGCTTGTCGTCGAAGTTCACGTAAAGCGTCCAGTCGCCGACCGCGATCCACTGGTTGAGCGAAGACGCGACCCCGGCGGTGCCATCGCGCCGGAACAAGGCCGCCGTCCGGTGCCGCCGCACGGCCGCGGTGATTTCAGCCGTGGTCACGCCTTCTTCCCGGACCCGCTCGATCTCTTTCAGCGCGGCCGCCTCGGCGTCCTCGTGCTTCGCGTTCGGCGCCAGAGCGACAATCACCTCGTGCAGGCCGCCATCGCGGGCCACGTCGGCGCTCGCATAGGCATTCGTCGCCAGTCCGGTGTCCACGAGCGCGCGGTAGAGCCGGCTGCCCTTGCCTTCGCCGAGGATGCCTTCGAGGACGGTGAGCGCGGGGAAGTCCGCGTGAACCGAGGGACAAATCTTGTGGGCGATGATGATCGCGCCGAGCTGGCCGGGGCGCTTGACGATCACGCGCCGCGGTCCGGTTTGCGCCGGCTCCTCCGTGTAAACCTCGGGGATCGGCTTCGGCGCGCGCGGATAGACGCCGTAGTATTTCTTGATCAACCCGAGGGCGGTCGCCGGCTCGATGTCGCCGACGACCGTGACGGTCGCGTTGTCGGGCCAGTAGAAGGTGTCGTAGAACTCCCGCAACTTTTCGATCGGCACGTGCTCGATGTCGCTGCGCCAGCCGATGGTCGAGTGGTGGTACGGGTGGGCTTGGAACGCCGTCGCGTAGATCTCCTTGTCGAGCGCCCCGATGGGATTGTTCTCCCCGCGCTCGTATTCGTTGCGCACCACGGTCATCTCGGACTGCCGGTCGGTCTCGCGCAGCCAGATGCCGCGCATTCGATCCGACTCGATGGCGAGGAAGCCCTCGAAGTTGGCGCGGCCGACGGTGGCAAAGTAGTTCGTGCGGTCGATCGAGGTCGTCGCGTTGTAGTCACCGCCCACGGACTCGAGGTACTGCTTCACGCTGTTTCCCTTCGCATCGTTGAACGCCTCGCTGCCCTTGAACATCAAGTGCTCCAGCAAGTGCGTCGCGCCGGTCGTACCCGTGACCTCGTTGCGCGAACCAACGCGGTAGGTGACCATCAGGGTCGTCACGGGCACGGAGTGGTCGGGCCGCAGCAACACCTGGAGCCCGTTCGCCTCGAGCCGGTATTCGTCGATCCCGCCGAGCGCCCGCACGGCCGTGAAGCCCTCGACGTTCACCGGCGCCGCGGCCCGCATTTCGGCGACCGTCACCGCGACTGCCAGCCCGGCAGCGAAAAACACGAATTTGTGCATGGTGCGGATGCGAGGTGGTGTGTCTGCGAAGTGCCGTCCGAAGACGACCAAAAACTCGGGTTTCCGCGCGGCGCGGAAACCCTAGAAGTCGAAACCGAGGAGGATCTTCAATCGCGTGTAGTCCTGCGCGCTGCCGTCGGGGTTGTCGCGGCGGATTTCGTGGCGGAGCGAGGTGCTGAGCGTCTCGGTCAGTTTCTTGTTCAACTCCACGCGGTTCTCCCAGCCATCAGACTCCCGGCTGACGGGATACCACACGCCGCGCTGAGTGAAGCCCATCTGCCACGGCAACCGCAGTTCCAGCTCCTCGAACGCTGACGGCACGCCGCGGGACGAATGGGCAAAGGTCGGCTCGAGATTCCACAAATCGAAAAGATTGTGCGACACCCCGAGGCGAACCTTGCGCGCGGGGGTCGACCAGATCCCATAGCCCACGCCGAACTCCTGCTGCATGAGCAGGTATTCGGTCGGGCCGCCCTTTTTGCGGCTCGCCCGGTCCCATTCCGCGCTGGGCCGGTACTGCGCGAACCGTCGGTCGTCGAAATCGTGCCGCCACGACCCCGAGGCCTTGAGCATATCGGTCGTCAGGACGTCATTGGCCCGGGCGTAGTCATAGCGGGCGTTCACCTGAACCTCGTCGTGCTCCCATTTGCGGATGAGTTTGCCCTCGACCGAGTGATTGATCCGGTCGGCGCTGTCGGAAACCACCTCATTCGCAAACGCCATCCGTCCATGCCACGGGCCAAAGAAGTCGCGCACCTTCGCCGTCAGCTCTCCGGCGGAAAATTGATCCCACAGCGTCACCCGGTCTTTCTCGCGCTGCACCGCCTTCTCGGCGGCGGACTTCGGCGCGGTCACCGCAGCAACGGGCTTCGCCAGGGAGGCGGGCACCTTGTCCGATTTGATCACCACGGCATCCGCCACGGGCACCCGCAATTCACCGAAGCGGTCCGACTTGAAGACCAGCACGCCATTCGTCGTCGCCTCGAGCGTGCCCTGCACGCGATCGCCGTCCTTGTAGACCAGCGTGTCCTTCGCGGCGGTCCCCGCTTCCGATCCCCACGCCAGCCCGCCGATCGTCGCGCCCGCCATACAGATCAATGTCCGCGCAAATCGAAAAAGCATGCCTCTTCGACGCACTCATCGCGCGACGGTTTCAATAATTTTCGCCGGGAATTCTTCCCTCGCCCGGGATGCGCTGCGTCGGTCCGTGTTTACCTCTCGAAAAAATTAACACGTAGCGCCCTGACCCCGTTACCGGGCCCGATGGGGTCAGGGCGCTACAAGTTAATTCCAGACCTCAAATTTCGGGTTTCGATGAGATGGAGTTGAGCGTGGATTGGTCCGTGCTTGAGCGGAGATGGCACGACCCCTCCGAGTCCAATTTGCAGGCGCGCGGTATCACGTAATTGACCGCGGCAACTATCGACAACCGCTCTTCGCCACCAGCGGAGCGGCTCACGCGTTTGCCAAGGTACTGGACGAGGCAGCGTTGCGCTACGGCTGGCGGCTTCACGCTCACGCGCTGATTCCGAACCACTTCCATCTCGCGCTCGAAACGCCCGACCCAAATCTCGCTGAAGGCATGCACTGGATGCTCGGGACCTTTGCCAGTCGGTTCAATCGCTTCAGACAGGAACAGGGCCACCTCTTCCAAGGGCGCTACCAGGCGCGACCCGTGGAAGACGACGGTCATCTCGTCCGACTGATCGATTACATCCACTTGAATCCGGTCCGCGCTGGCTTGGTCACGGTGGAGCGCCTGGCGGATTTTCGCTGGAGCAGCTTTCGCTCGTTCGTAAGAGGGCCCCGGCCAGTGTGGCTCACGGCGACGACGCTGCTCGAGCACCTCGGCCTGGCTGACAGTGTCGCGGGCTGGTCACGATATCACGCCGGTTTAGCCGAACTCGTCGCAGATCCGCTTCGCCTCGCCAGCGGGGACGAGTTGGTCACTCACGGGTGGGCGATTGGCAGCCCGACGTGGAGGGCTAAGCTGGCCGCCGAATTTCTGCTGCTTGATGACCCTGGCATCGCAGGCAAGGAGCGACGCGCCGCCAAAGAAGCGCGGTGGCAAAGCGAACTTCGGTTCGCTTTGGAAGAAGCCGGCAAAGCGGCACGTGATATTGCAGCAGACCCCAGAGGCGCCGCGTGGAAAGTCGCTGTCGCAGAGCACCTTCGTCGGCAGGCAGGTGCGCCTTATCGGTGGATCGCCGACGTGCTGAACATGGGGTGCGCCTCGTCAGTCCGTGTTTACGTCTCGAAGAAAATTAACATGTAGCGCCCTGACCCCATATCGCGGCGGCCGATCGGGCAATTATCTCGGTGGCGACTTCGAACGCGTCACGCGAACGAGCCACGCGTCGAGTTCCGCTGGATCAAGAACCCCGCTCCGGCCCGCAGCCTGATGGTCCGCCTCGAAGAAGTAGGCCCGCGGCAATTCCCCGCGCCACTCCGGATCGACGCTGTACCGGATGCGCTCCGCGAAATCGTCCGCAAACGCCCATGACTCGATCGCGCCGAGGCGCAACGGCGCGAGGGAACGCGCCACCTTGGCGTGCTCGTTCGGGCCGTCCGCGGCCACAAGGGCGATCGGGACCTGCGGATAGCGCGCGTGGATCGCGGTCAGGAGCACGATGTCTTCCTTGCAGGGCGCGCAGTGCAGCGACCAAAAAGCCAGGATGAAAGGCCGTCCGCGATTGGCTTCGCGAATCACCGCGAGACTGCCCGGTCCAAACGGCTTGAGCGTCGGACGCGGCGCAGTCGCCGCTCCAAGCCCGGCGAGCATCGCGACGAGCAGCAGCGGGATCCAACGAAGACAGATTCGCCGGATGCGTTTCATGGGAAGGGGGTCACCGACAGCGGCCGCAGTCGCGTATTCCAGAACACATGGAATCGGCCTTTCCAGATCAGCAGCCGAGGATGATCCGAGGCCCCGTCGGCCGCCGTCAGCGCGACCTCCTGCCAGGTTTCCCCGCCGTCGGGCGACCGCAGCCCGCGCAACTGCGAGCGGGTGCCATCGAATTCCTTCCAGACGACAGCCACCTCGCGGCCGAGGACGGCGACATCGGGACGCTCGGCCGTCTTGCCGCCAATCTTGCGCAGGCCCTCGACCCGTCCCTCACGCGGCCGGCCGTAGAAAACCCCAGGGGCTGCCGGCGAGGCCGTGAACCACACCGCATGACGGGTCCCATCGTCCGCGACGGCGAGGGCCGGCCCTTGGTGCGGACACGCATCGATCGCCCAGCCATCGAAGGAGGCACGCTCCATCGGACCGGCCCGACCGTCCGGAGTGATCACACCGATCGCATGGTCGCGCAGGTTCGGCTCGAAGATGTGCCGCCAGAGCGCGACGACGCTTCCGTCCGGCCGCGGCACAAGTCCGATCCGGCAGCACTCGCAACTATGGTCCGCGAGTTTGGTGTCGGTGCCGAAGCTCTTCCCGCGATTGTCCGAGATGGCGAAGTAGATGGCCGCCCCGCGATACGCGCCGGGACCGGCTGCCGGCGCCGCCACCTGATCCCGCTTGTCCACCCATGCCACCACCACGCGACCGCGCACATCGACCGTCAGCGCATCGAAGCGGTGCGTAATCACCTGGCGATCGTGATGCACCGTCTGCGGTGCCTCGAAAGTCAGGCCCCCGTCGAGCGAACGCGTGAAGCGAATCTCCCCGGTGTAGGGCTTCGCCATCGGACGGGTCCACGTGACGTAGATCTCGCCCTGCGGCCCGAGCGCGATCTTGGGGCGGGCATCCGCGCCGGCGTCGGTCGGCTCGCTCTCGCGGCTCACGGCGACGGGAGCGGACCACGATTTTCCCAGGTCGCGCGAACGGCTGACGGAAACACCCGCCGCGGTCTTGTGCGCGGCCCAGAGCGTGCCCTGCGCATCGAAGGCGGCCGTCGCGCCGAGATCGACGAGGCCCGGCGAACCGGGCGTCGGATCGCCGTGTCCGGCGTGTTGCATCGCGCCGGGCTCGGCCGCGGACACGGAACGCGCGAGGAGCAGGAGCGACGTGAGTGCTGCAAGGGTCGTGAGTCTCATGGACGGAGTCGTGGTGAGGCTTACCAGCGCGTTTCCACCCCGGCGTAGAAGGCCCGGGGAAGGCCCGGGCTGAAGACGGGCGTGTTGGAGGAGACCGACGCGCTGTCAGCAAAGCGCCGGTCCAGCGCATTGATGACGCGGCCGAAGGCGGACCAGTGGCGGGAGAAGGCAAAACTCGCCCGCAGGTTGAGCAAGTCGTGTCCCGGATATTTGCCGAACACCGCCGAGTTGCCCGCCTCGAGCCAGTAGGAGCCGATGCGAATCCACTCCACCTGCGCCATCGTTCGCCCATTCGGGACCCACGTCAGCCGCGTGTTGGCCAGCACGCGGGGCGCCGACTCGATCTCGCGACCGCTGAAGTTCGCTGTCGCCGTCACCCAGTTGAGGTAACGGTGCCGGGCGTACGAGAGTGCGGTGTCGAGCCGGAGCTGCCGCCCGAGCGCGACACCCAGGCCCGCTTCGAAACCGCGGTGGCCGGTCTTGCCGGCGTTGACGTTGGTGCTGATGTTGGTGGCGAGGTCGCGCTGGCTCACGAGGTCGTCGCGCTTCACGAGATCGTACGCGACGAAGTCATACGACCAGTTCGCCACGGTACCGCGCAAACCCACCTCCATCTGCTCGGCCTTGATCGGCCGGAGCCCGAGGAGCAGGCCCGCCTTGGCCACGGCGTTGACCGCCGAGGCATCGTTGCCGGCGCGATAGAGCTGACCCTCGGAAGGGGCGCGGAAGCCCTGGTTGTACGACGCGAACAAGTGCGCGCCGCCGCCCAGCGCATACGTGGCGCCCAGCTTGGGACTCAGCCGCGCGAAGTCGGAGGAGTCCTGCGCCACCTGTCCGTAGTAGCGCGTGGCCCCGAGGACGCTGGCCTGCACCGGGCCCGCCGGCAGGTGATTCCTCATCTCATAGGAGAGCGAATCGTAGCGCAGTCCGGCCGTCACGCGCAGCGCGCGCGTCGGGGAGAATTCCAGGTGGCCATAGGGCGAGGCGCTCTGGAACGTGACATGATAGTCGTAGATCCGGGTGCCGCGCGTGAAGGCACTGTAGACGGTATTCGCGCCCGATCCGGAGCGGGTCACGAGCAGGTTGTCCTCGCGCCGCGAACCGGGGCTGTGATCGAAATCCACGCCGGTGATGAAGCGCGTGCGGAAGGCGGGAAGATCCTTCCGCCACTTCGCCAGCACGCCGTACGAGACGTTGTGGCCAACCTCGATCCGCGGGTCCGAGCTCAGGTTGAACGTGCCGTTCAGCTCCATGCTGTTGTCGCGAAAATACGGCGTGAACGAGAGCAAGCCCGTGCCAAGAGTCTGCGCGTACTCGACCGAGATCCGCGCCGCGCTGACCTTGCGGTAGGCGATCGAGAGATTATTCCGCGTCGGATGGTCGCGGTAATCGGCGAACGGCAGCGCGGAGTTGGCGCCGGTCTCCTGATCGATTTTGGAGACGCCGACGATCGCCTTGACCGTACCGTTCGCACCGACGCGGCGATCGAGCCGGAAATTTCCGCTCTGGCGATCGTAACCGGTGCGATCGCGCCAGCCGTCGGTGTGGGTGACGTTGAGGTCGGCGCGAAATGCACCTTCAGAGACGGCATGTCCTCCGCTCAGCATGAGGCGGCGCGTGCCGAACGCGCCGAGTTCCCCGGAGAGCGCGAGCTCCGACTGTCCGCTCGGCGCACGGGAGAGGATGTTTACGATCCCGCCGATCGCATCGGAACCGTACAACGCGGTGCCGGGTCCGCGGACGACCTCGATGCCACCCGCCATGGGAATATTCACCTCGTAAAGCGCGTTGTGGTTGAAGAAGCCCGTCGCGCGGATCGGGATCCCGTCCTCAAGGAAGAGATACACCGGGCTCGTGGTGAACGGCTGGCGGATGGCGGTGGTGTGGCCCTCGCCGTTGGTGACGGCGACGGCGACGCCGGGCACCTGGCCGAGCAACTGACCCGGATGGAGCGGGGCCGTCTGCCGGATCGAGTCCGGGCTGATGGCGCCAATCGAGGCGGGCGTTTCGACCAGCAACGCGCGCTCGCGCGTGCCGGTGACGGTGATGGGATCGAGGGAAATAGCGCCGGAGGTCGCGCCCGCAGGCGGCGCGGCACCCTGGCCGAGAGTGGCGCCCGGCGAGCCGAGCGCAAACACGGTCGCGAGGCCAAGGGTCCGCGACGAATTGAGAAGAAGGGCAGGAAACGAAATATTGAGACTTTTCATGGCTGGAGGGCCGGTGATTGCACCGGCCGGGCGCGCCGATCGGCGCGAATAGTCCGAGTCGGGTCGGACCGGGGATGGGAAAGCGTCACCCGGACGGGAGACGCGCTGAACAGCGAACGCGTTAAACGCGCGGCGGTGTCAGCAGCGGAGCCGAGGGCTCCACACCATGAAACGTGAATTCCCCGAGGGCAAAAGTGACACTGGCGGGCTTCGCGATGACGACCGGCGAAGCAGGCAGGTACACGAGCACCGTCTTGCCCGGCAGGCGCGCCTCCGTGGCCTGACCCGTTTCATCGTGCTGCTGCTTGGCGGCGGAGATCGCCTCACACAGGGTGCAGCGTCCCTCGGGGCTGAAGGTCTGCGCCAACGCGTCCGCGACGGACATCGTCTCGACATTCGTCGCCATCATCCGAGCCCAGGCGAACGCCTGCACCAAATCCCATTGGCTCCCCGTGGCGAAGAGCCAGGCGGCCAGCGTCAGGACGATGGGAAGTTTTCGATGCACGACCGCGCACGAATGAGCCGCCGTCGGCCGGAAGGCAAGGCGCGGAACGGATCCTAGCGGAAAGTCGTCAACGCCTCATGCCTTCGTGGCGTGCTCGTGATCATGCGTCGGCGGCACGACCGCGGCCTGCGCATCCAAGGCCGACTTCAATTTGCGCGTCAGCGCATCGACGGCGCCGCGGCCCCAGTAATGCAGAAACAGCATCCGCGGCTCCTCGTGCGTCATGTGGGAATGGATCGCGACGATGTTGATGCCCGAACCGCGCAGCGATTTCAGGACGGGCTGCAATTCGTCTTCGAGCACGGCAAAGTCGCCGTCGACGACGGCGTTGTCGTCCGTGCCCGCGTAGGCGGCCCAGGTGTTCACGCCCATTTCCTTCGTCATGAGACAGCCGCACGGCATCTTCACTTCACGGCCGAGCACGACCTTGAACATGCCGTTGTTGGCCTGGCCCTTCGTGCCGAGAATCTGATCGACGGCGGTGCCGGTGATCGCGTTTTTCGCCGGCGCGAAGCCCGTGCCGAAAATCTTCCCCGGCTGCGGCTGTACCGTGCGAATGGCCTTCTGCTGCGCCAGCGCGGCCTTCACGCCGGCCGCCATCTTGTCGAGCGTGCCCTCGCCGCCGAGGTGCATGAAGTACACGCGGGGTTGATCGAAGAAGAAATGGTTGTGCAGCGCTGTCACACTGAGTCCGGCGTCGAGGGCCGCGGACATCACGGGATTCACCTCATCCTCGAACAACACCAAGTCACCCGCGATCATCACCTCGGACGTGCCGCCCGCGCTGAACGCGGCCCAGCTCGTGAGCCCCATGAACGGCGGCATGGTCCAGCCGTCGACAGCGATCGGCAGATCGTTGCGCGGCTGGGTGACTTTGAACACGCCCTCCGCCTCGGTCCACGTGCCCTTCAATCCGGTGTCGGCTTCAATCTTGGCGGTATCAAGCGCAGCGCGAACATTCGCGGCGCTGAGTGCGACGGCCGCCAGCACCGCGATGGAAACGGAGCGGAGGCGGACGCCGGCAAACGGGAGTTTCAGGTTCATCGTCATACCCTGGCCGCGGCCCCCGACGGAGCAACTGGTTCCCGCCGGACGAGGCCGCCGCGATCGTCCAACGTTTTCCCCTGACTGGCGCGCAGCGGCCTGCCATTAACCTAGGATGCCCCGACCCGATCTGACACTGCCACCGCCGGCGGCCACCCGGCGGTCGCGCCGATGAGCCGGTTCCTCGGCGCCCGTTCCGCGCTCTCGTGTCTGGGCGCCGCCGTCGCCTGCGTCGCCACGGTCACAGCGGGGGCGCAAGGCCAGCCGGACTATGAGCGATCGCCCATCAACTACTCCCGGTCCGCCCCTCATGACGAAGTGGCGCAACTGCTTTCGCGGCTCTCCCGCCATGAAGTCACCCTGACCGGATCGGACCGCGACATCCTTCGCACCCTCTTGCGGGAACTGCGGATTCCGATCGCCAGCCAAATCGTGGTTTTCTCGCAAACCAGCCTCCAGGCGCGCCTCATCCATCCGCAGAACCCACGCGCGATTTATTTTTCCGACACCGTCTATGTCGGCTGGGTGCCGGGCGGAGTGATTGAGGTGGCCGCGATCGATCCGGAGCTGGGCCCGGTTTTCTACGGCTTCAATCCGGCCGAAGCGCGAACCGGACGCCGGACCTTCGTGCGCGAGTCGTCCTGTCTGCGCTGCCACGGGGGTAATCAGTCCGGCGACATCCCAAGTCTCCTCGCCCGCAGCGTCTACGCCCAGGCAAATGGCCGGCCGATGGACCGATATGGATCGGTGGCGATGGATGATCGGACTCCTTTCGACCAGCGTTGGGGTGGATGGTACGTCTCGGGTTACATCGGCCAGACGGCGCATCGGGGCAATGCGTTCGGGCGCGAACGTGGCGATCAACTCATCTTCAATCCGAGTGAGCGGCGGCCCGCGGACCTGACGGAGTTCTTCGACCCGTCGCCGTACCTCGCGGCGACGAGCGACGTCGTGGCTCTGGCCGTTTTCCAACACCAAGTCGCCCTGCACAATGTCCTGACCCGGGCGGCCCATGGATTTCGTCGCGCGCTAGCGAGCCAGCAATCCCTGCAGCGGGCGCTCCATGAGCCGGAGACCGCGGAAGCCACCTACACGAGCACCCAGAGCGCCCTTGCCGCTGCCGCCGAGGACGTGCTCGACGGATTGCTCTTTCGTAATGCGGCGCCGCTGCCGGCCGGCGTACACGGCAGTGCCGCGTTTCGGGAGGCGTTCGCCTCCGGTGCCCGACGAAGCCAGGAGGGCCAATACCTCAAGGATCTCGCGCCGCAGGGACGACTGTTCGCCAACCGGTGCAGCTTTCTGATTTACTCCGACTCATTCGCGACTCTGCCGCTGACATTGAAAAATCGCGTCCTCGATCGCCTCGGAACGATCCTCCGAGACGGCGATACCTCCGGGCGTTACGCCTACCTCGACGCCGACGAACGTCACCGGATTCTGGCCGTGCTGCTGGAGACGCTCCCGGGGTTTCGAGGGACGCTCGACGCGAGTGTCCGGTCACCAAACCGGTAAACGTCTCGACCACCGCCTGGAATGCCGAACTCCACGCAGGCAGACGGGGTCAGGGCGCTAGATGTTAATTCACAACCTCGGTCAGGGTCTATGCCCTGAGGAATTAACATGTAGCGCCCTGACCCCCTGCCGCCCGTGCCCGAGGAATTAACAAGTAGCGCCCTGACCCCGTCCCGCCCGGCCCCCGTCCCGCCCGGCGCGGAAAAGTTCTTCCTCGGAACCTCGGTCAACCGCTACAAATCTCCCTGCCTTGTCCGACCCCGCTTCCACCTTCCTCAGCGTGCCCGCGCCGCTCTGGCAGTCGCTCTGGCTCACGCTGCGGCTCGCGTTCATCACCACTCTCGCGCTCGGCGTGCTGGGCCTGCCGCTGGCCCACTGGCTGAATACCACGCGCCAGCGCCTGGCGCCGGCCATCGAAACGCTCGTCGCACTGCCCATTGTGCTTCCGCCAACGGTAATCGGTTTCTACCTGCTCGTCGCGTTTTCGCCGCAGCATCCACCAGGCAGTTGGTGGCGCGACACGGTCGGCACCTCGCTCGCGTTCTCGTTCACCGGTCTCGTGATCGCGTCGGTCTTCTACTCGCTGCCATTCGCGGTGCAGCCGTTCCAAGCCGCGCTCCGCGGGGTACCGCGCGAGTTGCTCGATGCCGGCGCGACGCTCGGAGCCACACCGATGCGCGTGTTTCTGCGCCTGCACGCCCCGCTCGCGTGGCGCGGGATCGCCGCCGGCCTGACGCTCGGCTTCGCCCACACCCTCGGCGAATTCGGTGTCGTCCTCATGATCGGCGGCTCGATCCCCGGCGTCACCAAGGTCGCCAGCATCGCGCTCTACGACGAGGTTCAGGCCCTCGCCTACCCGCAGGCCCACGCGTTCGCCGCGACGCTGCTCGTCATCTCCTTCATCCTGCTGCTCGGCGTCACGCTGTTGCAGCGCCGGCGACCGCCGATAGTTTGAGCCCGATGCGACGTTGTCTTGCCTGGTGTCTCGCCCTCCTGCTCGCGACCGCGTGGGCGGCGGAGCCCGCGCCGAAGCCAGTCATCACCGCGGTGGAAATCAACTCGCCCGCTCCCGCCCGGAGCATCGGCGCCGCCCTCACCACGGGCAACGACGGCACGGTCTGGCTTTCCTGGGTGGAGCCCGGACGCAACGGTCTCAACACGCTGCGTTGCTCGACGTTTGATTCCTCGACCCGCAAATGGCGCCCGGCGCGGACCATTGCCACGGGCACCGATGTCGCGGCCAACGCGATGGATTTTCCGCAGCTCGCCCTCGACGCGCACGGCGGCGCCGTCGCGATTTGGAGCGATGGTCGCGGCGGCGCGCTGTACAGCGAATCACCCGACGGCGTGCAATGGAACGACCGCCTGCCGTGGACGGGCGAGAGCGCCCAAGTTGAAATGTGCTCGCTGGCCCCGCTGGCCGACGGCCGGGTGCTCGCCGTCTGGCTCGACGGCCGCGAGGTCGCCAAGGGCGGCGCAACCCGCCTTTACGCCCGCATCGTCGGAGCCACCGGGCCTGATGTGCTCGTCGACACCTCGGTGTGCGACTGCTGTCCGCCGGCGCTGACCGCGTTTCCCGACGGTTCCGCACTCGTCGCCTATCGCGGACGCACCGCCGGGGAAATCCGCGACATCCGGGTCGCGCGTTTCGGCGGCCGGAGCTGGGATGAACCACAGCCGCTGTCGCGCGACGACTGGACGATCAAAGGTTGCCCGGTCAACGGCCCCCGGCTCACGAGCGACGGTGGCCGGGTCGCAGTGACCTGGTTCACGGGCGCCGATCAAGATCCGCGAGTGCTCGCGTCGTATTCGAGCGAGGCGGGCCAGCGTTTTCTCGCGCCGCTGCGAATGGACGATGACAAGCCGGCGGGCCAGCCCGACACGCAACTGCTCCGCGACGGCACCATGCTGGTCAGTTGGGTCGGAGCGAATGGCGACTTCTGGCTGCGCCGGATTAGTCCAAGTTTTTCGGCCGGGGCCGCAGTGCAGATCGGCTCCGGTGCCGGACGGCTCCAGGGCAGCCCGCGCCTCGCGGTGGCGCGGCAGTACACGGGTGGCAACAGCGCGGCGCTGCTCATCGCGGCCTACACGCCGGCGGACGCGAACATCGGCGTGCGCACCGTGCTCATCACCGTACCAGAAGGGGATTTCCTGGTGGCCGAGAACGACTGCGGCTGCGCACCCACACCGGAACAACTGCTGGGCTTCGGCCTTCGCGGCACGATTACCGATTCATTGCCCAGCCCCGGCACCCTGCGCGTCCGGCATCAGGAACTGCCCGGCGTGCTGGCGGCCGGCACGCGTGAGTTCAAGGTCGCCCCGGAAGTCCTCGCCGCGGCCCAACCCGGCCGGCAGTTTCTCGGCCGCGTGCAGCGTCGCGACGGCGAATGGTGGCTCTTCGATCTCCGGCTGCTCGCCATTCCCAGTCCGTAACGGAATTCGCCGGGATCTTACCCCCGCGCCCGTGCCTTCCGCACGACGCTTGACCGGCCCCGGTCGGTTCACACGATGCGCGCGGTGAAGATGGCGGCGCTCTCCGAACTGGCGAACCGACTCCGGCGCACCTGCGCCGTGGCGGGTGCTCTGCTCGTGCTGGTGCTCGCCATCCTGTCGGTCAGCCCAGAGCTGCACCACGCACTGCATGACAGCAGCGGCCTCACCGCCGGCGAAGGTTGCGCGGTGGATTGGTTCGCGCAGGGCGTCGATCTGACGGTCGCGGCAAAGGCCTGCCTGCCCCCCGTGGCTGCGTGGCACGCTCCCGTGCCGCGGCAAGCCGCCGAATTGCGGATCACGCCGCCGCGTTACCTGCGGCTGCCGGAGCGCGGTCCACCGATCGAGGTTTGAAGCAAGTGATCGCGGTGCGCCGGAGTCACCTCCGCGCGGACCGCTTTTGTTTCAGCCGGTGAGCGGACGACGGATGTCGTCCCGCGCCTATCGCCGGATTCCTCCCGTCGGTTCCTGCCTCTGTCATGTCCTATTTCTCTCGTGCCCTGCTCGGCGCGTTTTGCGCCAATCTCCTGTCCCCGGCCCCCGGCCACGCTCAAAGCGCCCCGGCCGCGCCTGCGATTACCTCCGCACCTCCATCATCCCACGCGGTCGTCCTCGATGCCTACGTAGCCTCGGCTTCGCCGTTCGGCCGCAACCAGGTCGAGGTCGCCCAGTCCACCACAGTCCTCAGCGAACGCTCCCTCCTGCTCAAACAGCAGCCGACGCTCGGGGAAACGCTCGCCGGCGAACCCGGCATGAGTGCCACATCCTTTGGCCCGGGAGCGAGCCGGCCGATCATTCGCGGCTTGGGCGGTGATCGGATTCGGCTGCTCGAAAACAGCGTCGGCACACTCGACGCGTCCGTCACGAGCCCGGACCACGCCGTCAGCGTGGAGCCGTTCCTGATTGAGCGCATCGAGGTGGTGCGAGGGCCCGCCTCGCTGCTGTTCGGCAGCACCGCCGTCGGCGGACTCGTCAACGTCATCACCCACCGAATCGAGACGGAATTGCCGGACCAACGCGTGCGCGGCGGCGCCGAAGTACGCTACGGCAGTGGCGCGGATGAATTCGCCCGCGGCGGCGTGCTCGACCTCTCACTGCTGCCCGCGGGCGAACCGGCGCTCGTGATGCACCTCGACGCGTTCCAGCGCACCACCGGCGATCTCCGGATCCCGGGCTTCGCGCAGAGCGCCCCGGCCCGCGCCGAAGTGGCTGACGCCGCCCGACTCGCCGGCGAACCCGAACCCGTGCCACCGCGGGATCGCCTGCCGAACTCGGCGCTCGAATCCTTTGGTGGAGCCGCCGGACTCTCGCTCGTCGGCAAGACGTATCATCTGGGCGCGAGCTATTCGGGCTTCGATTCGCTCTACGGGGTGCCGGCGGCCGACCCCGCCGAGGCCGGCGTGCACATCGATCTCCGGCAGCGCCGGGTCGCGATCGACGGCGAGTGGAAGCGCGACGGGGAATGGCTCAATGCCATCCGGTTGAAGTTCGGCCACGCCAACTACCGCCATCAGGAACTCGAGCCCGATGGCGCCATCGGAACGGTTTTCACGAATCGCGGCTACGACGCCCGGTTCGAACTGTTGCACGCTGGCCCGAAGAATTGGAATGGCGCGCTGGGCGTGCAATCCACGCACAACCGGCTGGCGGCCTTGGGCGACGAGGCTTTCCTGCCGCCCTCGCGCACCGCCGGCACCGCCCTCTTCGCCTTCGAGGAAGTCGCCCACGGCCCGCTAACCTGGCAGTTCGGCGCCCGGATCGACCACACCGATCTCGAGGCGGACGGCCATCCGACGCGGAAGGAGAACGATCTCAGCGGTTCGCTCGGAGCCGTCTGGAAACTCGACGAATCGTATTCGCTCGCGTGGTCCGTCGCCCGCACGGCCCGCCCGCCGAACACGCAGGAGTTGTTCGCCGATGGCCCGCACGCGGGAACCCAGGCGTTCGAAATCGGCGACGCCAATCTCGCGGCGGAGCGGTCGGTCGGACTCGAGTTGAGCCTGCGGCGGCAGACCGGACTCGTGACGGGGTCGGTGACGCTCTTCTCGAATCGTTTTTCGGGCTATATCAACGAGGACGCGGACGGCACCACCGCTTTCGATACCCCGGCCGGCTGGGGCCTGCTCACGCCCGCCCAAGCCAGCGCGGCCGGACTCGCGGATGGCCTGCCAGTGTACCGCTACCGCCAGCAGGACGCCGAATTCTGGGGCGCCGAGATTGAAACCCTCTGGCACCTCCACGCTGACGCCGGCGCCGAGTGGGATCTCAAGCTGGCCGCCGACTTCACCCGTGCGCGCGATGACCGTGGAAACTTGCCCCGGATTCCTGCCGCCCGCGCCATCGCCGGTCTAAGTTGGGCGAAAGGTCCGTGGAACGCCGGCGTCGAGTCGCAATTCGTCTTTGATCAAAACCGCGTGGGGCCGAAGGAGCGCCCGACGCCCGGCTACGCCCTGGTCAGCGCTGACCTGGCGTGGACTCACCTCGCCGGTCGCTACACGTACGAAGTCTTTGCGCATGGCACCAATCTGGCGAATGAGGAAATCCGCCCGCATCCCTCGTTTCTCAAGGAATTCGCGCCGCTCGGCGGACGTGCCATTACCGCCGGAATCCGTCTCCGGTTCTGAATCGGCGCCACGGCGCACAAGTGAGTGCGTTCGGACGGAGTCAATCCCGCCGGAACGGGCGTGCCCTCACCGGCACCCGGAAGGCGGGTAAACTCGGAATTTCTGCGAAGACATTTCTTATAAATTACGTATAAACAGCTATTAAAAACTACTAGGATTCTAGGTATTTATCCCTAATCTACGATTGATCCGCGGCGCCGGGCAGATCATGATGAGACGTTGCCCGATCGCAGTCATGAACTCACCCCTTAACGTTCTTTTGGGTCGGACCGGTTTTACCGGCGCCAAGCGGACCGATCGGAGCGGGTGGGTGTGCAGGGTTTGGATACCTCTGGCGGTCGCGATGGCCGCGTGGGCTCTGCCGGCCAAAGCGCAGATTTTGGTCTGGTCAGGTGGCAATGGCGGCAACGCGAACAACTGGGGTCGCGCGCAGAACTGGACGCCCAACGGCCCGCCTTCGGGCACCGAAACCGCCCAGTTCGACGATACCGCAGACGTCAGCAATCTCGCGCCCAGCATCGCTGCGGTTTCCCGCAGCGTCGGCGACATCACGTTCTCCAGCGGGACCACGAATGCCTACAATATCAGCGGCTCGGCGACGCTCACGGTCAACAACAGCGCCGGCATCACGAACGCGAGCGCCACAAGCCAGACTTTCAGCGTATCGACGCTCGCCCTCGGTGGCAGTCAGACTTGGAGTCCGACGAGCACCGGCAACCTGACTTTCTCCAGCGCCGTTTCACTGGGCGCGAACACGCTTACTTTGGATGGCTCCAACACCGGCACGGGCAGCATCTCAGGCGTGGTGAGCGGCACGGGCAGCCTCCTGAAGAGTGGCTCCACCACCTGGACCCTTTCGGGCACGAACACCTACACGGGAGTCACGACGCTCAACGCCGGCACGCTGTCGGTCGCGACGATCGGGAACGGCGGCGTGGCCGGCAATCTCGGCCAGGCCACCAACGCGGCCGCCAATCTCGTGCTGGGTGGCGGCACACTGCTCTACACGGGGGCAACGGCGAGCACGGATCGCGCGTTCACGCTGACAAACGCCACCACCAGCACGATCAGCGTGCAGACCGGCGGGACCAATCTCACCATTTCCGGCGCGGGCGCAGCGACGTCCGGAGGCCTGACGAAAGCCGGAGCCGGAACCCTGACCCTGAGCGGCGCCAACGCCTTCACCGGTCTCACCACGGTGTCCGCCGGCACCCTCGCCTACGGCGCCAGCAATGCGCTCAGCACCGGTGATGTGACTGTCGACGGCGCGACTTCCGTCCTGGCCATGGGCACCTTCAGCGACTCGGTCGGCACCGTCACCCTCTCGAACAGTGGCAGCATCACCGGCAGCACCGGCGTGCTCACCAGCACGGGCACGTTTGAACTGCAGAGCGGCACCGTCAGCGCCATCCTCGGTGGCAGCGGCATTGCGCTCAACAAGACGACCAGCGGCACCGTCACGCTCTCCGGCGTCAACACCTTCACCGGTCTCACCACCGTCTCGGCGGGCACCCTGGCCTACGGCGCGAGCAATGTCCTAAGCACCGGTGCCGTCACCGTCGATGGCGGGACCGCGATCCTCGATCTAGGCGCCAGCCGCACCGACACCGTCGGCACGGTGACCGTCGCGAATGGCGGCAGCATCACCGGCACGGGTACGTCCGCGCTGACGAGCACCGGCACGTTCGAAATGCAGAACGGTTCCGTCACCGCAATCCTCGCCGGCGCCGGCATCGCCCTCAACAAGACCACCAGCGGCACGGTCACACTCTCCGGCGCCAACACCTTTACGGGTCTCACGACCGTCTCCGCCGGCACGCTCGCCTATGGCGCCAGCAATGTCCTCAGCACCGGTGCCGTCACCGTCGATGGCGCCACGGCGATTCTCGATCTCGGCGCCAGCCGCACCGACTCGGTCGGCATCGTCACCGTCGCCAATGGCGGCAGCATCACGGGTACCGGTACGTCGGCGTTGACCAGCACCGGCGGCTTCGCCGTGCAGAGCGGCTCCGCGAGCGCCATCCTTTCCGGTGCCGTCGCCCTCACGAAGTCCACCGCCGGCACTTTCACGCTGTCCGGCGTAAACACCTACACCGGCGGCACGACCCTCTCAGCGGGCACCCTGCAACTCAGCGGCAGCGGCACGCTCGGCGGCACTTCGGGAGTGCTGACGCTCAGTGGTGGCACGCTCGATCTCAACGGCGTCAATACCAGCGTCGGCAACTTCACCGGTGCCAGCGGCACCGTGCTGAACAACGGCGGCGCCGCCACCCTCACGATCGGCACGGGCAACGGGACCGGTGGAAATTTCCAGGGAGTCCTCGCCGACGGGTCGGGCGCCCTGGCGCTGACCAAGATCGGCACCGGGACCATCACGATTTCGGGCGCCAACACGTACACCGGCGGCACGATCGTCAACGCCGGCACGCTCACCCTCGGCGCCAGCAATTCCCTCAGCAGCGGGACTGTCACGGTCGACGGCGCCACCGCCATTCTCGCCCTGGGCGCCAACTCCGACACCGTCGGCACGGTCACCCTCGCGAACGGCGGCACGATCTCGGGCACCGGAGCGCTTTCGACGACCGGCACGTTCGAACTGCAAAGCGGCACGGTGAGCGGCGTCCTCGGCGGTTCGGGCAACCTCAACAAGACCACGGCCGGCACGGTCACGCTGACCGGCACCAACACGTTCACCGGGAGCACGAACGTCAACGGCGGCACGCTTTCCATCAATTCCGACGCCCGGCTCGGCACCGCGCCCGGATCGCCGACGACCGACTCGCTCACGTTCAATGGCGGCACGCTCAGCGTCACCGCCACCACGACCCTCAACGCCAACCGCGGGATCACGCTCAACGCCGGTGGCGGCACGATCAGCCCGACGACCGGGACGACGTCCTACGCCGGAATCATCGCCGGTTCCGGTAATCTGACGAAGACCGGCGCCGGCGCCCTCACGCTCAGCGGAGCGAACACCTACACCGGTCAGACATTCGTGGCCGGCACGGGCGCGCTCTCGATCAACACGATCGCCAACGTCGGGGGCGGCGCCTCCGCGCTCGGTGCGCCCGTGACCATCGCGAATGGCACCATTGCCCTGGGCAGTGGTGCGACGGCTGGCCTGCTCACCTACACGGGAGCCGCCACCTCGACCGATCGCGTCGTCGACCTCGCGGGTACGACGGGCGGCGCGACGATTAGCGCCAACGGCAGCGGCGCGCTCACGTTCGCCAGCAATTTCACCGCCACGGGCAATGGCGACAAAACCCTGACGCTTGGCGGCACCAACACCGGCGCGAACACGATCTCCGGGATCCTTCCCGACAGCGCCGGCGGCACCACTTCGCTCCTCAAGACCGGTGCGGGCCTCTGGGTCCTTTCCGGCGCCAACACCTACTCCGGCACGACGCAAATCCAGGGCGGCACGCTCAGCATCAATTCCATCGGCAACGTCAGCGGTGGCGCCACTGCGCTCGGCGCGCCGACAACGATCGGGAACGGCACGATCAAGTTCGGGCTGACGACGACTGGCGCCTCGCTCACCTACACCGGCAGCGGCGCCTCGACCGATCGCGTCATCGATCTCGCGGGCACGACGGGCGGCGCGACGATCAACGCCAACCAGACCAACGGCGCCGGTGCGCTGGTGTTCACGAGCAATCTCACCGCCACGGGATCCGGCGCGAAGACCCTCGCGCTCGCTGGCACCAACACCGACCTCAACACGATCAGCGGCACGATTGGTAACAGCGCCGGTGGCAACACCGCTGTGAGCAAGTCCGGGGCCGGCACGTGGCTGCTCTCGGGCACCAACAGCTACTCCGGCAACACCACTCTCACGGTCGGCACGCTCGTCGCCGGAAACGACTCCGCCTTCGGCAACGGCACGCTCAGCTTTGGCGGCGGCACGCTCCAGGGCGACGGCACGCCGCGGACGCTCACCAACGCCTTGGCCATCACCGCGAACAGCACCATTGCGGGTAGCTCGAATCTCACGCTGAGCGGCAACTTCAATCTCGGCACCACGACCCGCACCCTGACCGTCACGAACACCGGCAGCACCGTCCTCAGCGGCATCCTCAGCAACACGGCCGGACTGACCAAGGCTGGCGCCGGCAGCCTGACCCTTTCCGGCGACAACACCTACACCGGTACCACGACCCTCAGCGCCGGCACGCTCCGCGCCTCCGGCTTCGCCACCGCGCTCGGCGGCGGCAACCTCGCCCTCAACAGCGGGATCCTCGAACTCGCCAACGACACCGGGCTGACTTTCGGCCGCAACACGACGATCGGCGGCAATACCACCATCAAGGTCGACACGGTGACGGCGCAAAACGGCGTCACTCACACCCTCGGCACGCTCACGACGGGCGCGTTCACGTTGTCCGTCGCCGCCGGCGCAAACGTCAACGCCAACACCGCCTACGGTCTCACGTTCGGCTCCACGGTCCTGAGTGGCAATCCGGCGATGACTGTGAACGTCGCGAACAACGGCAGCGGGCTCGGAACCGTTACCCTCGGCTCACTCTCCAACGCCGCCGCCCGCGGCCTCACGAAGACAGGAGACGGTCTGCTCCTCCTTAGTGCCGCCTCCGGGACGATCACTTCGACGTCCGCGTTCACCGTCAACAACGGCACGCTGCGACTCGGCGCGGCCGGCGCCCTCGGTGCTTCTGCCCTCGCCAACGTCACCGTCAATGCCACCACCGCCGGCACCACCGCCCTTTTCGATCTGGCCGGCAACAACCAGTCCATCCTGTCGCTTACCTTCGGCGGCACGGGCGCCACTGCCACCTCGACCAACTCGGTCACCACCGGCGCCGGCACGCTGACGCTCGGCGGCAACGTGACCTACACGTCGACCAACAACCCGCTCGGCGCCACCCTCACTGGCAACCTGAATCTCGGCGCCGCCACGCGCACGTTCACGATCAACGACTCGAACAACGCTGCGGTCGACCTGGCCGTCAGCGCGGACATCTCGGCCTCTGCCGCCGGACTGACAAAGCTCGGCTCCGGCACGCTCGAACTCTCCGGCGCGAATGCCTACACCGGCACAACGACGGTGAGCCTCGGCACGTTGCGGGCGACGACCTCCGCCTCGGCTCTCGGCGCCGGGGCGCTCACCCTCAATGCCGGGACCCTCCAACTGGTGGACGACACCGGTCTGGCCTTTGGCCGCAACACCACCGTTGCCGCCTCGAGCACGATCCAATCCGACCGTCTCACCGTCGGCAGCAACGTCAGCAACACACTCGGGACGCTCTCGATTGGCACCTTCACGCTCACGGCCAACGCCGGCGGCAATGTGTCGGGCACCGCCACCACCACGTTCGGCGCCACCACGCTGACGGGCAACGCGAGCTTCACCGTCGGCGCGAATTCCAACCTCGTTCTCGGTGCCCTCACCGACGGCGGCGTCGCCCGCACGCTCACCAAGTCGGGGCTCGGCACGCTGACGCTCGGCAGCGCGGCGGCGAGTTGGGCGACGGCGAATGACGCCCTCGTGATTGCCACCGGCACGGTTCGCCTCGGCGCGAGCGACGCCTTCGGCACCGGTACCAACACGAACGTCACCGTCCGCTCCACCACCGCGGGTGCCACCTCGTTGCTCGATCTCAACGGCAGCAACCAAAGCATCGGCACGCTGACATTTGGCGGCACTGGATCCACCGCCACCTCGACGAACAGTGTCTCGACCGGCAGTGGCACGCTGACCCTCGGCGGCAACGTCACTTACTCCGCCACGAGCAACCCGCTCGGCTCCACCCTCTCGGGCAACCTCAACCTCGGCAGCGCGAACCGGACCTTCACGATCGCGGACTCGACCAACGCGCCCATCGACCTCGACCTCACGGCGAACATCTCCGGCACCGGCGGCCTGATCAAGGCCGGCGCCGGCACCCTGGCGGTCTCCGGCAACAACACGTTAACCGGCACCACGTCCGTCACCGCGGGCACGCTCCGCGCCACCGCCAATGCCGCCGCCCTCGGCGCCGGCAACCTCACGCTCGGCGGCGGCACGCTGCAGCTCGCCGACGACACCGGTCTCGCCTTCAACCGCAACACGACCCTCACCGCGAATACCACGCTCCAGGCCGATCGGCTCACCGCCGGCAGCAACGTTTCGTACACCTTCGGCACCCTCTCACTCGGCGCCTTCACCCTGACCGCGAACGCCGGCGCGAACGTCAGCGGCACCGCCACCACCATCTTTGGCGCCACCACCCTGACCGGCAACGCGACCCTGGCCGTCGGCAACCTCGCCAACCTGCGAGTCGGCTCCCTGGATGACGGCGGGGTCGCCCGGACGCTCACCAAGACCGGACTCGGTACGCTCACCCTCACGAGCACGGCCTCCAACTGGAACACCGCGAGCGACGCCCTCGTCATCAGTAACGGCACCGTGCAGCTCGCCGCCGCAGACGTGTTTGGCAGCACCGGCAACACGGCCGTCACCGTGCGGGCCAACACCGCAAGCACCACCGCCCTGCTCGATCTCAACGGCAACAGCGCCACCATCGGCTCACTCACTTTTGGCGGGGCCGGATCCACGACGACCTCCACCAACACGGTCACCACCGGCGCGGGCACGCTCACCCTGGGTGGCGATGTGACCTATTCGGCCACCAGCAACCCGCTCGGTGCCACTCTGACCGGCAACGTCAACCTGGGTTCAGCCAACCGCGCGTTCACGATCGGGGATTCCAGCAACGCCAGCACCGATCTCGCGGTCTCGGCGATCATTTCCGGCTCCGGTGTCGGGCTGAACAAAGCCGGCGCGGGCGTGCTCGAGTTGTCCGGCAATAACACCTTTACCGGTACGACCACCGTTTCCGCCGGCACACTGCGGGCCACGACGAGTGCGGGTGCCCTCGGCGCGGGTACGCTCGCGCTCGCGGGTGGCACGCTCCAACTCGTCGACGATACCGGGCTGGCGTTCGGGCGGGATACGACCGTGACCGGCAGCGCCACAGTCACCGCCGATCGCGCCACCGCCGGCTCGGATGTCACGCACACGCTCGGCAACCTGAGCATTGGGGCGTTCACCCTCACCGCCAACGCGGGCGCCAACGTCAGCGGCACCGGCACGATGATCTTCGGCGGCACGACGCTGACAGGCGATGCCACCTTCGATGTCGGAGCCCTCGCCCAATTGAACCTCGGCACGACAACCGGCGCCTTCGGCTTCACCAAGAGCGGCGTCGGCACGCTGGTCCTCGGCGGCGGCACCTCGAACACCTACTCCGGCACGACCACAGTGAACGGCGGCACGCTGGTCCTCGCGAAGTCCGGCGGTGCCATCGCAGTCTCGGGCAATCTCGTCATCGGCGACGGCACCGGCACTGACACCGTGCGGCTGGATGCCGCAAATCAGATTAGCGACACCTCCGCCGTGACGCTCAACGCCACCGGAGCCCCGGTGCTGAACCTGAACGGCTTCGCCGAGCGGATCGGCTCGCTGTCGTCCGCCAACGCCGCCGCCGAAGTCCAGTTCGGTTCGCCGGGTTCGCTCACGAACTTCACCATCGGCGACGCTTCGGACACGACGTACGCGGGCGTCCTCACCTCGGGCAACAGCAACACCAGCCTGGTCAAGGAAGGCACTGGCACGCTCACGCTGAGCGGTGCGAACACTTTCACCGGGGCAGTCGCGGTGAACGACGGCACGCTCGCGGTGCAGAACAACTCCGGTCTCGGCGCCGGCACACTGGGCACCACGGTCAGCTCCGGCGGGACGCTGGCATTGCTCGGCGGCGTGACGGTTGCGAACGGGACGTTGTCACTCACCGGAACGGGCGCGAGCAGCGTCGGCGCGCTGACCAACGTCAGCGGCGACAACGTCTGGAATGGCGATGTCACGTTGACGGGTGACGCCTTCATCACGACTCAGGCCGGCACCCTGATCATCGGTCCGACCAATCCCTACACGTTTACGCCGAGCGGAACCAATCCGGCGACCGAGACCGGCTATGTCACCATCGGCGGCCGGACGCTGACCTTCGGCGGCGCCGGGACGAACATCCAGGTGTACGACCGCATTCGCGACTTCGTGGGTCAGACCGACAGCACGCGCTACAGCTACCCCCCGCTCACGCTCGCCCAGGCGCCGGAAACCACGAGTCCGGGCAACGTGATCGTCAACATGACCGGGGGCGGCTCGGTGACCTACTCCGCGAACGCGAACAGCTACACTGGTTCGACGACGGTCCAGGCCGGTACGCTGATTCTCGATACGGTGAACAATACCGGGGCGCAGCACGACACGGTCACGAACAACTTCCACGCCATCAACGGAGCGCTCATCATTGGCAACGGCGATGCGTCGACGGCGACCGTCCAGTTGTCCAACGGCTACCCAGTCGCGGAGGCCATTGCGATGACCTCGGCCATCACGATGTACAAGGACGGCGTCCTCGACATCAATGGGCAGAGCCAGACCATCGGCGCACTGACGTTCAACGGCGGCACCGTGAACCTGAACGCCGGCACGCTCTATCTCGACCAGGACGTGACCGTAAATGCGTCCGCCGGCAACACGGCGACGATCAATGGCACAGGCAACCTGAGCCTGACGCTGCGGCGCACCGGTGGCGTCGATGTGCTCCCGGACGCGACCCGCACCTTCACCGTCACCGGCGGCGTGGGCAACCTCTACGACCTGACGATCACGGGCAACATCCAGAGCGGCAATCTGGTCAAGGCGGGCGACGGCACGCTGATGCTCGGAACGACCCACAACACCTATGTCGGTACGACGTCAGTGACGGGCGGCATCCTGAACATCCAGCAGGGCACCGACGGCAGCACCCGCAGTTCACTCGGCGCGAGCAATGGTCTCGCCAGTCAGGGCACTTCGGTCAGCAGCGGCGCCACGCTGCAACTCCAGGGCGGGATCAGCGTGACGGGAGAGTACCTCTCGATCGCCGGCAACGGTTTCAATCCCGGCGGCGGCGATCTTGGCGCGTTGAACAATCTGAGCGGCAGCAACACTTGGGGCACCGGGGGCAACACCTACATCAACCTGACCGCCGACTCCCGGATCAATTCCAGCGCGGGCACGCTGACGATTGCGGGCAATATTTCCTCCACGGGTAATCGGGCCCTGACATTCGGCGGCGCGGGCGACACCACCGTCAGCGGTGGAATCAACACGGGCACAGGCTCGACCACGACGGTAACCAAGGACGGCGCCGGAACGCTGATTCTCTCCGGCAGCAACAATTTCGAGGGAGTGACCAACGTCACGAGCGGCATCGTCAGTGTGCAGCACAACAATGGCCTCGGCTCCGTCGTCGCCGGCACGGTCGTGACCAGCGGCGCGGAACTGCAATTGAGCAAGGTCACCGGGCTCTCCATCGGCGGCGAGGCCCTCACGCTCAACGGTGCGGGCATCAGCGGCACCTCCGGTGCCCTGAACAATGTGCTCGGAAATAATTCCTTTGGAGGAGTCGTGACGCTCGGGTCCGCCACCACGATCAAGAGCACGAGCGACACCCTCACGCTCTCGGGTGGCATCACCAGTTCGGATCAAAATCTCACGATCGCCGGCACCGGCAATGTCACCGTCACCGGCGGCATCACGAATGGCACCGGCACCCTGACCAAGAATGACGCCGGCACGTTCACCTTCGCCGGTTCCGTCAATGGCACGACCGGCACGGTCGGCACCGCTTCGCTGCTCGCGGGCAGCATGGTCGTCGGCAACGGCACCGAGACGACGACGCTGAACACCGCCGCGTTTGATTCCGCCGCGGGTACGACGCTCACGATTGCGAGCGGCGGCACCGTGGTCGCCGATTACGCTTCCGGCTCGACCAACTTTGACGGCGCGCTGGCCGGGGCGGGCACCTTCCAGAAGGACGGCGCCGGGACCCTCGTCTTCGGGAACACCTTCACCGCGACCAATCTCACTTTGGTTCTCCACGGCGGCACCCTCTCCCTCACCGGCGTCCAAATCACCGTCGGCACGATTCACATCACCGCCAGCACCACCCTGGATTTCAACAACTCCAACGGCACGGTGCTCAACTCGTCCCACCTCGTGATCGACAACGGCGTGGTCGTGACCGTGAACAACTGGATCAGCGCCGCCAACGACGCCGCCGCGAGTACCATCTGGTACGCCACGAGCACCGTGAACAGCGGCAGCCTCACCGGGGCGCAGCAATTCGGCGGGACTCCGCTCACCCAGATCGAGTTCACCGGTTACACCCCGGGGCTCACGACCACCTGGACCACCCAGCAGAACGGCTGGTTCGAGCACGAGATTCGTCCCACGCCCGAGCCCCAGACCTACGGCGCCATCTTCCTCTCGGGTTGTTTTGGCCTGCTCGGCTGGCGCCGCTGGCGTCAGCGCCGCGTTACGGCCTGAACGAAGGAAGCGCGGGCGGGAGTGCGACATTGGGCGCGCACGAGGCGCGCCCCTACATCCGAGCTTCGTAGGGGCGTGGCTCGTCCACGCCTGACCGCGCTTCCCTCTACGCTCAATCGAGGCCGAAGACCGCCTTCACGTAATTATCGACGCTGAAAGGCTGCAGGTCCTCGGCCTGTTCGCCCAGGCCGAGAAAGTAGATGGGCAACTTCAGCTGGCGATAGATACCCACGAGGGCGCCGCCGCGACTGGTGCCGTCGAGCTTCGTGACGATCAGTCCGGTCAGCCCGAAGCTCTGGTGGAACACCCTCGCCTGCTCGATCGAGTTGCTGCCAATGGAACCGTCGACCACGAGCCAGCGATGCTGGGGGGCCGTCGGATCGTTCTTCTGCAGCACCCGGCCGATCTTCGCGAGTTCCTCCATCAGGTTGCTCTTCGTGTGCAGCCGGCCCGCCGTGTCCACGATCAGGAAGTCACGCCCGCGCGACTTCGCCGCCTGCCAGGCATCGAACGCCACCGCCGCCGCATCGGCCCCCGGGTGACTGGAGATGATCTCGAGGTCGAGCTTCACCGCCCAGGCCTTGAGCTGCTCCACCGCCGCGGCGCGAAAGGTGTCACAGGCGGCGAGGGTCACGGTGCGGCCTTCCTGTTTCAGCTTCCACGCCAGCTTGGCCGAGGTCGTGGTCTTCCCCGAGCCGTTGACACCGATCATCGCGATCACGACCGGCAGCTTCGCGGCACCGCCCAGGCCCGGGCCGGTGTCGAACTTCCCCTCGGCGCCGGCGAGCACACGCTTGAGGACCGTCGCGCCGATGTTCGCTGCGTCCTGACCGCGCAGCGCCTTGTCCTTTTTATAGGCCGTCTTGATCTCGGCGAGGATCTCCTCGGTGGTCTCGACGCCGAAATCGGCGCCATAGAGCGCTTCCTCGAGCGTTTCGATCGAGGACGCGTCGATTGGTTTCTGCCCGAAGATCGCGGCGGTCTTCTCCGCGATGGCCGAGACCGTCTTCGCGAACCCGTCTTTGAATTTCTTGAAAAGGCCGAACATCGATTAATTGCCGATTGGCGAATGCCGGTTGCCGAATTCAGACCACCGAACCGGCACACGCCCTCCCCCCAGTTCCCACCACCCGAAATTCGGCACTCGGCACCCGGCAATCGCCATTGAGTTTACTCCGCCTTCCGGGCGTCGCGGCCCACCTGATCCTTCACGCGATCGAGGATGCCGTTGATGAAGCGCTTCGAGTCCGCGTTGGAGAACTGCTTGGAGAGATCGATGGCCTCGTTGATGGACACCACCGGCGGAATGTCCTTCCGGTAAATCATCTCGAAAATCGCCACGCGCAGGATGGCCAGGTCGATCTTCGCGATCCGCTCGAACTCCCAGTTCTGCGCCAGCACCTTGATCCGGGCGTCAATCTCCACCGCGTGCTCAATCAAGCCGTGAATCAGCTCCTCGCCGAAGGCGTAGTGATCCCGGGGCTCGGGACAGTTCTCGAAAAACACGCGCAAGTCCTCGGCAAGGTTCTTTGGTGGATTGATGCTCCACGCATAGAGATACTGGACGGCCGCCACGCGACCGTCGCGGCGCTGGGCGAACTGGGCTTTGCTCATCGGGAGAATTTTCGTTTCAAAGCGGCCATCTCCAGCGCGGCGGCGGCAAATTCCGCCCCGCGGTTAATCGCCCCGACGCACCGGGCCTCCGCCTGGGCCTGCGAGTTCACGACCATCACGCCGTTGATCATGGGGACGCTCGAATCGAGCGCCACGCGTTGCAGGGCGTGGGAAACACTTTCGCCCACCATTTCGTGATGCGCGGTGTCGCCGGCAATCAGGACGCCGAGGCCGATCACGCAGTCGCACTGTCCGCCGGTGGCAAGCTGTTGCGCCGCCCAGGGCACTTCGTGGGAACCGGGCACGCGGGTCACGGCCACGTTCTGCTCTTTCACGCCCGCCGCCTTCAATCCGTCGATCACCCGGGCCAGCAACCCGTCCACCAGCGCCTCGTTGAAACGCGCCGCGACGATGCCCAGACGAAAGGCAGCGCCATCAACTGGGCGATTTTCGGGAACGGCTAGACTCATGGAAGGTTCATTCCCTCGCTTAACGCCGGATACCGCAACCCGAAATCGGATCGAACCCCACCGGGGCCGCGACGGGCGGGCGCGGGGCGCTCAAATCCCCACCTGTTCCACAATCTCGAGCCCGTAGCCGTCGAGCCCCACCACTTTACGCGAACTGTTCGAGAGCAGGCGGATTTTGCCGAGCCCAAGGGCCACCAGAATTTGGGCCCCGATGCCATAATCCCGGAAGTCCATCGGCGGCGGCGCCTCGCCCGGTTTCCACTGCAGGCTGCGCAGGAGGACATCGCCCGCGTTGGCCGGCTCCATGTAAAGCACGACTCCCCGGCCCGCCGCCGCCACGGCCTCGAGCGAGGCGGTCAGCATCTTGTAGCCAACCATGTCGCGCGCGCGAAAAACATCGCTGAGCAGATTCTCGCTGTGCACGCGCACGAGCGTCGGCTCGGTCGAGAGCCGGCCCATCGTCAGCGCGAGATGGTGCCGCCCATCCAGCCGGCTGCGAAAAACATGCAGGGTAAATTCGCCGAACTCCGAGGAAAACGGCTGCGTCGTCACGAGCGAAACGAGGTGATCCCGGCGGGCGCGGTATTCGATCAGCGCGGCGATCGAAATCATCTTGAGCCCAAACTTCCGCTTGAATTCCACCAGCTGCGGCAGCCGTTGGACCGTGCCGTCGTCGTTCACCAGCTCGCAAATCACGCCCATGGGCGCCAATCCCGCCAGCGTCGCCAGGTCGACCGCGGCCTCGGTGTGCCCCGCCCGCTCCAGCACCCCGCCGGGTCGTGCCCGCAACGGAAACACATGGCCGGGCTGCACAAGCTCCTCCGCGCGGGTCGCGGGATCCGCCAGCAACTGGATCGTCCGGGCCCGATCGTAGGCGCTGATGCCGGTGGAAATACCTTCCGCCGCATCCACACTGACCGTGAAGTCGGTGCGCTGCGACTCGCGGTTGCTCGCCACCATTGGCCCCAGGCCGAGCCGGCGGAGCTGATGTTCGACGGTTGGGACGCAGACGATGCCGCTCCCGTAGCGAATCATCATGTTAACGGTCTCCGGAGTCGCCTTGGACGCGGCACCGATCAGATCGCCTTCATTCTCCCGGCTTTCGTCATCGGTCACGATGATCAGCCGCCCCGCGGCGATCTCGGCGATCGCGTCTTCGACGGAATCAAATGGCGGCAAGGCGGATGCGGTCATGCGGGAGTGCCTACCGCGCAAAAATGCCGGCCGTTTGGCAAAGTAAAAACCGCCTCACCCGCGGAAATCGATGACGTAGCTCTCGCCCACCGGGCTTTCGGCCGACTCGCCGGCCGCGTCTTTGATCAGGACCATGAAAAGCTTGAAGGTGTAGGGGGGACGGATGCTCTTGGAATTGGAGAGCGAGTTTGCTCCGCTCGGATTCAGGACGATGCGCTCCTGGCCGACTTTGTACTTGGCGTCCCAGCGAAGCACAGCGCGCGCAACATCAGGCGGAACGGGCTTCTTCTCGGCATCGTAGAAATTGATTTTGAAGGTCCCGTTCGCGATCTGGACCCCAAGGAATCCGCCCCCCGCCCGCGGTACTTCCTGACCTTCAACTTTCGGTGCCGCCTCCTCCTTGGCAGCCGCCTTGCCGGGGGCGGCTTTGCCCGCGCCGGCTTTGGGGGCGGGTTGGGCGGCCAGCGTCAATGCCGCGCCACAGATAGCCAGAAAAGCCAGCAATGTTTTCATGACCGAAAACATACCACCAAGCGACACCGCGGCAAGTGGATCGCATGCCGCGCGGGTTGATTCACAGACTGCTCACGCTTCACGGAAGGGAGGAATCAGCTCGGACTCGCCTCCCCGGCCACTGAACGGAAACCGCGAAGGCTCCGTCGCCGCCTGCTCCGCCGCGATCATATCCTCAATCACCGTGCCAATTCGCAGCCAGGAATCGTAATTCAAAAACGCCGTCGCTCCCGCCTCAATCGCACCCGGACAGCTCTCACGACCGGACACCAGGATGATCGGCACGAACGGGTTCACCCGCCGCAGCATCGCAATCAGCGTCAGCGCGTCCACGTCCGCCGCCCGATGGACCACCACCGCCGTCAGTCGATCACACTGCGTTGCGACGAGCGCGGGCGTGGACTCCTCGCATTCCTGGAGCAGCGACCCGGAAAACTTTTGCAGCAGCGTCTTCGCCAGCAGGTACCGGTTCTCGGCCACGTCATCCACCACAAGAAACTTCGGCAAAGGCGTCATTCGTCCAATGGAAGGCACAGTATAGTCCAACAGACGCTTCGGCCTCATCGGGGTTTCCCCGATTCCACGCGGTCCCCTCCTTTTACAAAAAAGTGCGACCCCCTCGGGAAACTTTCGGCCTCCGTGCCCTGGCCGGGAAAGCATCCGACAGCTGAATCGGGTGCGGCGAACTTCCGAGCAGACGTCCCGCGACCGGGCTGGGTGGCGCCGGTCGGTCACGGGCGGTTTCATGGCCGGGCTTGCGATCAGGTGCATTTGGGCCATCCCGTCATCACCGATTCGTCCGACACTCGCTGAATGTCATCCATTGCCTGGATTCCGCAGTTAAACGGATTGGCGTGGCCCTGTCCGTGAGGACAGGGACTTCGTGATCGCTTCGCCTAAAGCCGTCCCGCTGCTCACGCAGCGGGCGACGAAGGCAACTTCGGAATCCAAACATTGGATGACAACAGGCTCTCATCCCCGCGGGCCGGGCTTTCCAGCGAAGCGGGGCCGCACCTCCGCGTGAGCCGCTGGCTCGGGCTCAGCCAATCCGACTGCGCGGCGACGCTTTTCTTCGGTGGGACTTGTGATACCGTGGCCCGACAATGGCCGTTGAGTTCAAAGATTACTACAAGGTGCTGGGCGTGGCGCGCGATGCCACCGAGGCGGACATCAAGTCCGCGTTCCGCAAGCTCGCCCGACAGTTCCACCCTGACGTCGCCAAGGACAAGAAGAGGTCCGAGGAGAAATTCAAAGAAATCAACGAGGCCAACGAGGTCCTGAGCGATCCCGAGAAACGCCGCCAATACGACGAGCTGGGCGCGAACTGGCAGTCCGGCGGCAATCGCCCACCTCCCGGGGCGAGAGGGCGCGGCGCCAGTGGCCAAGGCGGCCAGGACTACCATTTTGGCGGCACGGGCTTCAGTGACTTCTTCGAGCAATTTTTCGGCGGAGGCGGAGGCCGGCCCAGCAATCTCGATGAGATTCTTCGGCACGAGCGCTCGCGCCGCGGCGCGGCGGCCCCCGAGCCAGGTTCCGATATCGAAGGTGACATTCTGGTCACCCTCCAGGAGGCGATGCAGGGCTCGACCCGGAGTCTCTCCCTCCAGCGGACCAATCCCTACACCGGCGAAACGGAAACCGAGTCGCTCAAGGTTCGGATCCCGCCCGGCGCGCTCGAGGGCCGTCGCATCCGCGTCCCCGGCAAGGGCGGCGCTGGCAGCGGTGGCGCGCAGCCCGGTGATCTCTACCTGCGCGTGCGGCTCGCCGCGCATCCGGATTTCGAACCCGACGGCGCCGATCTGGATCACGAACTCGAGCTCGCGCCCTGGGAGGCCGTGCTGGGCGCGCAGGTCGTGGTCCCCACGCTGACCGGCACTCTCAAGCTCACGGTGCCCGCGGGAACCAATTCCGGACGGCGGTTCCGGCTCCGCGGCCAGGGCCTGCCGAAAGGCGCGGGCGGCGACCGCGGCGATCTCTACGCCGTGGTCCGGGTGCAGATTCCCACCGAGATCACCGCCGAGGAAAAGGCGCTCTGGGAAAAGCTGGCGAAGACTTCGTCCTTCTCGCCGCGCGCCGCCGCCGGATCGTAAAGCCTGAGTTCGCCCCCTCTTTGCTGTCATGACCGCGACCTCACTCGACCAACACGGACTCGTGGTGTCGTGCCCCGGTTGCGGACAATTGAACCGCATCCGTTACGAGCGACTGCTCGATCCACCGCGCTGTGCGAAATGTGGGACGGCGTTGTCGCTGCCCTCGACGCCCGTGGAAATCGGTGACGATGCGCAATTCGACGCCCTCACGGCCAACGCCGCGCTGCCGGTCCTAGTGGATTTCTGGGCCGAGTGGTGCGGCCCCTGCAAGATGGTCGCACCCGAACTGGTGAAGGTCGCGGCCGCGGGTGTTGGCCGGTGGATATTGGCGAAGGCCAACACGGAAGTGCTGTCGCGGGCGCCGCAGCGTTACCGCATCATGAGCATCCCGACGCTCGTGCTCTTTCAAGGCGGCCGGGAAATCGCCCGGCAGTCCGGCGCACAACCGGCGGGCGCGATCCTGCAGTTCATCGGGTCGAATGTGCCGGATCGATAGTCGACCGAGCCACACACACCGGCGCTGCGCGCCACCCTTCTCGAGCCGGAACGATGCAGTGGAACGAAATCGGCGGGTGTGGGCACCCGCCCTCCATCGCCGGCGGATCGTTCAGACTGCCGTTCGCTCTCCTCTCAAAGAGAAATCAATGGAGGGACGGTGCCCCCACCGTCCACGATCTCCTTACGTCGGACGGGGCGTTCACCGTTTGGTGTCGGGCCGGCTCGAAAGGGGACCGTGGGAAAGCGCTTAAACAAGGTCCCCCTCTTGGAGTACCGAGCGAAGCGAGACTCACACCGGGTCTCGCGATGCGCCCCGGCGCTTCGCGAAACCTTGCCCTGCATGGGTGGCGCGCAGCGCCGGGGTGTGTCGGCGTCCTTCGCCGGTCCGCGAGGATGGACCAGCGCTACTTTTTCGCCGTCGCGCCGCTCCGAATTTCTTCCTTGAGCGATTTCCAACGCGCGAGCCGGTCCGCGATCTTCTGCTCCCATCCCGCGGCCTTCGGCGTGTAGAGCGTGACCGGCCGCTCGAGGAAATCCTGACCGGAAATATTCTCGGGATACTCGTGTGAGTAACGATAGTCCTTACCCTGCCCCATCCGCTTGTTCGCCTGGCCGCTCTTGCTGCGCAGGGCCGGGGGAATGGTCTGCACCGGCTGCTCCTTGAGCACGCGATGCGCCTCGCCGAGCGCCAGCGTGGCCGAATTGCTCTTCGGCGCCGTGGCAATGTAGAGCGTCGCATGCGCCAGCGTGAGTTCCGCCTCGGGCAGGCCAACGAAATCGCACGCGTGATGTGCCGCCACCGTCAGCGGCAATGCCTGGGGATCGGCGAGGCCGACGTCCTCGCTGGCGAGAATCACGAGCCGCCGCGCGATGAACCGCGGGTCCTCGCCCCCCGCGAGCATCTTCGCGAGCCAGTACATCGCGGCATCCGGGTCGCTGCCGCGGCAGCTTTTGATGTACGCCGAGATCGTGTCGTAGTGCTCGTCTTCGTCCGCATCGTAACGAATCCGCCGCTCGCGCGCGAAGACCTCGAGTTCCGCCGCCGTAATCGGGGACTTCTCGGGCAGGCCCAGCACGAGCACCTCGAGCGCATTCAGGGCCCGCCGCAAATCTCCGTCACAAAGTACGGCGAGATCAGCGAGCACCTTGTCGTCCGCCGTGACCATCCGCAGGCCGAGGCCGCGTTCGTTGTCGGCGAGCGCGTCCTTCAACACCCGCACCACATCGGCGGCCGCGAGTGGTTCCAGCCGGAACAAGTGGCTGCGCGAGAGCAGCGGCGGGTTGACGTAGAAACCGGGATTGTGGGTCGTCGCCCCGATCAGCCGGACATTTCCCTCCTCCACGTCCGGCAGCAGCAAATCCTGCTGCGACTTGTTGAAACGGTGCAGCTCGTCGATGAAGAGGATCGTCGCCGCCTCGGGCCGGCGCCGCGCCGCGGAAAGAATTTCGCGCAGCTCGGCGACGTTCGACATCACGGCGTTCACCCGGACGAAGCGGCTGCCGGTCTCATGCGCGATGGCCTCGGCGATGCTCGTCTTGCCGCAGCCGGGCGGCCCGTAAAAGAGCAGTGACCCGAAACGGTTCTGCGCCACCAGCCGCGGAAGCAGGCTGCCCGGGGCCAGGATGTGCTGCTGACCCACCACTTCCACCAGCGAGCGCGGGCGCATCCGAGCGGCCAGCGGTTGGGCCGCCTTCCGCACTGACGCGGGAAAGTCCGGCGCCACCGAAGCGTCATCGCGAAAGAGATCGGGTTGGTCGGCAGCCGGCATGGAAGAAGGAAGGTGAACACGAACGGACGCGGAGCAAAAGCCCGGAGAATCCGGGCCGTCGTGCCACCGCCTCATCGTTTCCACCCACGATTGCGGGTTCCCGACGGCTTACGGTCTGGCCGGCCGATTCGCAGTCTCGCTCCATGACCAGCCGAAGCCTCGGACACCGCGCCCCGTTGCTGTGGCTCGTGCTGCCGCTGATCGGCGGACTCATGCTCGGGCGGGAATGGATCGCCGCGGGCTCGGCGAGCCTCCTGCTGCCGGCCGTGCTGCTCATCGCCACCGCCTGGCGGAGCGCGGAAAGCCGGCCGTTCGTCTGGGGCGCCGCAATCAGCGGGGCGATGCTGCTGGCCGGCCTGGTGCTCCACCGGCAGCAGCGAATGCGACCTCCCGGCTGGGATGGGCTGCCCCCACGGGAGGCCCGCCTCGAGTTGCGGATCGAACATCTCTTTCCGACCCGTGATGCCGCCAAGGTGACCGGACTCGGCACCGTCCGGGCCGCGGCGGCGCCACTCGGCGAACTGGCCGGCCAACGGGTCTACTTTTCACTCGCCCGCGGCCGCAGCGGTCCGGAGCCGATTCGGAGCGCCACCATCGCAGCGGTTGGGCTGTTCGAGCCGCTGCCACTCCGCTCGCCTACGAACACCTTCGAGGGCTATCTCGCCAGCACCGGCGCCAACTTCCGACTCCGGCGCGGAAGGGTTCTCGCCGCGCTGAGCCCTCCGTCGGCCTATCACCGCTTCTGCGCGCAGATGGCGGAGCGCTTCCACGCGATCCTCGGCGAAGGCATCGAGACGAAGCAACCCCGGCTCGCCGCGCTGCTCCGCGCCATGATGCTCGGAACCACCCAGGAACTCAGCGAGGAGCAGCGCACGCTTTTCATGCAGAGCGGCACGATGCACCTGTTCGCGATCAGCGGGCTCAACATTGGGGTCGTGGCGGTCGCACTCGAATCGCTGCTGCGGCTCGCACGGCTGCCGATCGTCGCCCGGTTTGTCGCCGGAACCACGCTGCTCTGGCTCTTTGTGGATATCACCGGCGGATCACCGTCCGCGGTCCGCGCGTTCATCATGACGGCGTTCCTGCTCGCGGCGCGCGTACTCCGGCGGCCCGGCAATCCCTTCGCCGCCCTGGCCGCGTCCGCGCTCGTCGTCCTGCTCATCGCGCCGTTGCAGGTCTTCGGCGCCAGTTTCCTCATGAGTTACGGGATCGTCGCCGCGCTCTTTCTCCTCGGTCTGCCTCTGGCCGAGATGTGGCAGGAACGCTGGGCACTCTGGCGCAACCTGCCACCCGCCGCGTGGCTCGGCTGGCAAAAGCAACTGGACGGGATCTGGCGGAAAACTCTCGCCTCCGTCGCACTCGGCATCTCGGCGACCTTGGTCAGCTTCGTGACCGGCGTGGAATTTTTTGGACTGGTGACGCCCGGCTCGCTGCTCCTGAACCTCGCGCTGATTCCGGCTGCGACCGTCGCGACCATTGGCGGATTTGCCGCACTAATCTCCGGCCTGCTGGGTGGCCACGCTGCCGTCACGCTCTGCAATCACGCGGCGGCGCTGATGCTCTTCGGTATCGAGGCGCTCGTACGAGAGAGCGTAAACCTGCCCGGCTCAGCGGTGCCGGCGCAATTCTCGGCGCCGTGGATCGGCCGCACGACTCTCGCGCTGTTGTTTGCGACCCTGGCCGCCGGCTACGCCCTGCGCTGGAGAAATCCGCTGCGATGGTGGCCGCCCTTCGCGGTGGTCGCGGTGACACTCACGCTCGGCGTGCGTTACGGCTGACCGGCTGCAGCCTTTCCACGGCTGGTTCGATTGACCGGCGTCCCTGCCAATGCCTGCGTCGTGGATTCTTCGCTGCGCTCAGAATGACAGTACATTCACCCGATCGCTCCGGCTTGCGGCCACCGGGTTCCGATTTGGGCAATCGGTGAAATTCTTGGCTGCCTCAAAATTTTTGCCACGGATTGCACCGGTGCTGCGAAATCAAACTACTGCGAGCCTAGAACCGAGGCATTTGGTTGCAGGTCGGGGAGGTTCGGTGTTGGTTGCGTCACACCCATGAAAAGCGCCTACGAACTTGCGATGGAGCGTCTCTCCAAATCGGAACCGAGTGCGGGTCCGTTGACCGCCGATCAGAAAGCGAAGCTCGCCGAGGTCGACAAGGTGTACAAAGGCAAGCTGGCCGAACGGGAAATCTTCCTGAAGAAGCAGGTCTCCGACGCGATGGCCGCGCAGAAATTCGAGGAGATCGAAAAGATTCGCGAGCAGATGGGCAGCGAACGGATCCGGCTCGAGGAGGAGAAGGAACAGGAAAAGGAAAAGCTCCGGAAGGGATTTGCGTCCCGCAAATCCTAGCGATTTCCGCGCGGCGCGAAAATCAGACGAACTCGAGGTCGGCCACCAAGGCGTGATGATCGGAGGCGGGCGTGGGCACGACTTGACGCGACACGCAGCGCAGGGGTGCGTTATAGAACACGTGGTCGAGGACGTACGGCCGGCGGCGCCAGGTGACCTCGGTGTCCTGCGCCGTCTCGAAGCCTTCGCGAGCAAACTGCTCCAGGAGCGACTGGTGGTGGCTGACGTTGAAATCGCCCGTCAGGACCGTCGCCGCCCCTTTTGACGCCGCCAGTTGTTCGGCGACGAGGTTGCGTTGGAACGGATGGTTCGTGCTCTTCGACCCCAACATGAAGAACGCGAGCAGGTGCGTGTTCAGCAGCCGCAAATCGCGGCCGCCGACGGTCGTCTGCGCGCCAATCAGCAGCCGGTCGGTCGGAGTCGTTTTCTTGCCAAAGAAATCGAACTCGATCGCCGGCGACGGCAGCTCCATCCGCATCATGTCACGCAGCGGCGTGCGGGAAAAGATTGCCAGACCAATGCCGAACGGCAGTTCGCGGGGATCCTGCTTGGGATAAGAAAACCAGCTATCGTAGCCCGGCAGCGCAGCCTTCAGCTTCGTGAAGTTCGGCGGCGGCTGAAACTGCACCCCGCCCGGCAGCGCCTGCTCCACTTCTTGCAGGTGAATGATGTCGGCGTCGTGCCGCTTGATTTCGTCGAGCGTGGCCTCGAGACGTACCGGCGCCTTGTCTGGCCAAGTGTGGTCCCACACCTGACCAAACTGCATGTTGAACTGGAGAATGCGAAAGCGCATCATCGGCAGCGCAGCGAGTTTACAGTCGGCTGTCTGACTGAGTGCGAATCCCACCCAATTGCACGGGCGCCCGGGAGGTCTCTCGTCCGAAGAAGATTTCGGCGCGGAACGCCGAACTGGGGCAGGTTCATCGCAAAGCGCACACGTCAGGGAGGCGATGCCAACACTTTGCGGCAAACTTTAATTTGGTCTCCGTCACCCTAAATTGCGGGAATTTTCCCGAGAATTTTGCCCCGAACTCTGCCTGCCGCTCTGCGCCCTCCCTTCACCTCGGGGAACTCTGCGGTCCCGATTCGGCTACGACCCAGCCAAGCGCCACTCGCTCACGCTCGCCGCCATGACCTGAAATTCTTGCGCCTCTTGAGCCGATTGGGGCCGATGAATTTGGTCCCTGCGCTTGGTCGCGGCTCCGCTCGCGCCAAGACACTAGAGCGGTTTAGGGAGTGCCGTAGCCAAATTTGGGCGTGCACGAGGCACGCCCCTACACGAAATCACAATCGATGTAGGGGCGCGCCTCGTGCGCGCCCGCAATGTCTGATCGGCTACACCTGAACTTAATCTGCTCTAGACGGCTCATTCCGGTTCGGCCGTACCCTCGACCACCCACTCCTTCGCCTCGGGCACCTTTTCAAGGAAGCCGCGCAGCGCCGCACTCAGATGTTCGGCATACCGGAAGTGCGCGCCCATTCCGGTTCGCAGCTCGGCCTCGTAGATGAACTTGTCCGCGTGCGTGCTGTGCTCGAACGGCGTCTGCGCCCCGAGCAGCAGCGAATAGACGTACGCCGGCGAACCGCGTTGCATGAGTTCGCGGGTCAGCTCGAGCTGCGACTGCAGCAGCTTCGCATGGGCGGCGTGCTTGATCTCCGGTGGAAGATAAAATCCCGCCTGAATCAGCGGCGTGTAACGATGGCCCGTCCGGTGCCGGTTCAGATCCCGCAGCTCCGCGAGCGCGAGGTTGTTCCAGGCAAAGCTCACCCGCATCCGGCGCGTGGCGCTCCCCTGATGGCCGTAACGATTCGCGCGGTGCCGCAGCGCCTCGGGCACGGACTGGCTCTCCGGCAGCCACGGCGGCGTCGCGCGATCGACGTGCACCCAGACTTCGTCGGCCAGCGGCTCGGCCGAGAGCCGATCCAGTCCCAGCGCGAGACTCGACGCGAGTTCCTGTTCCGCCTGCACCGTGTAGGACTTCTCCGCGAGGCTGTGCCGCATCAGCCGCGGCGATTGCTTGAGCAGCTCATCGCGAATCAACTTCGCCGCCGCCCGCGCCTCGGGCTGCCCGAGCGAATCAAGCTGCTTCACCGTCATGGCCCACATCCGGGACGACTGCACCAGGCCGAGATTCGTGCGCGTCGCCAGGGGGATGAAATAGCGGGCGCGATCGAGGGCGTAGTTCTTGCGCAGCCGGGTGACGACCGCAGGTTTCGCGTCCGGCGGGAGCCGCACCAGGTT
The DNA here is from genome assembly GCA_947472765.1 of Opitutia bacterium. Lineage (GTDB taxonomy): Bacteria > Verrucomicrobiota > Verrucomicrobiia > Opitutales > Opitutaceae > ER46. Next base: position 78,940 of record CANJCM010000004.1, read on the forward strand.
CGGCTGGGCGACCGCCAGCGCATCGAGCCGCAGATATTCCGCATCGTACGCGGCGAATGAATCCGCGAGCACCGCGCGCCAGCGATCCGCGAGATCATCCGGGATACCGAGCTCGGCCGCGGTGGGAACGTTGGCCGCGTTCATCGTGATGTAACGCGTGCTCGATTCCTGCCCATCCGCCATCGTCGCGATCTCAAAAATCTTATACGCGAGCCACATCGAGACATCGTCGAGCGCGATCGCGAGACCGCCCGTCAGCCCGCCGATCGAGGCGTGGCCGTAATCGACGAATTTCAGAATGCGATCGATCGACGCGTCCGGATTCGCGAGGTCGACCTTCGAGAGAATCGCCGCGAGGCCCTCGTTGCTCCGCGAGTAACGGGCCAGCACCGAGGCGAGCAACTCGGGCGTGACCTTGGGCAGGTCGGCGGCGGTCGGAGGCGGGACGAGGGCGAGGCCGGTGATGCGCATGCGTCAGTTCACATGGCCGCAAAGAGCGGCAACCGGCGCAAGAAGGGAAACCAGAAACCTCGTCGCTTCGACCGCCGCCGATCACCGCATCCCCCAATCCTCGATGTCATCTATTAGATGACAACTTCGCAACGACCCGTCGCGCGAAGCGGACAATTGTCACCCAATGGATGACATCCGGAACGGTCATCGGAGACCGGGATCAGCGGAGCGTGAGCCACTGTCCGAGCGGGCCTTGATAGAAACCAAGGCCGATCGAAAGCAGGGCGAGGACGGCGAGCGTGACCTTCACGGTCCGGCCGGGAGGCGTGCCCGTGGGAGTCGCCGCCGGATCAGTCGGCGGCACCCAGGTGTCGAAGAACGCCGCCTTGATCCAACCAAAGTAGTAATAAATCGAAATCACCACGCCCACCGCCGCCACCGCCAGCAACCAGCGGGCCCCGGCCTCGAAGGCCGCGACGAAGATGAGGAACTTGCCCATGAACCCGGCCAGCGGCGGGATGCCCGCCAGGGAACCGAGCCCCACCGCGAGGACCGTGGCGAGAAAGGGATTCCGACGCGCCAGGCCCGCGTAGTGGTCGAGTTGCTGGTCGGAATCGTCGGCGCCGGCGACGTGGACCATGACGCCGAACACGGTGAAGGACGCGATCAGGTAGGCGAAGAGATAAAAGTAAACCGCCCCGATCGCGTGGGGCGAAGCCGACGACGCCACGACACCGAGCAGCAGAAAACCGGCGTGCGAGACGCCGGAGAGTCCGATGAGGCGCTTGACGTTGGATTGCGTCAGCGCCGCCAGATTACCGAAGAGAATCGTCGCAGCCGCCATCGCCGTCAGGGCCGGGGTGACGAGCCAGCCGTACGAGGCAAAAGGACCACCCGGACCGCACAGTCCGAGGAGCACCGCGAAACCCGCGGCCTTCGACGCCACGGCGAGGAACGCCGTCACGGGGGTCGGCGCACCCTGATAAACATCCGGCACCCAAATCTGGAAGGGAAACGCGCCGATCTTGAAGGCGATGCCTGCCAGCACGAGCGCGATGCCGAGACTCGCGAGGAAGTTGTGGGGGTTCCCCGCGAGGAAGCGGCCGAGTTCGTCGTAGTTCAGCGGTTCCACCGTGTGCGACGGGAGCGACGGACTGCCCGCGACCCCGTAGAGAAGCACGATCCCGAAGAGCAGCAGGCCCGAGCTGAGCGCACCCATCACAAGATACTTCAACCCGGCCTCGAGCGAAGCCGTGCTGGTGCGGAAATAGGCGACCAGGATGTAGAGGCCGATCGTCAGCGTCTCGAGCGCGACGAAGAGCATCACGAAGTTGTTGCTCTGCGCCAGGAGCATCATCGTTGCGGTGACGACGAGCACGATGTGGTAGAACTCGACCCGCGGCATCGGTTGCCGCGCCAGGCTCACCCGGGCCAGCAGGAACACCAGCAGCGCGCAAAGGAGGAAGAACACCCGCATCAACTGTCCACCCGTGCTGTGCTGAAGCAGCCCATTGAAAGTCATGGCCCCCGTCGTGAACTGCAGATTCACCAACATGCCGATCAAGGTCCCGGCGACGCCGGCCGCGGCGACATCCGGGATGACAGCGTGAAGGCGCTTCGGCAAAAGGATCTCCAGGGCGAGCAACAGCAGGGCCAGCCCGCCGAGCAGCAGCTCGGGGAAGATCGCGCTCCAAAGGTTGTCCGCGGCGGCGAATTTGACGGCTTCGAGAGTCATTCCAGAAAGGGAGGTTGAACCACTAATGGGCACTAACGGACACTAATGGCTCGGAGCTCGAGGCGGGTTGGGCTGAAACGGAACGCGATCATCGGGCGAACATCAGTTCCGGGCGGCCGTCTGAGCCGCGGGCTGCAACGCGGTGTCGATCGCGGTGCTGAGGGACTTGGGCCAGAAGCCAACCCAGAGGAGCGCGACGAGCAGGACCAGCGCCGGGGCCTTCTCGGTCCAGGTCAGATCCTTCACCGGATATTGCGCCGCGATTTCATTGAAGTGAGTCGCCGGCTGGCCGAAGAAAATCCGGGCCGCGGAGCGCAGGCCATAGATGGCCGAGATCACAACTCCAGCCAGGGCGAGCACCGTGATGAGCGGGGAGAATTTCCAGAGGGCGACGAAGATGGTCAGTTCGCCCCAGAAATTCGCGAAGCCCGGAAGCCCGATGCTCGCGAAGGTGGCGGCCACGAAGAACGCCGCGAGGACCGGCGCCTTCATCGCGAGTCCGCCCATGTCATCCATCGTGAACGTGTGGGTCCGGTGATGCACGGTCGTCGCCAGCAGGAACAGCAGCGCCACCGAGAAGCCGTGCGCCACCATCAGCAGCACGACCCCGCCGACGCCCAGCATCGAGCCCGTCGCGAGGCCGAGGAACGCGTAGCCCATGTGCATGACCGAGCTGTATCCGATCATCTGTTTCAGATCGCGCTGCGCGATCGTGATGAAGCCGACGACGAGGACGTTGCCGGCGACCGCCAGCCAGGCGAGCGGATGGGCCCAGTGCGTGAGGCCGGCCGGAAGCAGCGGCATCGCAATCTGGATGAGGCCGTAGAGGCCGAATTTCTTCAGCACGCCCGCGTGCAGCATGGCGGCGGAACTCGGGGCCGCACCGTAACCGAGGGGCGCCCAGGTGTGCAGCGGCCAGAGCGAGACGAGGATACCGAAGCCGAACATCAGCAGACCGAAAATGTTGTTCTGCACCGTTTCACCGAGCGGGTGAGCCGCGAGATGATGCCGGAGCGCGATCAGATCGAAGCTCGTCGCGCCACTCTTCACATAGAGCGCGATCAGGCCGAGCAGCGAAATCATCGCTCCGACCGTCAGGTAGATCGTCATCTTCATCGCCGCATAGCTGCGGTCGCGCCCACCCCAGATGCCGACCATGATGAAGGTCGGGATCAGCGCGAGTTCGTGGAAGAAGTAGAAGTAGAAGATGTCGACGCTGGCGAAGACACCCATGAGCCCGCCGATCATGATCAGCAGGAGCATCAGGTAGAGCTTCAGCCGCTCCGCGCCCGACTGCAGGGCATAGAGACCCGCCGCAAAACCGACTCCGCCGGCGAGGACAAAGAGCGGCATCGAGATGCCGTTAAGGCCGAGCTTCAGGCTGATGCCGAGCGCCTGGAGTCCGGTCGGGTACTGAGTCAGGAAAGCGTAGCCGCCGAGCTGTGTCGCGTCGGAGAAATGGTACCAGACGTGGAGCGCCATCAGCAGCGGCACGGCAAAGGCGACGTAGGCGAGCCGCACGGACCAGCGCTTCGGCAGGCCGAGCGCGATCGCGAGCGCGAGCGCCAGCGGAGCGACAATCGCGATGAGGAGGGGATCGAAAGTCAGGCTCATCGTCGCATCAAAAAGTCAGGGTGCCGGTCGCGAACGCCCACAGCGCCACGACCCCGAGCAGGAACCAGTAAACGTAGGCGTTCAGGTTGCCGACGTGCAGGGCCCGCATCCCGAGGCCCACGAGCCCGACAACGCCAGCCATCCCGCGGATGATCACGCCAGCGAGAAAGATCTGCTCGATGAAATTCAGAACCATCGCGAACCGCTGCTGAATCTTCGCGACGTAGTAATCGTAGAAGCGATCGAACGAAACCTTGAGCGCGCCCAGCAGTCCGAAGAGGCCGGGCGACTTCTCGGCCAGCGCATCCGTCGAAGCCGGACGATAGAGCGTGAAGGCCGCCCCCGCACCCAGCAGCAGGACCACGAGGCTCGTGACGAGAATCACGGTGTGATCCGAGCCATGCGCCTCGGGTACGAGTTCGATGACCTTGGCCACGCCACCGCGGAGCACGGCGGAATAGAACCAGCCGTAGCCGCCGATAACGGAGAGCACGGCGAGCAACGCGAGTGGAGCCGTCAGCGCGAGGCCGCCTTCATGCGCGTGGGACGCGTTCTCGCTGCGGGTTTCGCCGAGGAAGACCAGCTTCCAGAGGCGGACCATGTAGAACGAAGTCAGCACCGCGGTGAACGCGAGGATGACGAACACGGCCCGGTTGTTCGCGAAAGCGAGATAGAGAATGGCGTCCTTGGAGAAGAAGCCGGCCAGGAACGGCACGCCGATGATCGCGGCCACGCCGAGCGTGAAGGTCGCAAAGGTCAGCGGCAGCTTCTTCCCGAGTCCGCCCATCCGGAAAATGTCCTGCTCGTGGTGGCACGCATGGATGACCGAACCCGACCCGAGGAAGAGCAGCGCCTTGAAGAAGGCGTGGGTCGTGAGGTGAAACATCGCCGCGCCGACGCCGGCCGTGATCACCATCGTGTGCGTCATGCCACCCATCTCGTGGGTGATCTTCAGCGAGCCGAGGCCGAAGGCCGCGACCATGTAGCCAAGCTGCGAGAGCGTCGAATAGGCCAGGACCTTCTTGATGTCGCTCTGCGTAATTGCGCAGAGGGCGGCATAGAGTGCGGTCGCGGTGCCGACCCACATGATCACGTTCAGGGCGTCCGGCACCATCAGGAAGTGGATTCGGCACAGCATGTAGATGCCGGCGGCGACCATCGTCGCGGCGTGGATCAAGGCCGACACGGGCGTCGGGCCTTCCATCGCGTCCGGCAGCCAGACGTGCAGCGGGATTTGCGCGGACTTGCCCATCGCGCCGCAGAACAGCAGGAGTGGAATCGCGGCCGTCAGCGTCGAGCCACCCTCAACCAGCTTCGCCATCGCATCGAGATTCGTGGTCCCGAATCGCGTGTAGCACCACACGATGCCGAGGAGGAAACCGAAGTCACCGACGCGGTTGACGATGAAAGCCTTCTTGGAAGCGGCCGCCGCGGAAGGCCGGTCCATGTAGTGGTTGATCAGCAGCCAGGAGCTGAAACCGACCAGCTCCCAGTAGATGAACATCATGAAAAGATTGTCGGCGAAAACGATGCCGAGCATCGAAAACATGAAGATCGACAACCCACCGAAATACCGGGCCCGCGCGCCGTCGTCGTGCATGTAGCCGAGCGAGAAGACGTGAACGCAGAGGCCGACGACGCCGACAATCGCGAGCATCAGCGCCGCGAGATCATCGAACTTGATCCCGAGCGAAAGCGAGAAGTCGCCCAGTTTCAGCCACTCCATCGACGTCACGAAGCGATCCGCGCCGAGCGTGAGGGTGAGTGCGCCGGCCGCGATGCCGACCGCGGCGAGGACGGAAACCACGGAGGCGAGGCCGCCCGCGCGCCGCAGGAACAGCGCGATCACCGCCGCGGAAACGAGCGGCAATATCAGGACGGCGATGGCGATTTGAACGGGAGTCATTGCCGATCAGTTCTTGAGCGTGTTGAGCTCGTTCACGGCGGTCGTCTGGCGCTTGCGGAACAGCGCGACGATGATGGCCAGGCCGACCGCCACCTCGGCTGCCGCCACGGTGAGGATGAAGAAGACGAAGACGTTGCCATCCATCGTCCCGTTGAACCGGGAGAACGCGACCAGCGCGACGGTGGACGCGACGAGCATCAGCTCGAGGCACATGAAGATCACCAGCACGTTGCGGCGCACAAGCACACCGATGAGGCCGATGGCAAACAGTAGCACGCTGATCGCGAGGTAGGCGTTGAGAGTCGGGGCGATCATGCGGGGAAGGAGTGAGGATGGAAGGAGTCAGGAGTGGAGGAGCCAGTCACGGATCCAACGCTCGCTCCAATTACCATACACGAAGCTGAGCCCAGGAACCGGCCGGCTCCTGACTCCTGAATCCTGACTCCTGTCTCCTGCATGCTCATGCTCATTTGATGTCGTCCATCCCTTCGAATTTCTTGCTCAGCACGATCACGCCGAGCATCGCGATCAGCAGCAGGAAGCCGAGAATCTGCACCGGCAGGAGATAGATGGTGAAGAGCTGGTAGGCGTAGAGCTTGAGCGAGCTGCCCAGCGCCGGCGTGGTGGCCAGGTCGGGCGAGACGATTCGTCCGCGGGTGAAGAAGGAAATCAGGCCAACCGTCACGAGCGCGAATGCCATGATCCGGGCGAGAAGCGGAATCTTGTGAATCGGCGCAGGGACGTCGCCCTTCGCATCGAGCAGCATCACGATGAACAGAAACAGCGCGACGATCGCGCCGGCGTAAACGAGCAGGAGCAGGAACGCCAACAGGTAGGCATCGAGCGCTACGAAGAGGCCGGCCACGCCCACGAGCGAGAGCAGCAGGCACATCGAGGCGTTGACCGCGTTCCGGTTCAGCACGACTCCCGCCGCCGCAATGACGGTAAGCAGGGCGAAAACATTGAAGAGGACGTCGGCCATGGCTCAGTGCGCGTTGCCGTGTTCCTCGGCGGCCTTCTTCTTGTCCCACTTCAGGTGCTTGTCCGGCAGCGTACCGCCGAGTTCGTACAGGCGATCCTTGTGGTTGATCATCTCGTCGCGGGAATAGCCGCTCATCGAAAACTGGTTCTGGAGGACGATCGCCTCCTCGGGGCAGACTTCCTCGCACATGCCGCAGTAGATGCAGCGCAGCATGTCGATATCGAAGGCCTGCGGGCCCTTCTCCACATGGGCGGTCGCGGAATCAGGCGGAATCTCGCCCGGCGTGATCCGGATGGCCTTCGGCGGACAGACGAACTCGCAAAGCTGACACGAAACACACTTTTCCCGGCCGTGCGGATCCCGCACCAGCGTGGGAACGCCACGATAGCGCGGCGGAATCGCCGGCCGCTGCTCGGGGTATTCCATTGTTTCCTTCGGACGCACGAGGTGCTTCCACGTCGTCTTCAGCCCGCCGACGATCTGCGGGATGTAAGTCCGCTCAGCGAGGGTGAGCGGTTTGCGTTCGACGATTTTGACGGACATGGACGGAAAGTTGGAGGGAGGCGTTAAGAATTAAGAGTGAGAGCTTCGTACGGTATGTTTCTTAACTCTTAATTTTTAACTCTCACTTGGTGATCACCGCGATCCCGATGGCGTAGACCAGCAGGTTGGCGATGGCGAGGGGGAGGAGCTTCTTCCAACCGAGTTCCATGACCTGGTCGTAGCGGAACCGCGGGACAGTCCAGCGCACCCACATGAAGAAGAAGATCCCGAAGACGACCTTCCCGAGGAAGATTCCGATCGAGAGCAGGCCGACGAACAGCGGATGGATGATCCAGGCCGCCCCCGTGATTCCGTTGAGCCAGCCGATCAGATCCGCGAGCGAGATCCACGGGAGCGGATTCCAGCCGCCGAGGAACAGCAGCGTGAAGACGCCGGAGCCGATGATCATGTGCGCGTATTCCGCGACGAAGAAGAGGCCCCACTTGAACGCGCCATACTCGGTGTGGAAACCACCGACGAGATCGGCTTCGGATTCCGGCATGTCGAACGGCTGGCGGTTCGTCTCGGCGAAGAGCGAGACGAGGAAAATGAAGGCCGACACCGGCATGATGAAGATGAACCACGCCCCACCCCAGAAGCCGGGCTGGCTCTGGAACTCCACCGTCTTGGCCAGACTCATCGTGCCCTCGGTGCCCGGCGCGTTGATCCACAGGAAAACCGGAATCACCGACAGCGTCATCGAGAGCTCATAGGAAATGAGCTGCGCCGAGGCGCGCACGCCGCCGAGAAAGGGATACTTCGAATTCGAGGCCCAGCCCGCGAGAATCAGGGAGTAGACGCCGAGCGAGGAAACGGCGAAGACCGCGAGCAGGCCGATGTCGACGTTGGCGAGCCCGAGCGGGATCACCGCGCCGTGACCGTCGAGATAAGCACCGAACGGTACGGTCGTGACCGTCGTGAGCGCGGGGATCATCGCGACGATCGGGGCGAGGATGAAGTAGAACTTGTTCACGCCGCCGGGCAGTGCGTCCTCCTTGAAGAGCATCTTGCCGCCGTCGGCCATGACGTGGAAGAGGCCGAGCCGCTGGAGGAACGTGCCGACGAACGGTATCCACGCGATCCACGGCACGATGGCGCGATTCGGACCGGGGCGGCCCTGGATCCAGGCGGACACCTTTCGCTCCGCCATCGAGCAGATGCCGCCGAGCGGGAAGATCACCAGGATTACCGCCAGGCCCTTGAGGACGGCCTGGATGACGGGATGAAGCTGGAAGTAGAAGTCGACCATCACGAGGAGGCCGGCTGAGCCGCCGGCTTGTAGTGCAGGGTTTCACCTTCCACGAACGGGAGCGTTGCCCACGGGGTCGCATCGAGCAGCAGCCCGGTCTCGGGCAGATTCGCGAACGTGACGGTCTGCAGCGCGGGAACTTCCGCCGCGATCGTCGTCCAGAGCGTGTTGATTTCGCCAGCCACCGCGGCTCCACCGCAGCCCGCGACGAGCCGCGCGAGCACCGCGACGTCTTCGACCGCACCCGTCGGACCAGGAACCGCCTTGAAGAACTTCTGCAGGCGGAACTGCTGATTCACGAACGTGCCGTTCTTCTCGAAAGTCATCAGCGTCGGAAGGACAACCTTCGCCGCCGCGGTCGTGGCGTTCGCATGCGTGCCGAGATAAACAATGGCGACCTTCGCGAGCTGAGCCGTGGTCAAGCCGGCCGCCGCGAGATCTTCGCCGACGGAAACAACCGCCTTGACGCGGCCGGCGTCGATCGCGGCGCCGAGTTCGCCCAGCGTGCTCTTCGGCAACTGCGCGATCAGACCGATGACCAGCGCACCGCGGACGTTCGGATTGCGGTCGGCGGAAATGAGGAGCTTGTCGCCCTCGCCCGTCCGGCTGACGAGATGCGTCGAAGCCTGGAGCGCAGTCGCGAGCTTGCGGGTGAGAAACTGTTCCTCGACCGAACTGCGCCCGGAACCGACCACCGCGACAGAACCCGCTGAGGACTTCAGAAACTCCGCGGCCTTCGCCATTGCCACTTCGCCCGTCGCAGCACTCCCGCTCACCAACGGTGAGCCCAGGCGGTCCGCCGCGCGGACCGGCTTGTACAAATCGCGGGCGCTGTCGGCGAGCCAGGTGTCGTTGACCTCGTCATTGCGCCGCGGGGTGATCCGGTAGATCACGCCTTCGCGGGACCAAACCACGGTGTTGGCGCCGACGCTCGACTCGGTGTCGATCGAGTTCGTCTGCTTCAGGAACCAGACGCGCATCTTGAACCGGAAGTCGGTCGAGGTGAGCGCGCCGACCGGGCAGATGTCGACGGTGTTGAGCGAGTAATTGTTCGCGAGCGCCTTGCCCGGATAGCAGGTGAGCGTCGAATAACTGCCGCGATCGACGAAGCCGAGGACATCATCCTTGGCGATTTCCTTGCAAAAGCGGATGCAGCGGGAGCAGAGGATGCAGCGCTCGTCGTCGAGCGTGACGCGGGGTCCGAGCTGCGTGCGCTTCGGCTTCACGTTCTTCTGTTCGATGAAACGCGAGTAGCCGCGGCCGTAACCGGTGGACTGTTCCTGCAACTTGCACTCGCCGGCCTGATCGCAAATCGGGCAATCGAGCGGGTGATTGATGAGGAGGAACTCCATCACGCCCTCACGGCAGTCCTTGATTTGCGGCGTGTTGGTGCGGATGTGAAGGCCGGGGGACGCATTCGTCGCGCAGCCGATCTGCGGGCGCGGGATCCAGTTGATCTTCTGCTTGCCCGTCACCGGATCCATGATCGGTGCCTTCGAGACGGGATCGACCGCCGGCATGCCCATTTCGATCAGACACATCCGGCAATTGCCGACGACGGTGAGCTTCGGATGGTAGCAGTAGTACGGCACGTCCACGCCGACCAGGCGCGCGGCCTCGATCACATTCGTGCCTTTCGGCACGGCGATCTCCTTGCCGTCGACATTGACGGTGACGAGGTCGGATTTGGCGGGGGCGATCATTGCAGAAGGAGTCAGGAGGGAAGGAGTCAGGATTCAGGAGCCGGGGGTCTCGATAGCCCGGGCATATGCGTTGAGTAGACGGCTCACTTCCTCGAGTTGAGGCATCAATTCAGTGAAGTCACCATAACCGAGGTCACGCGCCAGAATCAGGTAATAACGACACTCCTCGAGCGAACCTTGGGCGATGTTCATGAACCGCCGCTTGTCTGCTACGCCCGATTTCTTGAACCCTTCGGCAATGTTCGCCGGGACGGAAATAGCCGCGCGCCGAAGCTGGGACGTAAGCGCGTAGACTTCTTTCGAGGGAAACGCCTCCGAAAAACGATAGGTCGCCAAGACCCACGCATGAGCCTTCTGCCATACGATCAGATCTTCAAACGTACGAGCTGGAGCACGTTCGCTCCTGCCTCCTGAATCCTGACTCCTGACTCCTAAATTCGTCACGATCTTCATACGAGCGGGGCAGCCTCCTCGTTCTTCTTCGCGTCCGCGTAGCCTTTGAACTCATCGCCGAACTTCGCGATGAAGCTCTGGGTCGGCCAGGAGCAGGCTTCGCCGAAGGCGCAGATCGTGCGGCCGGCGATTTGATCTGCTACGCTCTTCAGGAGCACGCCGTCATCGGGCCGCGCGGTCTCGTGGACCATGCGGTTCGTGATTTTCTTCATCCAGAGCGATCCTTCGCGGCACGGCGTGCACTGGCCGCAGCTCTCGTGCGCATAGAACGCGTTGATGTTGGCCAGCGCCTCCACCATGTTGACGGAGTCGTCCATCACGATCACGCCGCCGGAGCCGCCCATCGTGCCGCAGGCCGCGAGCGTGTCGAAATCCATCGGGATGTCCTCGACCGCAAGCGTGCGCGACGAGCCATCCTTGTTCTTCAGCGTGAAGGTTTCGCCGAACTTGAGAATCTTCGCCGACGAGCCGCCGGGAATCACGGCCTTGAACTTCCGGCCGGGTAGCGGGCCGCCGCAGACTTCGTTCAGGAGCTGGCCAAGGGTGATGCCGCCGACCTCGTACTCAAAATAACCGGGCTTCTGCACGTGGCCGCTCACGCAGAGGATGCGGGTGCCGGTGTTGTTCGGCGTGCCGATCTTCGCGTAAGTGTCGCCGCCCATCTCGAGGATGTGCTTCACGTGACAGAGCGTCTCCACGTTGTTCACGATCGTCGGGCACTGGTAGAGTCCGAGCACCGCCGGGAAATACGGCGGCTTGATCCGCGGGTAAGGACGCTTGCCCTCGAGCGATTCAATCAGGCCCGTCTCCTCACCGCAGATGTAGGCACCGGCGCCGCGGTGCACGTAGATTTCGCAGCTGTAATTGGTGCCGAGAATATTGGGGCCCGCAAAATTCGCCGCCCGGGCCTCCGCGATCGCCTTCTCCAGAATCCGCGCGCCATGCGGCATCTCGCCGCGAATGTAAATGTAGGCCTGCTTCACGTTGTTGGCCCACGCCGAAATCATGATGCCCTCGATCAGCTGGTGCGGATCCTGGTGCATGATGTAGCGGTCCTTGAACGTGCCCGGCTCGGACTCGTCCGCGTTCACCACGAGATAGATCGGCTTGCCGCTCTTGCGATCGACCAGGCCCCACTTCACGCCGCACGGAAAACCCGCGCCGCCCCGGCCGCGCAGACCGGATTTTTTCACCTCGTCGATGATCGCCGCGGGCTGCATCGCCACGGCTTTCTTCAGCATCTCGTAGCCGCCGTTGCGGACGTAGCACGCCAGGTCATTGGTATAACCAGGCTCGTCGATGTGCTTGAAGATGATCCGGCGTTGGGAAGGAGCAGCCATGGTTTTTTTAACCACTAATCTTCACTAATCGGGCACTAATCCGGACCAGAGCCGGACTCGCAGCGATGAGTGATCCATTAGTGTTCATTAGTGGTTCGTCTCCGGTCCTCAGCGTTTCTTCGCCTCGGCCTTGATCTGATCGCTCAGCGCCTTGGCCTTCGCGACGTCCACCTTCTCGTGCAGGTCGTCATCGATCATCACCACCGGGGCGGTGCCACAGCTGGCGAGGCATTCGACGAACTCGATCGTGACTTCGCCGTCGGGCGAAATTTCGCCGCGGTGCGTCTTGAATTCCTTCTCGAACGTCTCGCAGGTCTTGTAGCCACCAAGCAGCGCGCACGAGAGCGTGCGGCACACCTTGACGTGGCGGCGGCCGATCGGCTGCTGCCGGAACATCGGGTAGAAGGTCACGACCTCGTACACGTTGATCGGCTGCAGCTCGAGCTTCGCCGCAATCCACTCGATCGCGTCCTTCGAAATGTAGCCCGCGTCCTCCTGGATCAGGTGCAGCAACGGCAGCACCGCGCTCCGCTTCACCGGGTAATGCGGGATGACTTCGTCGATCCGCTTGAGCGTTTCGGGTTTCAAATTCATCGGGCAGTAGCGAGTAGCGGGTAGCGAGTAGCGGGTAGCGCGCTGCCGCGGCAAAACGGCTGCCTGACTGCCAAAGGTCGGTGGTTGGTGGATTCGAAATTCATGCTCACTACTCGCTACTCAATGCTCGCTACTAGCGATCACACTCTCCCATCACGAAATCCAGCGACCCGAGGATCGAGACGACGTCAGAGATCAGGCAGCCCGTGCAAATCTTCGGGAGAATCGAGAGATTGCAGAACGAGGGAGAGCGAATCTTCAGCCGCCACGGCACGCCGCCGCCCTTGCTGACGACATAAAAGCCGAGGATGCCCTTCGGGTTTTCGGCCTCGAAGTAAACTTCGCCCGGGGGCATCTGCGGCCCTTCCGTGACGATCATGAAATTCTGGATCAGCTCCTCCATCGAGGTGAGGACCTTGTCCTTCGGTGGGGCAAAGATCCGCTTCGCGTCCGTCGCGTACCACGGGCCATCCGGGAACTTCGCGATCACCTGCTTGATGATCCGGACCGACTGGCGCATCTCCTCGCCGCGAACGAGATAGCGGTCGTAACAGTCGCCCTTGCTGCCCACTGGGACGTCGAACTCGTACTGTTCGTAGCCGGAGTACGGCTTGTCCTTGCGCAGATCGAGCGGGACGCCGGAGCCGCGCAGATTCGGACCGGTCAGGCCGTAGGCGAGCGCGTCCGCCTTCGAGATCACGCCGATGCCGACGGTGCGATCCATGAAGATCTTGTTTCGCGTCAGGAGCGTCAGCGTCTCCTCGAGAATCGGCAGGAACTGATCGCAAAACGCGTTCACACGTCCGAGCCAGCCTTCCGGCACGTCACGCGTCACACCGCCGATGCGGGTGTAACTGGTGGTGAACCGCGCACCGGTGAGTTCCTCGAACAGCTTGTAGAGCTTTTCGCGCTCGTGGAGCGAGTAGAGCAGCACGGACCACGCACCGACATCGAGGCCGAACGCACCGAGGCCCATCAGATGGGCGGAAATGCGCGCCATCTCGGCCGTGATCACGCGGATCGCCTGGCAACGCGCCGGCACTTCGAGCTTCGCGAGCCGCTCGACCGCGATCGCATAAGCCATGTTGTTGGCCAGCGGTGCGAGGTAGTCCAACCGGTCCGTGTACGGCACGAACTGGTTGTAAGTCATGTTCTCGGCGATTTTCTCGTCGCCGCGGTGCAGGTACCCGAGCACCGGATCGCACTTCGTCAGGATCTCGCCATCGAGCTCCATCTGCAGCCGCAGCACGCCGTGCGTCGAGGGGTGCGACGGTCCCATCGAGAGCGACATCTTCTCGGTCTGGAATTCGGTGCCTTCGACCAATCCGGCAGGCACCTTTGCCGCTTTCGCCGCGCTGTCGGGAAATGAAAATTCGGTGGCCATCAGAGTGCGCGGCTCATTCCCGGACTTGTTTCAGACCTTCTTGATCCGGACGCGGACGGCGATCCGCCCAGCTCTCGTCCTTCGCCCGCGGTTCGGCCTCGGTGAGGTTGATTTCACCCGAAGTCGCGACGAACGGTCCACCCGCCATCGGAGCCGACAGCACGCGGGTGCCGGTTTCGGCGGTGACGTCCGCGTCGGGCAGTGCCGTCTCGATGCCGGCCAGCGGGAAATCCTTCCGCAGCGGATGATAGGGATATTCGTCCCACATCAGAATCCGGCGCAGGTCGGGGTGCCCGACGAACTTCACGCCCATCAGATCGAAGCACTCGCGCTCATGCCAGTTCGCACCCGGCCAGAGGCTGACGACGCTCGGCGCTGACGGCTCGGTATCGCTGGCGCAGTTCGCCGCGACGCGGACGTAGACATTCCGAGTCGTGGAGTAGAGATGGTAAACCACCGTGAACCGCGGCGAAGCGCCCTCAGCCCAATCAATGGCCGTCAGGTCCATCAGCATGTCAAAGCCCTGCTCCGACTTAAGGTGCCCGAGGGCGACCACGACCTCGCCAAGCGGCACGTCGACCGCCGGATGGTCCGAGGAAGCGCGCTCGGTGGCGGCGAGACCCTTGCCGCGCAGGAACGCGAGCGGGAGCTCGGTTGCCGTCGTGCTGGTTGATTCGTTACCGGACGCCATGGAAACGCAGATTCGTCCGCTCAGCTCTGCACACCATGCGGTGGCGCATCGCTGGAAAACAGGTGGTGGGTGGCAGGTTCGCGCTTCACCTTGTTCTGAAGCTTGATCAAGGCGTCGAGCAGCGCCTCCGGCCGCGGAGGGCACCCGCTGACGTAGACGTCAACCGGCACGATCCGGTCCACGCCCTGCAAAGTCGCGTAGCTGCGGTACATGCCGCCCGTGCTGGCGCAGGCGCCCATGGCGATAACCCACTTCGGGGCGCACATCTGGTCGTAAATCCGGCGGAGATGGGCGGCCATCTTGTAGGTGACGGTGCCGGCCACGATCATACAGTCGGCTTGGCGGGGTGAGAAACGCATCACTTCGGCCCCAAACCGGGCGATGTCGAAGCGGGCTCCACCCACGGCCATCAGTTCGATGGCGCAGCAGGCCAAACCCATGGGCATCGGCCACATGGAGTTAGTCCGGATCCAGTTGATGACCGCATCGGCCCGGGTAACGACGACGTCGCCCTCAACTTTGCTGTTGTAGCCGAGTTCGGTGTTGGCGGTGACCATGGTTTAGGCGTCGATATGAAACAAAAATCCGTCGCAGAGTTGGGTGCGCTGCCCGGACGCGCAAGTAGGTTTTCGCGGGTCAGCGTGTACGTTCCATCTTAGAAGGAACCCCGCAAGTCAGCGACAGCGTTGCTTGAATCGACACGAGATCGCGAAACCGTCTCGCCGCATCCGCGATGGCTCTGGGCTGATTGCATGACCTGCTTGTTGCAGGGTTCATGCCGCCCGCATCAGGAGGCCGCAGAAACGGAGGCAGATGGTGCGGCCAAGAGGGAGAGTCGGGCGGTGATGCCAGCTTCCGGTAAGTTGGCGGTCAGACGGAGGTTTCCGCCGCCGAGTTCGGCGAAGCTCCGCGCCAGGGCCAGCCCGGCACCCATGCCCTGTGGCGAGGCGGACTTTCCGCCCAATTGCCGGCGCACCCCAACCGCCTCCAACTCTTCCGAGGTCATGCCCCGGCCGCGGTCCACCACGACAAATTCATAGCCCGCCGCGGTTGCCCGACCCCGGACCTGCACGGGGGTGCCCGGCTCGGAATATTTACAGGCATTGTCGACCAAGTGTTCCATCGCGACCTCGAGGCCCTCGCTCGGAACGGAGACCAGTCCGTCGGAAAGGTCCGCCTCCAGGTCGGCAGTTCGACCATGGGCCGCAGCCCAATCCCGGCAACGCGCGTAGATCTCGTCGCCGTTGATCGCCTGATAGATTATTTCGGGCGGGTTGCCCGCGCGGCTCGCCTGTTGGCAGCCCTCCAGCCACGACCAAAGGGCCAGCGACTCGGCAATGCGCAGCAGGCGATAGCCCGACTGCCGGAGATTGCGGCCGTAATCCGCCAGTTCGGCCGGCGACAGCGTGGTTCCGGACTCCCCGAGCCCCACCATCAGGTCCGCGTACCCAACAATTCCAGTGAGCGGAGTGCGAAGTTCGTGGGGTAGCACGCGCCCGAGGAATCGCTGCTGCTGCTGCACGACCTCCCGGGTCATCGCCGATCTTTCCAGGCGCGCCGCAATCGTTTTCAGCAGATCGTCCGGCTGGTAAGGTTTGGTGATATAGTCGTCCGCCCCGAGCGCCATGCCGGTCCGCGCGTCGTACGAGTCCGCTTTGGCGGAGACGATGATGAAAGGAGTCGCGCGATCGTCACTACTCCGCCGGACGTGTCGAAGGAACTCAAACCCGTCACACCGGGGCATGCGGACATCGCTGAGGATCAAGTCGGGGCGCAGCTGCGGCAGCGCCTCGATGGCCGCACGGCCATCCGCGACCGAAACGACCTGATACCCCGCCCCGGAGAGCGTCTCATGGGCGATTTGCCGGACGAGATCGTCGTCTTCGGCCAGGAGGATGGTCAGGGCTGCACTCATCAACTCGACAGGCCCGACGAGGGGTTGAACGGCAGGGTCGGCATGGCGTCCGCCGCTCCGACCGGCGCCATGCCGGCGGGAGCGACCACCAGCGGAAACGTGAGGGTGAAGGTCGTGCCAACACCAACCTCGCTCTTGAAGTTGAGCGTGCCGCGATGCGCTTCCACGACCCGGCGGATGATCGTGAGGCCCAGGCCGGTGCCGGGCACGTTGCCGACATTACTCGCGCGGTGGAAGGGCCGGAAAAGACCCTCCTGATCCTGCGGAGGGATCCCGCGACCGCGATCGGAGACCTGCAGGTACCAGGACTCCCGATCGATCCCAACTTTCACCGCGACCGGCGTGGTGTCCGGCGAATACTTCAGGCCGTTGGAAACCAGATTCTCAATCGCGGCGCGCATCTGCGCCTCCACGAGCGGAACGGCCTGATCCCCGGGCAGCTCGATCACCAGCGAAACACGATCGCTCGAGAGCGATCCCGCGATGCTGCCGACGATTCGCCGGACGAATTCCGCCAGGCCGACCGACTGGAGTGCGGCCTCCGCCGACATGTGTTCAATCCGGTTCAGGAGCAGAACCTGGTCCACCAGCTCCTTGAGCGTGCCGAGGGCGCGCTCCTGCAGCCCCAGCAGGCGCTGCAAGTCCTCCCGCACGCCCGAGGCCACACCCTGGGTCTTCTTCGCGAGGAGGTAGTGCGCCCCGTGAATGGAGGTGAGCGGCGTGCGGAATTCATGCGAAACCATCGAGATGAACTCGCGCTGCATCAGGAGATACTCGTCCCGCCGCCGGGACAATTGCTGCGCCTCGCGCTCCATCCGTCGCTGATCGGTGACATCATTCACCAGCGTGCAGATATGCGTGATCGCCGAGGAATTGATCCGCAAAGCCAGCTTCTCCACGTCCAGCACCCAATCGCGCCCGCCCCACCGCAGGGGAGAGTCGAAGCGTTCAGTCTTCCCCGATTGCGAAACGCGCTGATCGGCTGCGCCCCAATAGGCGAACCGCTGGCTGTCGGACAGACACACCCCGATCACGGGATCGTTGACGACCTCCCCCTCCAGGAACGACTCGGTGGCACGATTCACGAACTCGTATTCGCCACTGACGCTCCGGATGGTGACGCCCGTGGGCAGGGTGTTCAGGAACGTCCGGAACATCGTTTCGCTATGGCTGAGTCGCTCGCTGAGCTGCACCTGTTCGGTGACGTCCTGACAATTGCAGACCAGGCCGTTGTCGGGCAGCATGGACAGCGCCAGCGCCTCGTGGAAGAGCGAGCCATCCTTCCGTTTCGCCAGCAGGCGGCCACGCCATTGACGCTGGCGGATCAGCTCCGGGAAAACCTCCCGCTCGATGTACTGCGCGACCTCCTCGTTGTAGAAGATTCTCCAGGACTGTCCCATCAGCTCCTCCACCGACTCGTAGCCGAACATGGTGACGTGTTCCCGGTTCAGGAAAACGTAACGACCCTGCGCATCCGTGACCGCCAGGCCCTCGCGGGCATGTTCCATGGCGAGCCGAAACGTCCGCGACATTCCAACCTCCATCTCATGATCCGTCTCCACGACAGTCCCGCTGACCAGCATCCGGCCTTCAATCTCATGGGCGAGCAGCGAAGCCCGCAACCAGCGCTTTTGACTGTCGGAGCCCAAGGTCTGAAAGACTCGAGTCACCCGTCCCTGCTGCTGCAATTCCTGCCCAAGACTCGCCGCCGCCGCCCGATCGAAAGGCTCCAGCGCCGCCTGCCACAACTCCGGATTCTCCAGCATGCGTTCCCGGCTCGATCCAAAGAACAAGTCGCACGGGCCCTCCAGGTGCAGGAACCGGCGCGTCTGCTGATCGAAGGCAAAGTCCAGCACCGGATACTTCCGGCGATGGACTGCCAGGGCTTGGGTAGCCACGGCATGGTCACCCAGTGGAGCCGGCGAAGCAGCCGGATCCGTCCGCAAGGTGGAGATCATGAAACAGCCGAGCGGGTATGGACGAGGCTCCGACCGTCGTACTCCGGCACACGCGGAACCAAGCCGAGCCGCGCCGCCGCCTGGGAAAGCCCATTCGGTTTCGAGATTGCCAGACGGGCGGCAATGCGGGTGCGCGCCTTGTAGATTCCAGACGCCGAGATCCCGAGTTCCGAGGCCACCTCCTTGACCTCCAGTCCATTGGCCAATCGACGCAGAATCTGCAAATCGAACGCCGAAAGCGGCTTGGTGAGCAAGCGCTGCTGGACGGCGGCGCGCAGGACTTCATTGAGTCGTGCACTCATCGGAAATTCGCCGCGGGCGACCGCCCGCAGGGTTTGCAACAGTTCTTCCACGTTGGAGGTTTTCTCCATGATCGCGTTCACCCCCGAGGAAAAGGCGGCAATGACCACTTCATCCGTCGCGACCCCGCTGCAGATCACAGTCTTCACTTGCGCATTCCGGGCCCGAACCGCCTCCAACACCTCAAGCCCGCTCATGGAGGGCAGCACCAAATCCAGAATCAGAACGTCGAACTGCAGATTCTCGATCAGTGCGAGGGCGGATTCCCCGTCGCGCGCCGTCCCGACGACGGTGAAATCAGGGGCATCATTCAGAACCTCGGCAATGACGTCCGAGAAGATCGGGTGGTCGTCGACCACAAAAATGCGGACGGGGTTGGGAACCTTGGTCGGGGCGTCGGAGGATGGGCCGGAGGATTGCATGTTATTACACCAAGTTTTCCACGTTCCGGCGAATTGCGAGCAATCGATCGTCCGAATATTACTAACTGCAGGGTGCTGTTTATGGGTACCAATACGCATGTTTGTGCCGACGCTTTTTTCCATTTTGTCTACGCGTCCGCCGCATTCATCCTGACCCGTGCCCCCATCGGCCGGCGCCGATCAGTCGCGATCACCCGGTTTGGCCTCGCGACAGTCCGACGGCTCGCCGAGCGTCGGGCTTCCCCGCCCCAATGAAGCCTTCTTCCGCCTCCCCCACCCCGGACAACTTCAACGCGCCCGTGCTGCGCCCCTGGAGCAATGTCCGCTGGATGATCGGAGGGCTCCTCTTCGCGTCCACGGTCGTCAACTACATCGACCGGCAGACGCTCAGCGTCCTGGCGCCGTACATCAAGACGGAGTACCAATGGACGAACACGGACTTCGCCCTGCTGATCATCTCGTTTCGGGCGGCCTATTCCATCGGCCAGACGATCGCCGGCCGCTTCCTCGACCGCATCGGCACGCGCACCGGCCTCAGCATCACCGTGGCATTCTACTCGCTCGCCGCGATGGCGACCTCGCTTGCGACGGGACTGAAGAGTTTTTGCGGCTTCCGTTTCGCGCTCGGCCTCGGCGAAGCGGCGAACTGGCCCGGCGCGACAAAGGCCGTCTCGGAATGGTTCCCCCGGAAGGAAAGCGGCTGGGCCGTGGCGCTCTTCGACAGCGGCTCCTCCGTCGGCGCGGCGATCGCGCCCGCCCTCGTGCTCTGGGCCTACCACGCCTTCAACAGCTGGCGCGTCGTCTTCCTCATCACCGGCACGCTCGGGTTCGTCTGGCTCGTTTTCTTCCGCCTGCTTTACCGGAGCCCGGAAACCCATCCGCGGCTCGGCGCCGAGGAACGCGCGCTGATCCTCGGCGACCGCGAGGCTCACGAGGGCACCGCGGTGAGCACGACCCTGCCCTACAAGACGCTCCTGCGGCTGCCGCAGACCTGGGGCATCATGGTCAGCAAGATGTTCACCGACCCGGTGTGGTTCTTCATCACGGACTGGTTCGCGATCTATCTCGTTTCGAAGGGCTTCAGCCTCGAGAGCAGCGTCTTCGTTTTCTGGATTCCGTTTGTCGCGGCCGACATCGGCAACTTCGCCGGCGGCGGCATCTCCAGCTCCCTGATCAAGCGCGGCTGGTCAGTCGGCGCGGCCCGCAAATGGGTCATCGTCGTCGGTGGACTCGGCATGACGCTCCTGATCCCGGCGATCTTCATTAATAACATCTGGGGCCTCGCCGCCTGCTTCGCCGCCTCGACGCTCTCCTACGCGGCCGTGTCCACGATGATTCTCAACCTGCCCGCCGACGTTTTCCCGCGACACTCGGTCGCATCGGTCAGCGGACTCAGTGGCACCGCCGCCGGCATCGGCACGATCGTCGCCACCTTCCTCGTCGGCCTGAGCGCGGACGCCGGCTCGTTCGTCCCGGTGCTCACCGCCGCGAGCCTCGTTCCGCTGCTGGCTGTCATCGCGACGCTTCTCCTCGTGCGGAACACCCGCGCGACTGATGACGGCGTGTTGAATCGAATCTGAGACCAAGGAAGAAGTAAGGAGGCAGAAGGAAGAAAACCGGCGGGCCGTATCGGGACCCGTCCCCTCCAACAAACCCCGCTGCACCATGGCCCGCTTCTCTGGCATTCGCCCTTCGGTCTGGCTCGCGCTGATCGGACTCGTGACGCTCGGCCTGGTCCGCGCCGCCACCATTTCCACGCCCGCGCCCGAGACTGAGACCGAGGCCACCGCGCGGAGCCGGCGGGCCTTCGGCGCGCTCACGCCGGAGATTTCGCCCGACGGCGAACACATCGCGTTTTCGTTTCAGGGCGCGATCTGGCGGATGCCGCGCACGGGCGGGGTCATGCGCCGGCTGACGAGCGGACCGGGCTTCGACGACAACCCCTCGTGGTCGCCCGACGGACGCCAGCTCGCCTACGTCTGCAGCACGACGGGCGAGGTGCGGGTGATCGACGCGGAGACCGGTCGTCTCGTGCAGGCGGTCCCGCAGGTCCTCGCCACCGGCAAAGTGTTTTTCGCCCGCGACGGGCGGCATCTCTTGCTGGGCTTTCGCTCGCCGAATCCGCGCCGCGTGCTCTTCGGGTCGGTTGAAATCTCCACCGGCCGCGTTGAGCCACTCGCGTATCCGTCGACCCCCGTCGGCTGCTACGCGCTCACCGCCGACGGCGCGAACATCGCCTACGCCACCGATCTCGACGTCGAAGGCGAACAATGGGGCGCGTTCGGCCCGCAGATGGATCTCTGGGTCATCCCCACCGCCGGTGGCACTCCCACCCGGCTCATGCGCGTCCCTTCGCGCATCGTCCGACTCTGGTGCAGCTCGGATCGGATAATTTATTCCAGCGATGTCGGCGCCGCTCACTACGATCTCTGGTCGGCCTCCTCCGGCGATCCGGCCCGCCCCCGCAAGCTGACCTCCGGCCAGGCCGACGAAGATAGCCCATCGGTCTCGCGCGACGGACGCTGGCTCGTCTACACGGACAACGCCGAGAACGCCACGGCCCTCGTGGTGCGCGATCTGCGGACGGGCGACGAGGTCCGCGCGATCCCGACGCGGCTCGACTACGGCACGCCAACCGGAACGCTCCGTGTGACTGTGACCGAAAAGGGATCGGGCCGTCCGCTCGTCACCCGCCTCTCGATCACGCAGGAAGGCGGCAAGAATTTCGCGCCGATCGGTGCATTGCATCGAATCGCCGGCGCGGTGGAACACTTCTACGGCGACGGCGTGTCGACGCTAACGGTGCCCGCGGGAAAATATACGGTGCGCGCGTTTCGCGGTCCCGAGTTCGATGAACCATCCGCGACGGTCGACGTCCCTGCGGGCGGCGAAATCCAGACTCGCGTCGAACTCGATCACTGGATCGATCCAACGACCCGTTCCTTGTGGAGCGGCGAAAGCCACATCCACGCGAACTATGGTTACGGCGAGTGGTACTGCACGCCCGAGGTCGTCCGCCAGCAGATCGAGGGCGAGGGATTGAACGTCGCCAACCTCGTGATCGCGAATTCCCACGGGGACGGCGTCTTCGATCGCGAGTTCTTCCGCGGCGCCCCCGACCCGGCCTCGGGGCCGTCGAACATTCTCTATTGGAGCGAAGAGTTCCGCTCGTCGCTGTGGGGCCACCTCACGTTCCTCGATCTGAAGACGCTCGTGGAACCGATCTTCACCGGCTTCCCATCCACCACCAATCCCTGGGACTTCCCGACCAACGCAGACATCGCGGACCACGTTCACCTGCAGAACGGCGTCGTGATCTACACGCATCCCGGGCCAATGGACGGCGCGTTTCTCACGGCCTACACGGCCAAGGCCCTGCCCGTCGACGTCGCCCTCGGACGCGTCGACGCCCTCGACATCAATCGCTTCGAGTCCGTCACGCTCTGGTACGCGCTGCTGAATTGCGGCTTCCGGCTCAGCGCGTCCGCCGGCACTGACGTCTTTCTCAACAAGCTGCGCAGCGGGCTGCCCGGCAACGGCCGCGTCTACGCCCAGATCGACGGACCGTTCTCGTACCATGGCTGGGCGGCGGCGGTCCGCGCCGGCCGCACCTTCGTCACCAACGGGCCCATGCTCGAGTTCACCGCCGGCGGGCAGCGGCCCGGCGACACGCTGCGGCTGGACGCCCCGGGCGAGGTGCCGGTGCAGGCGCGCGCCTCGTGGCTCCGTCCGCTCGAGCGGGCCGAACTGATTTTCAACGGCGACGTCATCGCGAGCGCCACGCTCTCGGCGGACGGTCGCACCGCGATGCTCGACCAGAAGATCCGAATTCCGCGGAGCGGCTGGCTGAGTTTTCGCGGCTACAATCCCGGCCTTAGCTCCCAGGCCCATACGAGCGCCATTTACGTGGAGGTCGCCGGCCAGCGTACCGGCTCGCGCCGCGACGCCCGGGCGTTCCTGCAATGGATCGATCAGCTCGAGGCCAAGCTGCGGGAACGCGACCGCCTGCCGACCGACGCGATCAAGGCCCGCGTGCAGTCCCAACTCGACGCCGCCCGCGCCGTCTATCGCGAGATTGCCGCGCGCAGCGAGTGAAGCCGCGATCGTGAAATGCCATCTCGGGCGCTCGAGGACACGCTCGTGGTGTGAGGCGGCGAATTCGGCCACACGCCAATGACCCGGAGTGTTTAACCACGAAGGCACGAAGACGCAGAGATTCGGGAGTTGCCTCGGTGTCTTGGTGGTTCGCAGGACTGAAATCACGCTGAGGGCCGGATTTTTGAACAGGAAGATCGGGGAGTTCGGGAAGCACTGATTTCGACATCGCCCCGCTCTCCCCGGCCTTCCTGTTAATCTGGGTTGGTTTCCTTTTGGTTGTGGCTTCGCCGCACTATGTCCTCTGCGTTCAAAAGCCTCCGGGTTTCCTGGCTTCAGGCTCCAAACCGGCTTGAACCGAAAACCAGGAAGGCAGGAACCGGGCGGAGGAGGGCGACAAGGCCCTCCACTTCCTTCGTGCGCTTCGTGCCTTCGTGGTTAAACCTCGGCGACCGTTCCCCCACTTTCCTTCCCAATGAAACGTTCCCTCCTCTCCGCTTTCGCCGCCGTGTTGCTGACGCTCCCGGCGCTCGCCGTCGATTTCTCGCTCTCACCCGACTGGGCCAAGCTGCCCGCCGGCGGACCTCAGCTCGGCAACATGCACGGCGACGTCGCCGTCAGTTCGAAGGGCGAGGTCTACGTCAGTGTGATGGATCCGGCGAACGGCGTGCTCGTCTTCGGAACCGACGGCCGGCTGGCCCGCGCGCTGAAAGGGGCGCCAAACGATTTCCACGGTTTCCTGATTCATCGCGAAGCCGGCGGTGAATTCATCTACGGCGCGCGGCTCACCGAGCAGACCATCGTGAAGCTGACGCTCGACGGGAAAGTCGTCCTCGAGATTCCCGCGTCCGCGATTCCCGACGCGGTCAAGATGCGCCAGCCCGCGCCCGCCCCGAACGCCCCGCCGCCCGCGCCCGGCACGCCCGCTCCCGGCACGCCCGTGCTCCGGCTCAGCGGGATGGCCGTCGCGCCGAACGGCGACCTCTACGTCACCGACGGCTACGGCACCAGCAACGTCCACCGTTTCGATCGCACCGGAAAGTATCTCGCCACCTTCGGCGGCAAGGAACCGCCCTACGGCTTCAAGACCCTGCACAAAATCATCCTCGACACCCGGTTCACGCCGGCGCGCCTCCTCGGCTGCGATCGCGAGAACATGCGGCTCGTGCATCTGTCGCTCGAGGGAAAATTCCTCGGCGTCTACGCCACCGATCTGCTGCGTCCTTCCGCGCTCGCCATCCACGGGGACACCGTGGCCGTCGGCGAGCTGCGCGGCCGCGTCACGCTCCTCGACAAGGCCGGCAAGGTGATCACGACCCTCGGCACGAATCCGAATGCCGACGAGGTCGCGACCAACAAGACCGACCCGGCGAAGTGGCGCGCCGGCATCTTCAACGCCGCCCACGGCGTGGCCTTCAACGAGCACGGCGATCTCTTTGTCTCCGAGTGGACGCTCTTCGGCCGGATGCACCGGTTTGATCGGAAGTGAGCGGACCGGCTGGGGTCGCTCCAGATCGCTCGTTCCTCGTTCTCGTAATCGTTCTCTTTCTCGATCCGCGGGAGAACGAATCGGCGCCGCTGTAGGGCCGGCGCTCGCCGCCGGGCCTAATATCGAATAAAGTTCGAGGCCTGCCGACGAGCGGCAGCCCTACATTCACGGGATCAGCTCGACAATATGCCGCCATGGACGGTGGGGACACCGTCCCTCCATGGGATCGCTTACAGAGCAGAAACTGGGCGGGTGTCTCACCCGCCGGTTCCGTTTCACCGCACGAATCCCGCCTTTCTTCCTTCTGCCTTCTTACCTCTTCCTTAAGCCAGAATTCCCTGCACCACCTGCGCCGGCACCACGCCGGTCAGCCGCTGATCGAGACCCTGGAAGCGATACGACAACCGTTCGTGATCAAGTCCGAGGAGATGAAGCATTGTCGCATGGAGATCGCGGACATGCACCGGGTCGCGGGTGATGTTGTACGACATGTCGTCGGTCTCGCCGTACACCGTGCCGGGCTTGATCCCGCCGCCGGCCATCCAGAGCGAGAAACAGCGCGGGTGATGATCCCGGCCGTAATTCGTCTCGGTCAATGTGCCCTGGCAGTAAACCGTCCGACCGAATTCACCGCCCCAGATCACGAGCGTGTCGTCGAGCATGCCCCGCTGCTTCAAATCCTGCACCAGCGCGTACGACGCCTGGTCGACGTCCTTGCACTGCGCCGCCAGATCGCGCGGCAGGTTGCCGTGTTGATCCCAGCCGCGATGGAAGATCTGCACGAAGCGCACGCCGCGCTCCACCAGCCTCCGCGCCATCAGCGCCGAGCTCGCAAACGTGCCGCGGTTGCGCGCCTCCTCGCCGTAGAGGGCGTACGTTGACTCCGGCTCGCCCTTCAGGTCGACGAGTTCGGGGATGCTCGCCTGCATCCGGAACGCCATTTCGTACTGCTGTGTCCGCGTCTGGATTTCCGGGTCGCCGATCGCCTCGAAACTCCGGTGATTCAACTGCTCGAGTCCGTCGAGCATCTGCCGACGGAGTTCGCGCGGGATGCCCGGCGCGTCGTTGAGATACAGCACGGGATCACCCTGCGAACGGAACGACACGCCCGCGTACTTGCCGGGCAGATAGCCCGCGCCCCAGAGCCGCGCGGAAATCGCCTGTACATTCGACAGCGGACTCGAGTGCCGCGCCTGCAGCACGACAAACGCCGGCAGGTCCTGATTGAGCGATCCGAGCCCGTAGGAAATCCAGGAGCCGAGCGACGCCTTCCCGTTCTGCATCGAGCCCGTGTACATGAGCTGGTTCGCCGGCTCGTGGTTGATCGCATCGGTCTTCATCGACCGGATCAGACAGATGTCGTCCACCATCTTGGCGGTGTACGGCAGCAGCTCGCCAATCCACGTCCCGCTTTTTCCGTACTGCGCAAAATTATAAATGCTCGGCGCCAGGGGAAACGCCGTCTGCCCCGAGGTCATGCCGGTGAGCCGCTCGCCTTCGCGGCCGAGGTAATCCTTCAGGTCCTCCTTGAAGCGCGTCTTGAGGTGCGGCTTGTAGTCGAAGAGCTCGAGCTGCGAGGGCGCGCCGATCAGCGAGATGTAGATCGCACGCTTCGCCTTCGGCGCAATTTTCCACGGCTCGTTCAGCGCCGTCGAAAGCGTCTCCCCCGCCCCGCGCGCCGGCCGGGCCAGCAACGCGCTCAACGCCGCCACGCCCAGCCCCGTGCCGGCCTGGCGGAAGAACTGCCGCCGCGTCATCGCCGCGTTGTAAGTGCGGATCGCATTCTGCCAGTCGGGAGGAAGGGCGTTCATAGGAGGCAGGGGGATTGAACCACCGAGGCACCGAGTTCACCGAGAAGACAGGAAGTGAAGAGCGTCGGCGCGGCAAAACGGAGACTCACAATAAGCGCCGAGGTTTTAACCACGAAGGCACGAAGAGCACAGAGGGGCCAAACCCCGATCGGTCTCGGTGCCTCGGTGTCTCGGTGGCTAAACCCGGATTGATTGTGAACCACCGGGTCACCGAACCCACCGAGGTTCCAATCCCGAAGGCATGGCTCCGCGCTCTTCGTACCTTCGTGGTTAAACCCGGCTCGGAAATTTTTCACTCGCTCGATCATTTCGTCAGCGCCTCGTCGAGGTTCATGATCTGGCTCGCCACGAGGGTCCACGCCGCGAGCTCGGGGGCCGGCACCTTCGACGCCACGGGCGATGCTCCCACCGCGAGCAACTGCGCCGCGGCGTCGGGCTGCTGGCGGTAAGTCAGCAAGGCCTTGTCGAGCGTGGTGCGCACGACCGCCGTCTCCGCCGGGACGAGACTGCGGCCGAGCAGCGCGCGCGCCATGACCTCGGTCCGGCGCTCAAATGTCTTTCCTTCGCCACAGGCCCGCGCCGCCAGCTGACGCGAGGCCTCGACGAAGAGCGGTTCGTTCAGCACGACCAGTGCCTGCAGCGGGGTGTTCGTGCGATCGCGGCGGACGCAGGTCACCTCGCGACTCGGGGCATTAAGAATGTCCATCGCCGGCGGCGGCGCCGTCCGCTTCCAGAGGGTGTAGAGCGAGCGCCGGTAAAGATTCTCGCCCGCATCGACGCGGTAAAAGCGCGTGGTCGACTGCTTCATCGCGACTTCCTCCCAAATCCCTTCGGGCTGGTACGGCCGCACCGGCTTGCCGCCGATCTTCGCCACCAACAGGCCCGAGGCGGCGAGCGCCTGGTCGCGCAACTGCTCCGCCTCGAGCCGGTGCCGCGGGCCGCGCGCCAGCAGCCGGTTGTCGGGATCACGTTCGCGCAGCGCCGGCGAAGCCGACGCCGATTGGCGATACGTCGCACTCGTCACCATCAGCCGCAGCATCCGGCGGTAGTCCCAGCCGGAATCGCGAAATTCGACCGCCAGCCAGTCGAGCAACCGCGGATGCGACGGCCGCGAGCCGGTCACGCCGAAGTCGCCCGCCGATTCCACGAGGCCTGTGCCAAAGACACTCTGCCACGCGCGATTGACAGTCACGCGCGCCGTCAGCGGATTCCGCTCGTCGACCAGCCAGCGCGCGAGCGCCAGCCGATCCGCCCGCAGGCCCGGCGGCAGCGGCGGCAGCACAGCGGGCGTCGTCGCTCCCACCTTATCCTCGCGCTGGGTGTATTCGCCGCGCTTCAGGATGTGCGCGAATGGTTCGCTGTCTTTCTTCTCCTCCATCACGAGCGTGACACCCCCGCGCTGGCGCAGCGGCGCCTCCCGCCCGCGAAGTTTGTCCATCCGCTTCGCGAGCCGCAGCAGTGGCCGATCGACGGCACGCTGGAAATGTTTTCGCAATGCCTCCTGCTGCGCCTCGGTCCGGTTCGCCAGGGGCGTCGCGAGCGCCAGACTGGCCTCGACCGGATTCGCAAGTGCCAGCACCTCGGCAGGCTCGAAGCCGCGGGCGTAGTGGCGAAAATCCTGCACCCAGACGTCACCCGTCAACTCATGCCCCGGCCGGCCGCTTTCCGCGTGGCGTGAACCGAGCCGGAGCGGTGCGACGGGTACGATGTCGTGGGGAAAATTGCTCGTCTCGCCGGTGCTCGCGACCGACTTGCCATCCACGTACACATCGATCGAACGACTGCGCAGCGCCGCCGCGTCGTTGACGAACAGGAGGTGATGCCAGCGTCCCGGCACAAGCGCGGCCGCCGACATGCCCCGCGCGGATACCCCGCTCACGCCGTCGATGAAGTGCACGCCGATTTTTCCGTTCTCGAGAAAGATTTCCCAGCCGCTGCCGCTCGCGTCGTCCGCCAGCGACGACAGCAACGTCCCGCTCGGCGTCGCGTCCACGCGAACCATCATCCCGAAACTCTGCGACTGTCCGAACCGCATCGCGACCGGTGGGCCCAGGACGACATCGAGTCCGTTGAGCCGCGGCGCCGGACCGTACACGCCCGCGCTGCGAGCCGGCTCCGTCGACCCGCGGGAGACCATCTTGCCGGTCGCGTCGAGCAGTGCTCCGGTGGCCTCGGTCAGTGGCAGATGCAGATCGACGCTGTAATCGCGGGGCAGCCACGGAAGGGCCTTCGCAGTTTCCTGCCAGGCCGCGAAGCGCGCCTCGGCTGCTTTTTCCTCGGTGGAGATTTTTCCGGCCAGCGCCGCGATTTCCTTCTGCAGCTCGGTCCACGTCCCGCGATCATCCCCCGCGGGCACGAACAGGCTGGGCGGCGAGTCCGACAGGTTGCCGTCCATCGCCGGCATCGTGTTGTTCCGGAAGAAGGCCGTCAGCGAATAGAAGTCCTTCTGCGTGATCGGATCGAACTTGTGATCGTGGCACGCGGCGCAGCCGACGGTGAGTCCGAGCCAGACGCTGCCGAGCGTGTCGACGCGATCCTTGGCGTAGATGACCTCATACTCCTCGGGAATCGCCCCGCCCTCGTTGGTCGTCGGCAGACAGCGGTTGAATCCGGAGGCGATGCGTTGATCGAGGGTCGCGTTCGGCAGCAGGTCGCCCGCGATTTGCTCCACCGTGAATTGATCGAACGGCAGGTTGCGGCGGAACGCTCCAATCACCCAGTCGCGGTAGGGCCAAATCGAACGGTAGTTGTCGATGTGGATGCCGTGCGTGTCGGCGTAACGGACGGCATCGAGCCACTGCCGCGCGAGATGCTCCGCGCTGGCCGGACTCGCGAGCAGTCGATCCACGATGCGGTCGTAAGCCGCGGGCGTGGGATCGCGTTCAAACGCAGCCAGCTCCGCCGCCGACGGTGGCAGGCCGGTGAGATCAAACGTGACGCGCCGCAGCAACCGCGCCGGCGCTTCCGGTCCGCTCGGCGTCAGCCCGGTGCCGGCGAGCGAATCAACGACGAACGAGTCGATCGGGTTCCGTGCCCAGCCCTTCGCGGTCGCCGGCGCGGGCACGGCGGAACGCGACGGCGCGATCAGCGACCAGTGCGGCTGATATTCCGCGCCCTCGGCAACCCAGCGCTCAAGCAGCGCGACTTCCGCGGGCTTGAGCTGCTTGTGCGAATCGCGCGGCGGCATGACGTCCTCGGGGTCGGAAGATTTGATTCGCTCAACGAGCGGACTGGCGTCCGGCTTGCCCGGCACGATCGCCGGATCCCATTTGCCGTTTTCCCGCGCCGTCGTGGCATCGGGAAAACGATCGAGTCGCAGCGATGCCTTGCGCGAGCTCGAGTCAGGCCCGTGACAAAGGAAACAGTTCTCCGCGAGGATCGGCTGGACCTCGTCGTTGTAACGGATCCGCGGCACCGCGCTATCGGCGGCCCACGAAAGGCTGGCGAGCGCGAAGGTGGCAACAATTGAGCCAAGCAAGGGCAACGGAATCGGGGACTTCACGTTTGGGGCGACGCATACTTCGCGAGACAGGCTGCGAGAAGCAATACCGCTCCCAGCGGAGACGCCGCAAAAATTCGGCACTGAAGTAAGATGGGCAGGATTCAGATCTGGGGCCCCAACTCTGTGAACTTCGTGTCTTCGTGGTTAAACCGGATTGTCGGCTCGGTTGATTTTTTGTGTCCCTTGCACTGCTGTCCTCTCGAATCACTCACTTCCGGGAGGATTTTGAACAGGAAGATCGGGGAGTTCGGGAAGCGGGTGGAACGGACCTCTCCCCGATCTTCCCGGCCTTCCTGTTTAATCCGGCTTGGTCCCCTTTGGTTGCGGCTCCGCCACGCTAGGCCTCTTTGCGGCCAACCCCTCCCTCTCTTTGCGGCCGGTCAGGCGTCGGCGGCTGCTTGCGGCTGAGGTCGGATCAGCAACACGACGATCACCGACAGCAGCGCGATCCCGGCAAACGTTCCGAAGATCAGGTTCAGCGGCACATGTCGGTCGCGCAGTGCACCGAAGGCCCAGTCGCCAAAGCCGCCGCAACTGATGCTGATCATGTTCATGAACCCGTAGCCCGTCGCGCGCCATTCACGCCGCGTGATCTGGCAGAGGATCGGCATGTTGTTGCAGTCGAAAAGTCCCCAACCGAAGCCGAAGACTGCGAGGCCCAGAATCGCCATGCCGAGCGTGCCCGCGTTGCCGACGCTGAAGAGCGCCGGCAGGAAAAGACCCATCCCGATCGCGCTGGTGAAAATCCGCCCGCGCAAGTTCGTCCGCACCCAGCGATCCGCGACCGCGCCACCAATGATCGCGCCGACGAACGACGCGATCTGCACGTAGAGAATCGCGCTCACGCCGGCCTTGCCCTGGCCAAGGTTGAACTTCTCGCGCAGGATTTCCGGCATCCAGTCGCGCACCACCCAGCCCGCGATCGCCGGCAGCGTGAAGTACAGGACGAGCAGGAGGAAATTCCGGTTCGTGAAGAGCCCGCGGACCACGCCCTCCGTCGGCGCCGGCGCGTCCGCGGCCCGGACCTGCTTCGGCGAATCGCGCAACAGCGCCAGCAGCGGCGCCGCATACACGACGCCAATCATGCCGCAGGTCGTGAACGCCCAGCTCCAGCCGTGATCCGGCGAATCCGCGGCGTAGCCGGCGAAGCCGCCGAGCATTTGTCCGAGATAAATGCCCGTCTGGTGCACGCCCACGGCCCGCGAGCGCGTCGCCGAAGGATGGTATTCCGAAATCATCGCGAGCGCCGCCGGGATGTAGAACGCCTCGCTGATCCCCATCATCGCGCGGGCGGCGATGAGTTCGTTGAGCGAGCCGACGTGGCCGGTCCACCAGGTGACGATCGACCAGACGAAGAGACTCGCCGTGATGACCCAGCGGCGGCTGAGCCTATCCGCGATGTAACCGGCGAACGGGCTGAGAATGGCGTACGTCCACTTGAAGCACCCAAGGACGAGTCCCCAGTCCGCGCGGTTCGCGATGCTCGGGATGTCGGCGACCATCGAGGCCTTCATCGTCCCGAGCATCTGCCGATCGACGTAGTTCAGGACTGCGACGGGGAACAGCAGCGCGACGACGAGCCAGGCGTAACGCGCCGCCGAGAGTCCAAGCACCTGAGGCGCCGGTCCGGGTCGCTCGGGGAGAACATTGCTGGACGATGCCATGGGGTGGGAAGCGCGGCGCCACTTCGGGCGAAGTTCCAGCCCGAAGCCAGCGCAGAGTTATCGCTTCACGATCCGCCCGGGCGGCAATGCCAAACCGGGGTGAGCCTGAAGCCAGGAAGTCAGGAACCGGAATTTCCGGTCGGTGATCCCGGGGCATTCGTAGCAAATTTCCGGCCCTGATCGCATTGCGAGACCAAGGCGGTGGAACAGGAAGATCGGGAAGCGCGGGAAGCTTCGAACCAAGGTTGCAACCCTCCTCCCCGATTTACGCCGTCTGGCTCCTCGTTTCCTGGCTTCAGGCTCAAATGGCTGGAACGCCCCCCGGGAAACAGCATCTGAGCTTCCCGCTCTTCCCGATCGTCCTGTTCAAAGCCCCCGGCTCGACTCCTGGCTTCAGGCTCAACGCCCCTGCCTCGTCCGGAGAGAACCTCAAGCGGGGAAGTGATGAGTCAGCATTCGAGCTAATCATCGCGCCCGACCGCGAGGCACCGTTCGACATTCCCAGTGGTACGGCTCTTCTTGCTGACATGTCCGAGCCTGCCACCCAGGCCGCGCTCTTCGACCGTCTCGGCGGGCGAACCCGGCTGCTGTTTCTGCTGAAGCATTTCTACGCGGACGTCCGGCAGCACAATCTGATCGGCCCGATTTTCGCGGCGCAGATCAAGGACTGGCCCGCGCACCTGGAGAAGATCGCGGACTTTTGGTCGGGCGCGAGCGGCGGCCCGGCGAATTACCGCGGCCCGATGCCGCAGCGCCATTTCCCGCTCGGCCTCGGCGAGACGCATTTCGAAGCCTGGCTCGATCTCTGGCGCCGCCACTGCCGCGCGCATCTAGGAGCTCAGGAGGCCGCGGAGATGATTAAACTCGCCGAGGGCATCGGCGAACGCCTGCGCGAACTCATCAGCCTCTACGGAACGAAGCCGGCGAACTAGAGGGGAACTTTCACGTTGATGGAGGTGCCGGCCCGGCGACCTGATCTCAGGGTGAACGCGCCGCCCACATAGTTCGCCCGTTCGCGCATTCCGAGTAAACCGAGACCCCCGGCGTTCACTCGGGCCGAAGGCCGGTCCGGATCGAAACCAATGCCATCGTCGCTGATGCTGAGCTCGGCGAAGCCTGCCTGTTGCGTCAGGCGCACCTTGACGTGACGGGCGCGGGCGTGCGTGCCCGCATTTTCCAGGGCTTCTTGGAGGATGCGATAGAGCGTGAGGTCGACGTCGGGGGACATCGGCGCCTCCAAGGACGGGCAGGAGACGTTGACGGATATGCCCGTCCGTTTCGCGAACGCCGCGCAGGTGTCGATCACCACCGCCTCGAGTCCCAGGTCGATCAGGACGCTTGGGCGCAAATCCCGCGAAATGCGCTCCACCTCATCGGCGGTCCGGCCGAGTTGATCGCGAAGGGCCTTCGCGGCCTTCCGCAGCGCCGACGCGTGCGGCGGCGAAAGCGCCGCGACCAGCACCTGGCTTTGCACGACAACGGCGCAGAGCGGCTGGGTAATCCGGTCGTGTAGCTCGGAGGCGACGCGACTCCTCTCTGCTTCCTGCGCCTGGACCACGCGGTGAGTCAGAGCCCGCAACCTCTCCTCACTGCGCCGCGACTCCGTCAGATCCGTGACGACCATGCCAAAGGCCGCTTTGCTGGAGGTCCCCGGGCCCAGAGCCCGAAGGGAAATCTGGGCCGCCATTTGCTTCCCGTCCCTGGCGTGAAGCATCACCTGGATCTTGGCGCCGGATTCCGCGGTGTGATCGAGAGCCTGCTGGAAAGAGGGGCCGGCCTCCGCGGAAAGGAATCTCCGGAAGGAGCTGCCCATGACCTGCTCGAGGGGACATCCAGCCATTTTGGCGAAGCACTGGTTGGCGTAGAGAATGGTCGCGCCAGCCGTCAGCGTCAGTGCGCCCTCGTTGATCGATTCGATGAGCACACGGTAGGCAAGGCCGGCTCCATCCAGCGTGAAGATCTGGTCGCCGTCCGCGCCGGCGACGACCACGGCATCCACCTCGCCGTTTCGGATGGCACGCAGGGCCTCCTCCGCTTCCGCGAGCCGGAGCTGGAGTCCGGTAATTTTGCGCCGGGCGGCCGCCCGGGCCGAATTTTGCTTTCCGGCGGGTTTCAACCGATCGCCTTGGCGTTCGTGAGCAATTCGAGCCCCCCGAGCAGCGCGGCCGTGTTCGAAAGGTTGCCGATGAACCGGCGCACGGGCCGCGGGAACTCCCGCACCAGCGTCGGGGTCGCGACGATTTGGGCATCCCGGGCGAGGCCGGGCTGCTGATAGACATCGATGACCTGGAGCTCGTATTGGCCCACGAGATCGACTTCACACAATTGCCGGGCACGGAGCACGGCCTGCCGCGAGCGCTCGGTCGCGCCGGCGACATAGAGCCGCAGCTGCCAAAGTTTTTTCCCTCCCGCCGGGGGACGGTCCGGGTGGACAGTCCCTGGCTTGACGGCGGCGGCGCGCATCAGTGGCTCCTCCCCAGCCGCGGCTTGGCCCGCCGGGTCGCGTCCACGTTGGCATCGGCTCCGCGCAGCCGCCCCGAGGCCGCCCGCTCCGTGCCGAGGACATGGGTGCGGTTGCCGACCTGATCCGCGATGCGCCGGAGTTCCACCGCCTCGGTTTCGTAGTCGGAACGCAGCCCGCTGATTTGGCGGTCGAGGGCGATGCGCTTGCGCTCGACCTGCCGCTTGAGCTGCGCCGCCTCCTGCTGGGCCGCGAGCACCGCGGCCTTCTCCAGGGCTCCTTGCGCCGCGCGGGCCGAACCGGTGAGGACGCCGCTGGCGCCGATGTAGGCGTCCACCAGGTCGACCCCGCGGTCGGAGATCAAGAACTCGCGGATTTGGTTGGAGTGGGCCATGCCCCGGGCCTTCAGCACATAGAGGACGCGATTGCGCT
The DNA here is from genome assembly GCA_947472765.1 of Opitutia bacterium. Classification (GTDB taxonomy): domain Bacteria; phylum Verrucomicrobiota; class Verrucomicrobiia; order Opitutales; family Opitutaceae; genus ER46. The sequence goes on from CANJCM010000004.1 coordinate 113,636, forward strand.
CCCCGTTGCCCTCGAAGTCCTGCAGCAGCAGCCACGAGTCCATCAGCGACGACATCGCGGCCTCGCTCTGCTGCAGGACATGGCCCCCCTGCGTCAGGCTGGTGAAGAGCGAGGTGACTTGCCCGGCCTTGAGATAGTCGATCAGCCGCGTGACCATGGCCTTGCTCTCCGAGCTGGTGCCCGAGTCCATCAGGCTGGTGATCGGATCCACCACCACGACGCTCGGTTTGAAAGCGGCGATCTCCTTGAACATCGTGGCCAGATGCATCTCGAGCCCGTAGAGGGAAGGCCGGGCGGAGTGGAAGCGCAGCAGACCGCGCTTCACCAGCGGCTCCAGTCGCAGGCCGATCGAGTGCATGTTGCGCATGATCTGATTCGGCGACTCCTCGAACGAAAAGAAGAGCACCCGTTCCCCGCGGCGCGCGGCCGCCTGGGCGAACGAGGCGGAGATGATCGTCTTGCCGGTGCCCGGGGTCCCCGTCAGGAGGATACTGCTGCCGCGGAAGAAGCCCCGGCCGCTCAGCATCGCGTCGAGCCGGGGGATGCCGGTGGAGATCCGCTGGTTGGAAACCTTGTGGTTCAACCCGAGCGAAGTGATGGGCAGCACGCTGAGGCCCTTGTCGCCGATCAGGAACGGAAATTCATTGGTGCCGTGCAGCGCGCCGCGATATTTCACGACCCGCAGGTGGCGCGTGGCGATCTGATCGTTGACGCGATGGTCGAGCAGGATGACGCAGTCGGAGACGTATTCCTCCAGCCCGTGCCGCGTCAGTTGTTCGCGTCCGCGCTCGGCGGTGATGACCGCCGTCACGCCCTTGTCCTTGAGCCAGCGGAAGAGCCGCCGCAGCTCGGCGCGAAGGATGGCCTCGTTTGGCAGCCCGGCAAAAAGGGCCTCCAACGTATCGAGCACGACCCGCTTGGCGCCGATGGAATCGATGGCGAGGTTCAGCCGGACGAACAAGCCCTCAAGGTCATATTCGCCCGTCTCATGGATTTCGCTGCGCTCGAGATGGACGTGTTCGAGGACGATTTTTTTGTTCCGCGCCAGGGCTTGCAGATCGAAGCCGAGCGAGGCGACGTTGGCCTCCAGTTCCGCGGCCGTCTCCTCGAACGACATCAGGACCCCCGGCTCATCGAACTGCACGGCGCCCCGGACCAGGAATTCCGCAGCGAACAGGGTTTTGCCGCACCCCGCGCCGCCGCAAACCAGAGTGGGGCGCCCGCGGGGCAGGCCGCCGCCGGTGATTTCATCGAGACCCTGGATGCCGGTCGGACACTTGGGCAGACGGCGGACACCGGCGTGGGGTTTGAGCAGGTGTTTTTTCATCCAATTAAAAATCTCCAAAGGCGATCGACGGACGAAACGGCGTCCCGCGACACTGGCCGGTCCAGCAGAATCTCCCGAATGCAGGACCGCTGGGATCGTCGCCCCAAGGGTGTGGCCTGACGCGATTCGCCACCGCTGCGACGGCACCGTCGGTCGCATGCATCAACTCCGCAACGGCTCGTTTCGGGCGAGCCGGTGAAACGTTACCCGGGAAACGCGATACGTCTTTCTGGCTCATCCGGCCGCCCCTCGCGGAGGCCGCAGCGAGCCGGCGCATCTTCCCCCGCGTGACGGCCGGACATTTGCGGTTGACCGGCTGCGGGGCATGGCGCTTCTTGGCCGTCCGACTCACAGGTGCCCGGCATCGGTGACCGGTGCGCAGTTCCCGGAGAGGTGGCAGAGTGGTCTAATGCGCGTGCTTGGAAAGCACGTGTACTCGCAAGGGTACCGGGGGTTCGAATCCCTCCCTCTCCGCCAGCCTCCGCCAGCCTCCGCCGAGCCTACGGCTGGCAGGCCAGATCCGGAAGAGCTGCGAAGGAGGGCGAATCCAGAAGCTGACTGCAGCTCCCGAAGTCCACGGCACCCCGAATTAGGGTATCCCGCCGTCTTGCTCAGACAGCTCGGTCCCGCGGTGCTCGGCCATGCACTACGTGTACCTCCTCGAGAGCGGGATCGACAACCGCCGTCACTACACCGGCTTCACCCACGACCTTTGCGCGCGACTCGCCCGTCACAATGCGGGACAAAACCAATCGACGATCCACGGCCGACCATGGCGACTCGTCAGTTACTTCGCCTTCGTCGAGGAAACCAAAGCCCGCGACTTTGAGCGGTATCTGAAGAGTGGTTCCGGCAGGACTTTTGCCAGCCGACATTTCATCTGAGCCGGACAAAGTCCTTCCCCGTGCCGTCGAGTCGCAGTTTCCAGATGTCGATCTCGTGGGAGCCGTGCTGGCCGCCGAGCTTTTCCACCTGGAGTGACGACTCCACCGCGGAGTATTTGCCTTCCGGAAAAATGCCTTCGATCTCGTTGTAGATCGTGGACGCCTGCGAGAAATCGGTGACCTTCCCGGTCTTCAAATCGAGGCCCATCGCGCCGCCGAGTCCCTTCGGCCGGTAACACGTGAAGGTCAGCTTCTCGTCATTGTCGTAGAAGTCCTGCGCCTCCTCCAGCCTTTCGCGCGGCGAAAGGCTAACTCTGCGCGAAGGCCACGAGCGCGGTGAAATCACCGGCATCCGCCCGCCGGACTGCGGCGATGTAGCAGGCGCGGATCTCTCCCGTGGCAACAAGGTCGGCCCGCGCTCCCCACGTCAGGACTTCACCGTCACGACTCGCGACGAGAATGTCCGCCATGAGACGCGCATGCCGGCCGTTGCCGTTGGGCCAGGGATGAATCGCCACCAGTCGGTGGTGCAGCCGCACCGCGACTTCGGGCAGCGGATAAGTGGAGTAATCCAGCCACGCCCGCGCGTCGTCGAAGGCATTGCGCACGCCCTCGGTCAGCCGAAACACCTCCCACCCCAGGTTTTTTTCGGTCGTGCGAAATCTCCCCGCCCAGCGCCAGACATGATTTAACATCCGCAGGTGCAGTTCCCGGGCAAAGGCATCGGTGATCAAATCCGGCCGTTGCAACGAACGCCGCCGCATCGCCCAGACCCGCGCCGCGTTGATGTTCATCCGCTCGACCTGGTTCAACTCCGCGCGGGTCGTGATGCTCGGAATCAGCGCCAGGCGCTCCTCCGGGGTGAGTTCCGTGGCATGGTCGTCCGACTGAAACAGGTCCGTCGTCATCCGGCCGGCTTCGTTCGCGGCTTGAGATCCCCGACCGCCTGCCCCTCGAGCGCCATCGAATGCTCACTCGCCTGCAGATGCTGGAATTGCGGATCATAGTTTCGGGCCAGCTCGCTGAAGGTTCCAGCGACGCCTTCCCGCGGCACGACAAAGTAGACGAGTTCGCAATCCATCGCCTCCGCCGCGCGCCGAATCGAATTCAGCGTCGCGGCTCCCCGCTCCTCCGCCTGCTCGAGATCCGCATACGACTGACGCTTCACGCCGAGCTTTCGCGCGACCTGTTCCTGGCTGAGCTCGACGGCATCACGGACAGCGCGAAGCCACCCGCGGGCCGGCGTCGTCGCCGCGCGGGAGGCCGCGTTCAGCACCGACACCCGCTCGTCCAATCCTCGCCGTACGATCTCCGCCATCTCAGTTCTCATAACGGCTATAACCTGTCATTGGTCCATTTTTAGCAATCTTTTCCCTGCTTTATTATTAATTAGTGCAGGCTTTACTATGCCTTCTGTCAAATCGGGCTTGCACGAGGCACGCCCCTACATCGACGTCACTCTTATAGGGGGCGCGGCTCGTCCGCGCCCGGCCTGACACATGCAGTGCCTCCGCCTTGTCGGCTCCGGCGCATGCCTTGGGCGGCTGCTTATCGCAGACGGGGGTTAGCCTTTGAATGAGCTGTACGGCCCGCCGTTGGCGGGCCCAGCTCGTGGAGCGAAGGCGAGTAGCCGTGCCGCCATAAAGACTTCGCCGTTGGCGAAATCCCTTAGTGGTTTCTCCCTCTCAGAGTTTGAGCCAGCCGCGCTGCGGTGGTGGCGCGGGCGCACCGTCGTTGGCCTTGATCGCCGCAGCCTGCGCGCCGATTCGAGCCCGCTCGGCCGGACTCAACCGCGTGAGATTTTTCACCTGCAACGCCATCCGCTGGTTTTTCGCCAGCAACGGTTCGTGGCGCAGCAGAAAATCCCAATAGAGCGTCGTGAACGGACACGCGTCCTCGCCCGTTGCCTTCGCGGGATCGAAACGACAGCCCGCGCAGTAGTTGCTCATCCGCTGGATGTATTTGCCCGTGGCCGCGTAGGGCTTCGACGCCATGATTCCGCCGTCGCCGTACTGCGACATCCCGAGCGTGTTCGGGAGCTCGACCCATTCCACGGCATCCACGTAGACGGCGAGGTACCACTCGTGTGTCTCCTGCGGCCGCACGCCGAGCAGCAGCGAGTAAAGGCCTGTGACCATCAGCCGCTGGATGTGATGCGCGTAGCCGTGACGCAGCGTCTGGCCGATGCTCTGGCGCAGGCAGTTCATCTCGCATTCGCCGGTCCAATAAAATTTTGGCAGCCGGCCCTCCGCGCCGAGCGCGTTCAACCGCCCGTAGTCCGGCATGAAGTGCCAGTAGATGCCGCGGACATATTCGCGCCACCCGAGGATCTGGCGGATGAATCCCTCGACGCTCGCGAGCGGCGCCCGGCCGGCGCGATACGCCTCCTCGGCTGCCGCGACGACCTCGCGCGGATTGAGCAGCTTCAGGTTCAGCGCCGCGGAAATCCGGGCGTGAAACAACCACGGCTCCTCCGTCCACATCGCATCCTGAAACTCGCCGAAGCGCGGCAGCCGGTGCGCGAGGAAATCGTCGAGCGCGGCGCGGGCATCCTCCGGCGTCACCGGCCAGGCAAACTCCGCGAGTTCGCCGGGATGTTGCGGAAACAATTTCTCCACCAGCGCCAGCACCGTGCGCGTCGTGGCGTCGGGAGGCGTGAGGCGCGGGGGACGCAGTCCTTCCGCCGCCGGACCCGCCCGCGAAAAACTGCCGCGATTATCGTGGTCGAAATTCCATTGTCCGCCCTCGGGCTCGCCCGCCGGATCGAGCAACACGCGATGGCGCCGTCGCATTTCGCGGTAGAAAAATTCCATCCGCAGCGCCTTCCGTCCCACCGCATGCGCCGCGAAATCCGCCCGGCTGCAAAAGAAATGCCGGTCCGGAAGCACCTCAAGGGGGACGCCCGCCGCCGAGGCTGCTGCGGCGATCGCTTCGTTCACGCGCCACTCGCCGGGCTCGGTCATGACGAGCTGCTGCGGCCGGAATTCCGCGATCGCCCGAGCCAGTTCGCCCGCGAGCGTGTGAGTGTTCCCCGGCGCATCGATTTCGGAGTAGATGACAGTGCGGCCCAGCTTTCGCTGTGCGTCGCGAAAGTGTCGCATCGCGGACAGGAAGACCGCGATCCGCGGTTTGCCCGACCAGACCTGCTCCGACTCGGCGCGGACCTCGGCCATCCAGATCGCGTCGTGCCGTGAATCGAAGTCATCGAACACCGCGGCCGCCGGATCGAGCTGATCGCCGAGCACCAGCACGAGCCGGCGCGTGGCACGGGTCTCCCGACCCGTGGAAGGACTTTCGTCCTGATCCTTCACGGGTCGGGAGACCCGTGCCACTTTTACTGCGGACCGCTTCTTCACCCGGCGGTGAACTCCGTGGCGGGCGCCAGTGCGATGCTCGCGTCGAGCTCCCGTGTGGCGGCGGAGAGTTTTCGGCGAGCCTTGTCCTGCGCGTATTTTCCGAGGACGAGCCGCAGCGGGGGATTCGGCGCGGCCACCGCGGCGATGATGGCGTCGGCGGCTTTGTCCGGGTCGCCGGGCTGCTGACCGTTCATCGTCTCGATCAGGCGGAGGAATTTTCCGCTCGAAGGGTCGTAGTCAGCGATCCGTTCGGCGGCCCTCTCCAGCGACCGCGCGACGAACTCGGTGCGAAACGGACCGGGCTGGACGATCGTGACCTTGAGCCCGAACGGCCGCACTTCGGCGGCGAGCGATTCGGACACGCCCTCCAGCGCCCACTTCGTCGCGCCGTAGATCGAGAAGCCCGGATAGTTGGCGATGGCGGCGGCCGCGCTGATGTTCACGAAATGACCGCGACGCTGCGCGCGCAGGATCGGCAGCGCCGCCCGGATTACCCGGACGGCCCCGAAAAAATTCGTCTCGAAGTTGCGCGCGATCTGCTCGTCGCCGAGTTCCTCGAGCGCACCGATCACGCCATAGCCCGCGTTGTTCACCACGACGTCAATCCGGCCGAAAGCCGCCGCGGCCTGCGCAACGACGGGGCCGACTTGCGCCACGTCCGTCACATCGAGCGCCAGCGCGCGGCAACGCTCCGGATGATCGCCAGCGAGATCGGCAAGTGTTTCCGGTCGCCGGGCCGTCGCGACGACGCGATGCCCTGAAGCCAGCACCCGCCGCGCGAGCGCGCGGCCGAGACCACTGGAGCAACCGGTGATGAACCAGACCGGTGAGTCGTTATGTTCGTTCATGAAGAAAGTTCCGACGATGGCTTGGTGGCCCGCGGCGTTAGCAGCGGGACGGGTTGCGACGCCGCAACGAACAAGTCCCTGCCCTCACGGGCAGGGCCACGCTGAGCAAGTCCGGCCACCGAATCGGAGCATGAACTGCGGTCCTTGACCGGGCACAGCGGGAACACCGCGACATCCACCGCCCCGCCGCCAAGCACCGAGTCCGGTGGGCCCGCGAGTTCGAAGCCGGCTTGCCGCGCCGGCGCGGTCGAAAATTCCGTCAGCTTCAGCGTGTGCACTTGGTACGGCGTATGGTGCACCCGACCGCGGTGAAGCCGGCCCGCGCGGTCCGCGGAGAAGAGCAGGTACCGTTCGACCAGGAAGAAGGCGAGCGAGCCGGGCGCGGCGGGAGCCGAATCGCCACGGGGCGTCCAGGTGAAGCGGGCACACGGCGCATCGACGGCGCGGCGCTCACACCGGTAGCGAATGGTGCGACCCCGGCCTGACGCCGACATCCGCGCATGAAAATACGGCAGGTGGAACCAGCGCCGCGCGATGCTCACCGCGAGCGGCTGGTTGCAGTCGAGCGAGTAGAACCAGACGCCGGGCCGGCCGTCGGCGTCATGGACATAGGTCCGGACGTTCAGCTCGAGGAACCACGAGATCCACGGCAACGGCGGCAGCCACGCCGGCCGGATCCGCTCCATGAAGAACGGCACGATCCCGAGATAGGCGCTGCCCTCGAAGGTATCGACGAACAGTCCCGGCGGCAGAGTCGCCTGGACGGCGCGGGCATCGACTTTCCAGTGCAGGAAGAGCAAGTCGCTCCAGCGCTGGTGTCCGATCGCCCAGGTGTCCGGACGTTCCCGCAACGCCAGCCGTCCCGCCAGGTCCGGCGGGATCACACGTTCCTGGTCGGACGGAGCGAAAGCCCCAGGTGCAGAGGGACGCATGGTCCCGTTCAGCGCGCCTTGGCGCGCACCGGAACGTGGACTTCGTAGCGCTTCAGGAATCCGGGCGTGAACGGCCCGTTCCAATACACCGCGTAAGGTTCACCGGCCGCGACGACGTCCGGCCGCGCGCCGATCCATGTGAGCAGCTCATCGCGCGTCTGCGCGAAATTCCGCGCCGAGTAACCGCCGCGCGCCCCGAGACTGGCCACCCAGCGTTCCGGCACCTCGACGACTTCCACGCCCGGACCGTTGCCGGCGACTTTCGCGCGCTGGCTGTTGGCGACCCAGAAGAACATCGCGGCGTCGTCGATTTTCGCCTCCACGGGCGTCGTCATGGAGATGTCGTGCGAGGAGATATAGTTGAACAGCGGACGAAACAGCCCGTTC
>CANJCM010000005.1 GCA_947472765.1 Opitutia bacterium
TCCTGATCATGGCATGCACCAGCTCTAGTCGCTGCTGCACCTTCGAATCTTTTTTCCACGGCATGCGCTGACATCAAAAGTGTCAGCGATGATATGGCGGTAAGTGTCAGCGATGAGTGGCGGAGTGCCTCGTCCACGCCCGATTCGGCCACGAGACCGCCAGCGGAGCCGTGCTGGTCATTCCGCGCTCAATTCCCGCTTGGGTCCAAATACACGCCCTTGAGCGGGTGGAGATCGAGCAGGTTGCCGTGCCAGCCCTTCACCTCGGGGCGGCGGAGATTGTTGCGCGAATAGAAATACACCGGGGCGAACGGACATTCCTCGGCGAGGATTTTTTCGCACAGCTGATAATACTCGTAGCGCCTGGCGGTGTCGCCGGTCGCGCGCGCCGCGGCAATCAGTCGATCGTACTCCGCGTTTTTCCAGCCCGTCTGGTTGTTCCCGTTGTCGCTGGTCATGATGTCGAGGAACGTGCTCGGATCGAGGTAGTCGCCGACCCAGGCGAAACGCGCGATTTGGTAGTTCAGCGTGCGCATCGAGTCGGTCCACACCTTGGCCTCCTGATTGTACAGGCCGATGTCGAGGTTGAGATTCTTCCGCCACATCTGCTGCAGCGCCTCGGCGATCTGACGGTGCCCCTCGTTGGTGTTGAAGAGCAGATCGAGTTTCGGAAAGCCGCGGCCCTCGGGAAAACCGGCTTCAGCGAGGAGCTGCCGGGCGGCGGCGAAGTCGGTCTTGAGGTGATTGGTCGCGGTGAATCCGGCGACGTTGGGCGGGCAGAAGTTTCCGGCCGGCACCTGTCCACCGCGAACGACATCGCGGACGATGGCCTCCCGATCGATCGCCATCGCCAGTGCCCGGCGGACGCGGGGGTCGTTGAGCGGCGGCACCGTCACGTTGAAGCGAAAGACATACGTGGCGAGGAGGACGGTGGGGTGGAAGAACGGGCTCTGCTCTTTCTGATACACCGCGATCTTCGAGGTGGGAATCGAGGCCGTCACGTGGAGCTGGCCGGAGCGAAAGCTGCGCTCCTCGGCGTCGGCGCTCTCGATGGGATAGAAGAAGACCTCGTTGAGTTTGACCTTCTCCCGATCCCAGTAGGTCGCGCTCTTGGTGCCGCGGATGTACTGGTTCGGTTTCCACTCGGTGAGGGTGAAGTAGCCGTTGCCCACGATGTTGCCCGGGCGGGTCCATGGACTGCCGCGTTGGTCGACCTTGCCATGTTTCTCGATCGTGGCCGCCGGCACCGGGTACCAGGCCGAATGGCAGACCATCGTGGGCAGATAGGGAACGGGGTGATCGAGCGTCAGCACCAGCGTGTGGGCATCGACGGCCTTGGCTCCGACCTCGGCCGGATCCTTGATTTTGCCGGTGTTGAAGGCTTCGCCGTTCTTGAGGACGTGAAGCATGTTGGCGTATTCCGCGCCGAGTGCGGGCCTCAGGATGCGACGGAAGGCGTAGACGAAGTCGTTCGCCGTTACCGGGTCCCCGTTCGACCAGCGTGCGCTGGGCCGAAGGTGAAAGGTCCACGTCAGGTTATCGGGTGAAACTTCCCAACGTTCCGCGACCGCGGGGACCGGCTCGCTCGTCGTCGCGTCGTATTGCAGGAGGCCCTCGAAGAAGGCCATGACGATGTTGAAGTTCTGCTGGCTGTTGGTGAGGTGCGGATCGAGATCGGTCGGCTCCGACAGATTGCCGATGTGGATGACCTGGTCCCGGTTGCCCGTCGCGACCGCGCTGTCGCGCTTGGCGCAGCCCGCGAGCATGAAACCGACGGTGACCAAGGCAGCCGCGACTTGGGAAAGCAGCAAACGTGGTGTCATGCGGGGACTAGAAAAACAAAAGCCACGCGAGGCAATCGCGTGGCTTGAAACCAAAAGGGTCTTATCCGCGGCTTACTTGGCGGTCGCCGGGGCCGGAGCGGGACGCTGCGGAGACGAAAGCTGCGGTCCGGCACTCGGCGTCGGCGCCTGCGCGCTGAGTTCGGTCAGCCGGCGTTCGATCTGGGTCATCTTGCCGACCAGTTCCTCCTCGATGCGCTTGCGGTCGCTGTTCGTGACAATGCTCAGGCTCGCCGCGTCCTTGACCACGTTGGCGGGCAGGGTGAGGAGGCGGGTAATCAAACCCTGATCCTTGACCGAGCTCAGGTAGAGGGCGGTGATTTCGTGGGAAATCTTCAACGCATCCTGGGCGACGGCCTGCGTCTGCTGGAGATTGTTGTTCAACTGCTGGTTCTTCGCGAGTTCGGCGGTGAGGACGTTGCCGACCTGATCCGAAATCCGCTGGCTGTAGCGCTCGATTGAGTCACGCGTGAGGTTCTGGTCCTTGGCCATCTCGCTGAGAATCGGCTGAATTCGCTCGGTCATGCGGCCGGAAACCTTGTCGACCTGTTCGTTCTGCATCTTCTCGGCCTCCTCCGGAGACTTCGGCATCGGATTGTAAGGCTGCATCTTCTTCGCGATCGCGTCTGCGAGGGCGTCCATGCGCTCGACGTTGAGCTTCTGGATTTCCTCGTCGGTGCGGAACATGTCGGCTTCGCGCTTCGCCACGGCGTCGCGGAGCAACTTGTTCGTCATCTCGATCTGGCGGCGATTCTCGTCGGAGGCAGCCTTGAGCGCATCGTTTTGTTCGCGCAGGGGCGCGAGTTCACTCTGCTGCTTGGCACCCAACTCCTTGACGGTTTGCTGGTGCACCCAAAAGGCGCCGCCGATGACGAGCAAGGCAGTGAGAATCACTGCAGGAATTTGTTCGGAGAATTTTTGCCACATAACGTTTAGGACTTGGATCTGACGTTGGAAGAATAGCCACCGCCGGCCCGGGAAAGCAACGCCGTCGTCGCCGCTGGATTTGCGGTTGTTATTCGAATTCTGCCGCCCACGGTTTTACCCATGAGCCTGAATCGCTGCGAGCAGCGGATCTTCGATTATCTGCAGAGTCACCCTGACGAGAGACAGCATTGGCAGACAAAGTTTCGGGTCGTCGCAAAAAGCACTCTTGATCAGCATCTTGCCGCAAACCAGCTCGCTGGGGACTTGTGGCGATACTATGAGGAGCGCAGCGCGGTGGCCCAGCCATTCAAGGACGCAGTGCGAACCGAGGGCCTGCAGCGGACCAGCATGAAGAATCTGGCCGAACTGCTACTTAGGCTCTGGACCGAGCCGCGGAAGCAGCCGCGGCCGGCGGGGCCAGTCAGTCCGAACGTCTGACGGGCGGACTGGCCCGCGCGGCAATTCTCCCGAAAAAATCGGTACGTTCCGTTGGAACTATCCGCAGGTCGTGCTTACTTACCTGTACAGTATTTCTCCTCCGCTTAGCGGTGGAGAATTGGGGTAAGCAAGAAAGCAATGGGCCGGCTGCTTAGGGGTAGGCAGCCGGCCCTCTTTTTTATTTCAAGGCCGCCGTCAGACTGGCCGCCAGCGCTTCGACCGCCAGAGGATGCGTCCCAATGAGCTCCGTGAAGTGAAACTGCGGCGGGGATCGCACGGGATCGTTGGTGGAAACGCTCGCCTCGCGGGCGATGACCGCCAAATCGCCGCCCGGTCCCGCGTGCCGGCCTGGACTCAGAAAGAGAGGAGCAACGACCACCGCGTGCCCGCTGCCCAAAGCCGCCCGCAAGGCGTCTGCGAGCAAGGGCTGGTTGTGGGGATGGTCTTCGCCTTCCATCGAGGCGGCCGTGACCTCCGCCGCCTCGACGCCGAGCTCGGTCCCGATTCGCCGGGCGAGTTCGTTACGGAGAGTAGCGGAGGTGGGTGACGGGCCGCCGTGATCCACGACGATTACCGCGGGTCGGTTCAGCGACTCCTTCGCGATCGTCTCGCGAATGCGGTGGACGACGATGGGCACGATTGCGTTCCGCTCCGCGAGGCCGGCGACGAAATCAAATTTGAAGCCTCCCAGCTCGCGCGCGGAGTTCTCGAGGTCGTGGCGCAGCGCCGAGCCAATCGCCCCTTGAGCGCTGATGAAGAACGGTACGAAAAGGAAGTCGCGCTCGCCCTCGGCTGACTTCGCCTGCAGCCATGAACGAAGGGTGGCGGCCGGTTGCCCGTTCAGTGCGGACGGTTCGATGCGATCGCTGTGACGCCACGACACGGCCTCGATGGGCCGGCCGCGGCGGATGGCCAGCTCCGCCGCCACTCGACGAAGGTTGAGATGCGCGGCGGGTTCAATCGAACCATTGTCGATCAGCGCGATTGTCACGAACGCAGCTCGGCCGGCCGAGCGGTGGCGAACCACGCGAGATTTTCCGAGAGCGCAGCCACGGCACCGATGATCACAATGGCCGGAGCGCCGAAACCCTCGCGCTCGGCCCGTTGTGCGATATCCGCGAGGGTCGCGAGCATCTGGCGATGCGCGCCCGTCGTCGCCGACTGAATGACGGCGACGGGCGTATCAGCGGGCATCCCACCGTCCTGGAGGCGCCGCGCGATTGTCTCGAGATTCTTCATCCCCATGTAAACACAGAGGGTGGCCTGGAGCGGGCCGTAATCTTCCCAGCGCAGGTTCGAGCCCGGCTTGTTCGGGTCCTCATGGCCGGTGAGAAAGACAACGGCGGAGCTCAGGGCCCGGTGGGTGAGGGGAATGCCGGCGTACGCACCGGCCGCGAGTGCCGATGTTACCCCCGGGACGATTTCGAAACTGATCCCCGCCGCGACCAGCGCTTCGGCTTCCTCGCCGCCGCGACCGAAGACAAAAGGATCTCCACCCTTGAGTCGCACCACCGTCTTTCCCAGGCGGGCGAGCTGGATGAGAGTCTCCTCGATCGTGGATTGCGGGCAGCAGAACCCGCCGCCCTTTTTGCCGACGAAAATACGTTCCGCCTCCGGCCGTGCCAAAGCGAGAATCTCCGCCGGCACCAAGTAATCATGGACGATTACATCCGCTTCGCCGAGCAAACGGCGCGCCTTGACCGTGAGCAACTCGGGATCGCCCGGGCCCGCACCAACGAGATAAATGAGGCCTGTCATGAGGTGTAGGGTTCGCGCCCGTTACGCTGCGCCGGACGAATTTTCGGTGAGGGCGAAGACAAGCGAAATCAGTCGGGACAACGAAGTCTCGATGGATTCCAGGTCGGTGCGTAGCTCAAGCGTCGGCTGGGTCGGCGCCTCGTACGGCGAATCGATTCCCGTGAAGGACGGAATCTGCCCGGCCCGGGCCCGCTTGTAGAGGTGCTTGGGGTCTCGCTTCTCGCAGACCGCCAACGGGGCATTCACGAAGACCTCGGCGAAAGGGATGCCCTTGGCCTTCGCCCGATCGGCCGCGGCGGCGCGGTCCGCCCGGAAGGGTGAGATCAGGGCGACAATGACCACGGCGCCTAGGTCGGCCAGGTGCAGTGCCAGTTCCGAGGCGCGGCGAATGTTCTCCCGCCGGTCCTCCTCGCTGAAACCGAGGTTGCTGCTTAGTCCGGTCCGGAGCACGTCTCCATCGACTACGGTCGTCAGCAAACCCCGGCTCTTGAGGTCACCTGCCAATCCGTTTGCCATGGTGGATTTTCCCGCGCCCGACAGACCGGTCAGGAAGATAATAGCTGGCCGATGGGGGATGCGTGGAATGGACGAGGCGGACATCGCGGGACGAAAGCTGTAACTTATATTAGAACCAAAAAGCTGGAGACTAGATGTTTAACGCAGAATCATGACTTCTTTACTAGAAAAGGACTCTTTTAAACTTTACCACCAACAGGTCGGACGCAAGCGTGGCGCGAGTCATGTCACTCCGACCTGCATCGTTCAACACCGAGACTGAGGCCCGTGTACACCGGGGTCTATCCCTTTCTGCGGGCGGACTGAACGTGGCCCCTACTTCCACCAAATGAACGAAGCTGAAATCGCCCATTGGAATGCCGAACTCCGGCAGAAATCGCCGCTCGAAATCGTTCGCTGGGCGGTCAGTGAAGGGAAGGGACGCACGATCGTCTCGACGAATTTCCGTCCCTACGAGGCGGCCTTGCTGCACGTCGTCTCCCAAGTCCAGGCCGACCTGCCGGTCCTCTGGGTGGATCACGGTTACAACCGCCCGGCCACCTACAAGCACGCCGAGGAGTTGCGCGCGCGCCTCAAGCTCAACCTGAAGCCGTACCTTCCCCGTCTCACTCCCGCGCATCGCGACGCGATTCACGGGCCGATTCCGACGACCGAGGATGAGGCCGCGCTCAAGCAATTCAGCGCGGTAATGAAACTGGAGCCCTTCCAACGCGGGATGCGCGAACTCGCCCCGGCGGTCTGGCTCACGGCGTTGCGCAAGGTGCAGAACCCGAATCGGGCCGGTCTCGACATCGTGTCCCTGGATGGAAATTTCGGCGCACTGAAGGTCAGCCCGTTCTTCCATTGGAGCGACGCCGACCTCGATGCCTACCTCGCGAAGCACCAACTGCCGAACGAGTGGGACTACTTCGATCCGGCCAAAGCGGACGAAAAGCGCGAGTGCGGCCTGCACGCGGCTTGGGGCAAGAAGGCCGTCAGTTCCTGATTCCCGACGCGTCCGCCATGACCAGCTACCATCTCGATCATCTTCAGCACCTGGAAACCGAGGCGATTCACATCATGCGTGAAGTCGCGGGTGAGTTCGAACGTCCCGCCCTGTTGTTCTCGGGCGGCAAGGACTCGATCTGCCTCCTGCGTCTCGCCGAAAAGGCGTTCCGTCCCTCGGACCTTCCGATGCCGCTGCTGAACGTCGACACCGGCCATCACTTTCCCGAGTTGAATGAGTTCCGGGATCGCCGGGCCACCCAACTCGGCGCCAAACTCATCGTCCGCAAGGTCGAGGACGCCATCGCGCAGGGCATCGCGACCGTCGCCCCGGGTGAGATCAGCCGCAATCGGCTCCAGATCCCGACGCTCCTCGCGGCCATTGAGGAGTTTCGCTTCGACTGCTGCATCGGCGGCGCGCGACGCGACGAGGAGAAAGCGCGCGCGAAGGAGCGGTTCTTCAGTTTCCGTGACGCATTCGGCCAGTGGGATCCAAAGAACCAGCGTCCCGAGATCTGGAATCTCTACAACGGCCGGCTGAATCCCGGGGAGAACATGCGCGTGTTCCCGCTGAGCAACTGGACCGAAATGGACGTCTGGGAGTACATCCAGCGCGAGAAGCTCGAGGTCCCGAGCATCTACTTCAGTCACCAGCGCAGTTGCGTGCGTCGCGCCGGACAGTGGCTGCCCGTCAACGATCTCGTGCCGCCAAAGCCGAATGAGGAAGTGCGTGATCTCGTAGTCCGGGTGCGCACGATCGGCGACATCATCAGCACGGGCTGCGTGGAGTCCCCGGCCTCGACCGTCGCCGACATCATCGCCGAGATTGCCGCGGCCCGCGTCACGGAGCGTGGTTCACGCGCCGACGACAAGGCGTCCGAAGCCGCGATGGAAGACCGCAAGAAGGCGGGCTATTTCTAATGTTTACCGAAGAACTCATGCCTCCGACCACGCCGGTTACCGTTCCGATCGACATACTCCGCTTCAACACCTGCGGCAGCGTCGATGATGGGAAGTCCACGCTGATTGGCCGCCTGCTTTACGACTCGAAGTCGCTGATGGAAGATCAGATCGAGGCCCTCGAGCGGTCGGCTGACATCACCGGTGGCGGACAAATCAATCTCGCGAATCTCACGGATGGCCTGCGCGCCGAGCGGGAACAGGGAATCACGATCGACGTCGCCTACCGCTATTTCGCGACGCCGCGCCGCAAGTTCATCATCGCGGACACGCCGGGCCACGTCCAATACACGCGCAACATGGTCACGGGGGCGTCGAACGCCAACCTGTCGATCGTGCTCGTCGACGCCCGCCTCGGCGTGATCGAGCAGAGCCGCCGCCACACGGCGATCGCGTCGCTGCTGCGCATTCCTCACCTCGTCGTCGCGGTCAACAAGATGGATCTCGTCGGCTGGAGCGAACAGCGCTTCCTCGAGATTCGCGCGCAGTTCGAGGAGTTCCTGCCCCGGCTCGACATCAAGGACGTGAAGTTCATTCCGCTGAGCGCCTTGAATGGCGACAACGTCGTGGATCCCTCGCCGCACACGCCGTGGTACGCAGGCCCGACGCTGCTCGGTCATCTCGAGACCGTCCACATCGCGAGCGACTGGAATTTGCACGGTTTCCGCATGCCGGTGCAGTGGGTGAACCGTCCCAACAACCCCACGGATTCCGCGCTGCACGATTTCCGCGGCTTCAGCGGCCAGATCGCCGGCGGCATCGTTCGCGTCGGACAGAAGGTGCTCACGCTCCCCGCGGGAGTCGTCACCACCGTGAAGGAAATCTGGACCTATGATGGCGCCGTGCAGGAGGCGTTTTGTCCGCAGTCGGTCACGCTGGTTCTCGCTGACGACATCGATATCAGCCGCGGCAGCATGATCATCGGCCCGGATTATCTGCCGGGTTTCACGACCGAGCTGCACGCCGAGGTTTGCTGGATGCATTCGCGGCCGCTGCAGGCGGGACGGAAATACTTTCTCAAGCACACGACCCACACCGTGCAGGTGATCGTCACCGAACTGGTCAACCAGCTCAAGGTGGCCACGCTCGAGAGTGTGCCCAACCCGGCGTCGCTCGCCATGAACGACATTGGCGAAATCCGCCTCCGCACGGCCAAGCCAATCGTGTTCGACGGTTACAACGTCAACCGGTTGACGGGATCTTTCATCCTGATTGAGCAGGGGACCAATGCGACGGTGGCCGCCGGCATGCTCCTGCCGCCGCGGGAAACGGTGAAATCCGAAAACGGCGATTACGTCATCTAAGTCCCCGTGAAAATCTCGGTCCAAGTCGATTATGCCTGTCGGGTGATGGCGGAACTCGCGCGCCTGCATGGCTCAGGCGTGCTGACCCAGATTGAGCAGTTGGCGAAGGTCGAGGCGGTGCCGGCCAATTTCCTCGCGCAGATTCTCGGGAAGCTTCGCGACCATGGACTCATCACAAGCCGGCGCGGCAATCACGGGGGTTACACGCTCGCGCAGGCACCCGAGGAGATTTCGCTCTACGATATCCTGGTGGCGGTGGAAGGCGATTGCCTGCACCTCAGCGGAAATTTCGAAGGCCGCAGCGGTCGCCGCCTCAAGCAAGTATGGGAAGATATCGGCCAGGCGCTGGTGGCGAAGACGAAGAGCTACACGCTCGATCAGCTCTCTTCGCGGAATCCGGCCGAGATGTATTACATCTAAGGCGGATCGACGATTGAGACTCGTCGATCAGCCTGACTTAACGTTTTGAATCCCTGCCCTCACGGGCAGGGCCACGTTTCAGTCGTGGCCCGCTGCGTGAGCAGCGGGAGTTTTGGCCTGCCAATGTGCGTCAGTCAGACGCGAGTCCACGCGTTTTCCATTCGGCCGCGCCGGAGTGCCGGTGGCTTGGTGATAGATATCCTCGCGAAAAAGCCGGGCGGGCAGGCTTGCGTCTGTAGCGGCGGCGGTCGGGAGGAGCCCGGCGGCCCCGAGCGCGCGTTGAATCGAGGCCGCCTTCGCCGCCGTCGGAATGTTCGTGTCGCCGCCGCTGAAAAGATGGAAAGGAGCGACCGGTGTGGCTTGTCCCTTGCCGCAGTCGAATTTGCCACTGAGGGAAGGCGCGAGGGCGGCAACCGGAAGGTTTAGATAGCGCGACTGGGCCAGCATCTCGGCCAGTTTCTCGCGGTTCTGGAGATCGCTGCACCATGCGCCCGCCTGGATCAGGGCGGTCACGAGTGCCGTGGTTTCGCCCGCATTCCGGTCCGAGAACTCGCTGGTCGTGATCAGGACTTTCTCGATGTGCCCGGGTTGCTGGGTGGCACTGATGACCGGGCACCATCCGCCTCCGGATTGGACGGCCACGCTGTTCCAGGGTTCGGCGGTATAGTATCCGTCGAGCGTGGCGGCGGTGAGGTGCCGGTACATCTGGGCGGGTGGCACGACGACGATTCGGACCTCCCGCTCCGGGTCGATGCCGGCACTGCGAAGCCAGTCGCGCAGGAGGAGATGGGCCGAGGAGAACAAAAATCCCACCCCGAACGTCACCGGTTCACGGCGCGCCCGGTGCTGCAAGTGGGTCCGGAGACTTGGGCCATCGCGAACACCCGCCGCCCACAGGCTTTGGGAAAGCGTGAGGGCGTTGCCGTGCAGGCTCAGGACGAGGGGAGTGCAAACGGGGCAGGGGGTGCAACCGAGTCCGAGTTGGATGGACCACAGCAGGGGCGCCGGTGCCTGGGCGGCATCGAGTTCCCCGTAGATCAGCTTGTCGCGGACGGTGGCCCAGCCGATCTCGCGGCGGAGTTCCACATTGAGACCTTGGCGGGCAAACAGGCCGAGTTCCTCGGCGGCCACCAGTGGCGCCGCATCGGTGACAGCGAGAAATCCCAGTCGCAGGGAGCGGCCTCGGAGCGGGCGGGCGGGGGCCGGATTGGGCGGCTGCGGCATGTAGTGTGGGTACCGCACTTCAGCCGCTCGTGTGCCACCTCGCATAAGTGGCGCAATTAGTGCTCTGCAATCAATTCATCGCCCGGATGAAGGGCCCTCATCATGAAGCCAACCCTCGATAGCCGTCAGCTCCATGCCTTTGCCGCGCTTGCCCTCCGGGGAAGCTTCACCCTCGCCGCCAAGGACCTCTTTCTCACCCAGTCCGCGGTCAGCCACGCGATCAAGGCGCTCGAGGACGACGTCGGCTGCCGTCTCCTCGATCGGGTGGGGCGTCGGGTTCTCCTGACTCAGGCCGGCGAACAGTTTCTCCGCCACACGGAACGAATCCTCCGCGAGATGGAAACCGCCCGCAGCGGGCTCGAGAATCTGAGCAAGTGGGGCCACGGCCGCCTGCGGGTCGGGGCCAGCACGACGGCCTGCCAGCATATCCTGCCGTCCGTTTTGCGGGAGTTTCGCCAGAGCTACCCCAAGTGCGTGATTCGAATCGAACCGGGCGATTACGGTCATCAACTGGACCTGCTGAGAGGTGGACAGGTGGATCTGGCGCTGGTCGTCGAGCCGGCGCATCCGCCGGTGTCGGAGTTCACCTTTGTGCCGCTCTTTCAGGATGAACTCCGTTTTCTTGTCGCCCCGCATCATTCCTGGGCCAAGGCCGGCCGGGCGCCGCGGGAATCGATCGAGGGCGAGACGTTGGTGCTCTATAACAAGACCAGCCATACCTTCCGGCTGGTGAACGACTACTTCCGCGACGAAAAGGTTTCGCTGAGCAACATCATCGAGCTCGGGAGCATGGAGGCGATCAAGGAGCTGGTGAAAATCGGGCTCGGTGCGGGCGTGCTGGCGCCGTGGATCGCCCGGACCGAACTCGAGAACGGTTCGCTCGTCTCACTGCCCTTGGGATCGCGCAAGCTGCGGCGCCAATGGGGAGTCGCCCACCTCAAGGGACGGCGGCTGGCGCTGGCCGAGGAGACGTTTGTCGGACTCTGCGTCGCGGTCACCGAACAACTCGGCCTGCCCGGCCCGAGCGTGGCGGCGTGAGGCCCGTCAGATTTCCCACTCGTGGTGATGCTCCGGTGAACCGACGCGCTCGATCAGGCCTTCCTTCTTGTGCCGCGAACGCACGATGAGGTTGTCCGCTTTGAAATACGCCACGGAGTCATCGGGGATCGACTTCATCAGCCACACGTTGGAGCCAATGATGGAGTGGGCGCCGACGCGGGTCTCGCCGCCGAGAATCGTGGCATGGGCGTAGATCGTTACATGGTCACCGATATCCGGATGCCGCTTCACGCCCTTGATCGGCTGACCCTGTTCATCGACCTCGAACGACTTCGCGCCCAAAGTGACGCCCTGGTAGAGTTTCACATGGCGTCCCACGGTCGTCGTTTCGCCGATGACAACGCCGGTGCAGTGATCGATGAAGAAGTGGGTGCCGAGGCGCGCCCCGGGATGAATGTCGCAGCCGGTGCGTTCGTGACCGTACTCCGTCAGCATCCGCGGCAAGAGCGGAACGCCGAGGTGATAGAGCACGTGGGCGAGTCGCTGGAGCGAAATCACCAGGACGCAGGGATAGGCGAGGATGATCTCCTCGACACTGCGGGCCGCGGGGTCGCCCTGATAAGCGGCCTCGACATCTGTTCTAATCAGCTTCCGGAGCTCGGGGAGCTGGGCGAGAACCGCGGTGGTGTGCTCGCGCGCGCGGTCGGCCGCATTCGCGACGCCGCCAAAGCGAAGACACTTTTCGATCTCGGTGCCGAGACGCCGGTCGATGCGGACGAGCATGCGATCCACGTGCGCCGGCAGGTCGCCGACCGCCAGGCCCGATTCCTCGAAGTAGCCGGGGAAAAGCAGGTGCATGCAATCCGCCGCCAGCTGGTTCACCGAGTCCTGCGCGGGGAGGTTGCTGCCATCGAAGTGATTGATCCCGCCGTCTTGGCGGTACGACTCCAAGAGGGCTTGCTTGATTTGTTCGAGGTTCATGACGACGGGCCGTCGAGCGGTGAACAGCATTCCCCGACCTCATGCGAGCCTGAACCGAGGAGTCGCAGGCAGGCCAGGGGAGCGGCTCGGATTAATTTTCGACCTGCAACCTCCCCCCGCGATGAGAATTCACGCGATCGCCAAGTCTGTCATCGACATTCACGCCCTGCGTGACTCAGTTCCCCACTAGATATCCCCCATGGAAAACCTGCGCGGGGCATCAGCCCCAATTTCGCGGATCAGGGTGTCAGCTAAAGTTAAGACCTTCGTGTTGGACACGAACGTCCTGCTGCACGACCCACAGTCGATTTTCAAATTCGAGGACAACAACCTCGCGATTCCGGTGGAGGTCCTCGAGGAGCTGGACGGCATCAAAGGCGAACAATCGACCGAGCGCGGTCGCAATGCCCGGCGCGTCCACCGCATTCTCCAGGAATTGCTCCCGGATGCCCGCGCCATGCACGAGGGCGTCGAGCTCGATAACGGCGGCACCCTCTCGATCATCATCAACCCGTATCTCGCCGAGCCGAACCGGCGTTCGCCCGCGATGGATCGGCTGCGGGCGATTCTGCCGGATCTGACGAAGAAGGATAATCGGATCATCGCCGCGGCCCTTTTCGTCCAAGAGCGTTACCCGCCGCCGACGATCCTCGTGACGAAGGATGTCAACGTGCAGCTCAAGGCACGCGCGGTGGGATTGGAATCGGAGGATTACCTCAACGACAAGGTGCCGGAGAACGACGAGGAGCTCAGTTACCGCGAGCTGGCGGTGGATATCTACGACCTGCAGCGCTTTTGCTCGGAAGGCCTGTTCGAACTCGGCACGGCGGCCGCAAAGCCGCTGTTCCAGAACGAGTACGTCCTCCTGCGCTCCAACGAGGGCAAAACGATGCCGGCGCGATATTACGGGGACGGCGTTGTCCGCCGTCTCAAGCTCCCGGATTACGTCAAGGCGCCCGGCGGCATCCCAATCCGCGCGCGGAATCTCGAACAGCAGTTCTTCATGGACGCGCTGCTCGACGATTCGATTCACCTGCTCACCTGTTATGGCAAGGCGGGCACGGGAAAAACTCTGCTCTCCACCGTTTGCGCGCTCCACCAGACGCATGAGGACCACTCGCGTTACGACGGCGTCTCGATCTCGCGGCCGGTGATCGCACTCGGCAAGGACATCGGCTTCCTGCCGGGTTCACTGGAGGAAAAGATGAAGCCCTGGCTGCAGCCCTACCATGACGCGCTCGAGGTGCTGATTCCCTCGAAGCCGCAGAAGGAGCCACAGTTCGCCGCCAAGAAGGTTTCAAAGAAGAAGCACAAGCAGCGGGAGGAGCACGTGACCTCGGCCGGCCACGGTCACGGGCACCACACGCCGCACAGTCACGGCCCCGCGATGAAGCCCTACGAACGTCTGCTGAAGAGCGGACTCGTGGAAATCGAGGCGCTGGCGTTTATCCGCGGCCGTTCGATCGCCCGCCGCTTCTTCATTCTCGACGAAGCCCAGCAGCTCACACCCCACGAGGTGAAGACGGTTATCACCCGAATTTCCGAAGGTTCGAAGATCGTGCTCATCGGGGACCCGGCGCAGATCGACAATCCGTATGTCGACGCCCGCAGCAACGGCCTGGTTTTCTGTCACAATCGCATGAAAGGGCAGGCGATCGCGGCCCACGTGAAGCTGACCAAGGGCGAGCGTTCGAAGCTCGCGGAGCTCGCGGCCGATCTTCTGTAGGGTCGGTCACGAATTACGGCAGGCAGCCGGGCGTGGACGAGCCCCGCCCCTAAACCTTTCGCGCCAGCTTTCGTAGGGGCGCGCCTCGGGCGCGCCCGCAAAGTCTTATCGGCAACACCTCAATTTAATCTGCTCTAGCGCCCCAGCCGGTTGGCCGCCGTGATCGGGAGGCGGATCAAACTCGGCTCACCCCGGCGCCAGGCCGCCCATTCCATCGTGGCGGCGAAGATTCCCGTGAAGAGGAAGTCGCTCACGAAGGTGTTGCGGAAAAAGTAGAGCGTCGGCGGAAATTCCGGACGGCCGACCGTCATCGCCTGCCACCATCCCGCCGCAGTTTTGAGATAGGCCGGATCGCGAATCCACGCATCGGTGTTGGTGAGCAGATAAAACGTCAGCGATCCGGCCAACGCGCCGCCGAGGAGAGTTGCCCAACTGCGGTGCCGGGCCACGACCACACCCAGCGGCAGGACCATCGCAAAGGAGAGCGCGCGGACCGCGGCGCTTTGCCACATCCAGCTCTCGTGGAAGTTCACCGCATGAAAGTGGTCGAGGTAGAGGTCGGAGAGCAGCAGCGCGGCAAACGGCACGACCCAGAAACGGCGGTCCCGGATATAAACCGCCGCGCAAAAAGTCAGCGCCATCAACGGCGCAAAGTTCACCAACTCGGGAATGTGGACGGCGGTGACCCGCCAGCCCGCGGCGAGGACGATGAGAACCAGTGCGATGAGCATGGGCGACGGTGCGGTGGAATCCTCTGAGTGACAAGTGCGGGCCGTGTCAGGGTCGACGCCCTCTGATTATTGCTCCGCCTCTCGAGCCAGGAGCCAGAGCAGGTCAGAAAGCCGGTTCACGAACTGGCCGGCTTCCACACGCAAGGTGCGTCCTTGGGCCGGCAGTCCGCAGATTCGTCGCTCCGCCCGACGGGCCGTGATGCGAGCGAACTCGAAGGCCGAAGAGAGCGCCGTTCCACCGGGCGTGGCCCAGCCATCGAATTTGAGGCCGCGGCTTTCGAGTGCCGTCACCGCCAGATCGAGCCGGGTGACATCGGCGAACGTGAGCTTTTCGAACTTCGAGTCCGCATAGCGTTCGCGATCCGACTCGGCGCACGCGATCTCGCCCATCAGGGCCACGAGATTTCGCTGAACCTGTTCAATGAGCTGGCGTCGTTCCTGGCCCTTCGGATCGGAGCCGAGCAGAGGCTTGATCGCACCGAGCGCGACATTCAGTTCGTCGCACGCACCCACCGCCTCGATCTGCGGATGGTTCTTCGGCACCCGCTGACCGTACAGCAGGCTGGTGGTGCCGTCATCCCCTGTGCGCGTGACGATGGACGACATGGACTCGACCCGGCACGAGGGGCCGGGAGTGACCTCAGGCGATTCGACGCGCGGCCATTTGCGCACGAAGACAGAGCTCGGCGGCCTTGAAGGTGTGCGCCTGCGTCATGGCCGTCTCGGTGCGATTCAGGCAGTCGAGGATCAGCCGTCCGAAGAAGGGGAACCCCACCTTGCCGCTGACGTTCACGAAACGTTCCCCTTGGTCGTCGACGATGTAGACGTTGTCACCGGTCTTGTCGCGGGCGACATCGAGGTACTTGCGCAGTTCGATGTAGCCCTTGGTTCCGAGAATCACCGTGCGGCCGTCGCCCCACGTCGTGAGGCCATCGGGCGTGAACCAGTCGACGCGGATGTAATTCGAAGAGCCGTTGTCGGCCACGAGCGAGGCTTCGCCGAAGTCCTCGAATTCGGGGCGATCCGGGTTGGCGAAATTTCCCACCGCCGCCTGCGTGACAGTCGCGTCCGTGGCGCCGGTATAGGTCAGAAATTGTTCGAACTGGTGGCTGCCAATGTCGCACAGGATGCCGCCGTAGCGGGCGCGTTCGAAAAACCACGCGGGCCGGCTCGCTTTGTTGAGCCGGTGCGGTCCCAGGCCAAGGACTTGAATCACGCGACCGATGGCACCGGCGGCCACCAGATCGGTGGCGTACATCGCCGACTCCACATGCAGGCGCTCGGAGTAATAGACCGCATACTTCCGCCCGGTGCGGGCGACGGCGGCCTTGGCGTCGTCGAGTTGGGGCAGGGAAGTGAACGGCGCCTTGTCCGTGAAGTAGTCCTTCCCCGCCGCCATGACGCGCAGCCCAATTGGCCCGCGATCCGCCGGAACCGCGGCCCCGGCCACGAGTTTGACGGCCGGATCGGACAGGATCTCGTCGAATGACGCAGCGACGCGGACCTGCGGGTAGCGGGCCCGAAAGGCTTCGACCTTCTTCGGATCCGAGTCGTACACCCATTTCAATTCGGCGCCGGCTTCGAGGAGGCCGTTGCACTGGCCATAAATGTGCCCGTGCTCGAGAAAGGCGGCGGCGAAGGTAAACTCGCCCGGCTTCACCACCGGCTGGGGTTTGCCCTGCGGGGCGTAGTTCATGCCGTCGGATTTTTGGGTCATGGAAGAAATGCGCCGGTGGGTTGATGCGGCGGGCGCAAAAACTACTTCGTCCGCTCTGTCTGGTTCTGGCGGGCGAGCGCTTTCACCGCCTGTTCGATGGTCGCGCGGGTCTTGGCGTCCATGCGCTCGATGAATAGGACGCCATTGAGGTGGTCGACTTCGTGCTGAATGCAACGGGCGAACAGCCCGGTGCACTTGAGCACGTGGGGAATGCCCCGTTCGTCGCGGAAGTTGACGGTGATGCTTTCACGCCGGGCGACATTGCCGCGGATGTCCGGAAACGAGAGGCAGCCTTCCTCGTAAAGGGTCTCGGCTGTTCCCGGTGTCACCGCCACTTCGGGATTCACCAGCGCCATCGGCATGAACACTCCGAGTGGGGGCCGGGCTCCATCGAGCTCCCAGGTGAACTCGGCATCGGTGTCGCGCAGATCCACGACACAGAACTGAATCGCCATCCCAACTTGTTGCGCCGCGAGCCCGATGCCGGCGGCGTCGTGCATTGTCGCAGTCATTTCCTGCGAAAGCTTTACCAGCGACTCGTCGAACTGGCTGATTTTCGCGCCCTTGGTGCGGAGCACCGGCTCGTTGTATTGAACAATTTTCAGCGGCATCGTCGGTGAGTTGGTAAGTGTTGTTTTGCCGGTTCCCGCCGGCAAATAAATTGTTCGTCGTCGCCCTCGTGAACGGACGTCCGCCTGAAGGCTTCCGGTTCGGGGCGGATTACTCACTTTCTCGCGCCTTCCGTCGCATGGCGCTTGCCGGCGGCAATATTGCGCCTCTAAAAATCGCGTGTGAGGATCGTCATCGTCGAAGACCACCTGATGTTCCGGGAGGTACTGCGCAAGGTCTGTACGAACGAACTTCACCATGAAGTGGTCGGTGAGGCGGGTGACGGTCGCCGGGCGGTGGAACTGGCGGCGGAGCTCACTCCCGATCTCGTGCTGCTGGATTTGCATTTGCCGGGGCTCGACGGCTTCGGCGTGCTGGCGGAAATTCGAAAACAGGCGCCGCAGTTGCGGGTGCTGGTGCTGTCCTCGCATTGCGACGAGTATACCGTGTTCCAAGCCGAACGCGCGCATGTGAACGGCTTCGTCGACAAGAACACGAACACCGTGGCCACGCTGAAGCAGGCGATCGAGTCGGTGGGGGCGGGGCGGGTCTGGTTTTCCGATACGTTCCTCCGGGTCAAGTCGGCCCGCCACCGGGATCCGAACTCGTTCGACAAGGTGCTCTCCGATCGGGAGCGGGCGGTGCTCGCGCTGCTTGGCGAGCCGATGAATGACGCCGAGGCTGCAGAGCGGCTGGGGATCGCGCCGGAGACGGTCGAGAAGCACCGCTTTAATATTCTGCGGAAGCTCGATCTGGGGACGACAACGGAGCTGGTCCGCTACGCCCGCGAACACGGCTTCACGCTGGCTGCCCGGCGGAGTGCGAGTGACTCAATCCTGCCCTGACGCGGTCGACCTCGGCATCGACCGAGCTCAAGAGGTCTGCTGCCATCGTTCCGCCCGCCGAGGCCTTTTCCAGCCGCACCGCCGCATGTTCCAGCGCGTGTGCCCCGATCATTTTGGCGTGTCCGACCAGACCGTGCGCGGCCTTGGCGAGTTCGGGGAGATCGCGGTTCCGGGCCAGGTCGGCGAGCCGGTGACGACTGGCTTCGAGAATGCCGAGATAGCGCTGCAGTTCGGCCGCCATGCCCTCCGGTGATCCGTCCGAGAGGTAGCGCAGCAGCGACAAATCATACCTCGGGGCTGGCAGGTCTGGCGGAATATGCACGGAAGCGGCGGCGAGCTGGCGCCGGCCGGTGGCGAGGAGCACCTTGCGGAGTTTTTCCGGCGTCAGCGGTTTGCCGACGAACGCATCCATGCCCGACTTCAGGCAGAGCGCGCGATCTTCGGGCGTGCAGTACGCGGTGACGGCGAGAAGTACGGCCTGCAGGCCGTCGGACTCGATGCGGCGCATGCGCAGAGCCACTTCAGTGCCATCCATGTCCGGCAGGTTGCGGTCCAGGAGGACAACATTGAACCGGCGCTCGGAAAAGAGTCGCAGGGCTTCCTCACCCGTGCGGGCCCGTTCGCAGGAGAGTCCCAGTTTCGCGAGGACCGCCGCGGCCGCCCAGGCATTGTAGTCGGTATCCTCGACCACGAGCACGGTCGTGTTCGGGAGATTCGGCGCGACAATATCTGGCGAGGCCGGCGCGATCGTTAGCGGCATCCGCACGAAGAATCGGGCGCCCCGGCCCGGTTCGCTTTCGACGCCGACGGAACCGCCCATGATGGCGGCCAGCAGCCGGCACGCCGCCAGGCCCAGGCCGGCACCGGGGATGTCCTCGCTACGGGCACGGCTGAGGCGGGAGAACTTCGTGAACAAGGTCGCCTTGTCCGCGTCGGAAATGCCGGGACCTTCATCGGTCACCGAGTATTCGATCTCGCCGGGAAACTGGGACGACACGGCCGCCGAGAGCCGAATATGGCCACCGGCATACTTCAGGGCATTCGAAACAAAATTCACCAGGATCTGCTGAATCCGTCCGGCATCGCCGAGGACGCTGGCCGGCAGGGCCGGATCGGCCTCCACGAGCAGCACTGCGCCGCGCTCCGTCGTGTCGGCCTTGATGGTCGTCACGACCGAGCGGAGCAGCTCGTGCGGCGCATAGGGTCGCGGACGCAGTTCAACGCGGCCCGCCTCGATACTGGCAAAGTCGAGCACGTCATCGACCAGGGTGGCAAGGTACGTGGTGCACTCGCGCAGCGTGGAAACGATTTCGCGCTGCCGGCGCTCGAGCTTCGTCTCTTCAAGGGCGAGGGCGAGGCCCACGATGCCGTTGAGCGGATTGCGAATGTCATGGCTCATGTTCGCCACGAATTGAGTCTTCGCGGCACTCGCCCGCTCCAACTCCTCCGTGCGAAACCGAACCTTGGCCTCCAGTTCCACATTGCGGCTCCGGAGCGACCGAACTCGCAGCCGGTAGAGTCCGTAGCCGAGCGGGACGAGCGCCATGATTCCGCCCAGGATCACCGGCCCCGTGCGCCACCACGGCGGCAGGACTTGAAACGTTAGCGTGGTCGGTTCACTCGCGACGCCTGTTTCCGCCACGGCCCGAACTTGGAAGGTATACCGCCCGTCGCGCACGGCCGTAAGCGTCTGGCGCGAAGTCGGGTCGGCGGGAACCCAGTCGCGATCCACGCCGACGAAGCGGGTCTGAAGTCGGAGCGCGGAACGACGGGTGAAGTCCGGCTCAGCGAACTCGAACTCGATTGAGCGCGTCGAGTAGGGCAGCGGGCCGAGAATAGGCTGGGGGCGATCGTTATCCGAATTACGAGCGACGGCGCGGAGGAGCGGCGGCCGCGGAGGCGGCGCCGAAAGCCCGTGCGCGACGACATGCCGAAGGATTCCACTGGTGCCGCCGATCCAGAGCACGGTCGTGTCGGTGCCGGTTTTCTGCGCGTAGATGGTTTGCGGGGTGCCGATGCTCGCCAGCCCTTCGACCGAATGAGAACGCCAGGTGGCCACGCCGGATTCGAGGGAGATGGCACCGATGCAAGGAGCGAGCCCGGCTCCGGTGTGGATCATCCAGATCACGCCGTCGACCGTGGGCTCGGAGGCCGCGACCAACGTACGGTTCGGGTAATGCAGAATCGGTTCGAACTTGGACGCGCTGCCGGCAGGCAGGCGCCATCCCGCCGGCGAATAGAGCAGGTAAACGGAACCATCGGCCCCCTGGCGCGCGATGCCCTTGCCGTCGATTTCAGTCCGGCTGAGCAGCGGAGCCGCCGGGACCGGACGAACCGGACCCTGGGCGCCGGGTGTCGCCATGAAGATCCCGTGGGTTTCGGTCCCCAGCCAGAGGCGACGGTGCGTGTCCTCGGCGATGGACCACGCGCTGTCGGGGAGATCGGAGACCAGCAAGCGAGGCGGTTCAGTGCCATTCCGGAGAACAACACCGCGGCCGTCCGCGATTAACAGCCGGCCAGGCCGGGGCTCGTGGAGGGCGAAGGTGTCGTGAGGAGAGGAATGGTAGAGGCTGACCTGTTCGTTTCGGAACGCTTTGACGGACTGCAGTCCTGCGGCGAGCAGTCCCTGAGACGTCCCTTTCAGCGCGGAAATATGTTCGTGCAGCGAACTGACCGATTCGAACCGTCGTTCATCGGCGGCCAGCCGAT
This sequence comes from Opitutia bacterium, assembly GCA_947472765.1. GTDB lineage: Bacteria > Verrucomicrobiota > Verrucomicrobiia > Opitutales > Opitutaceae > ER46. Next base: position 20,690 of record CANJCM010000005.1, read on the forward strand.
AAACCGAGTCATCCGTGGCTGCAAAAATCGCCGTGCCGTCGCCCGCAATTTGGTGAAACGGCTTTTTCGGCAGTGCCGCTCGCGAGTCATAAAGACTCGAGGCCGAAGCGACCGATATGCGGCTGATATGGGTGTACGAAGTCGCCCAAAGCTGCTGATCGCGGTCGACAAAGAGCCAGTTGATCAGCCGGGTCGGCAGGCCATCGTCCTGACCCAGGATTCGATCGAGCGAGCCGTCACGCCGCAGCAATACCACACCGGCACGCAGCGTTCCGACCGCCAGCCGGCCGTCAGGTAAGCGGGTGGCGTGGGTCGGAGCAGCCCCGGCCAGGATCCTGCTCGATTCACCTTGGATTTGCCGCAGCTCGCCGCCGGCAAGAAGATAGAGGCCTCGATTCGTAACGATGAACCATTCGGGCCCCCACTGCTCGATCCAGAAGACGCCCATGCCGCCGAGCTTCTCTGCCGGTAAGAACAGTCTGGGTCCCCGTTCGTCGAGCTCGTAAAGCCCCGTGGAACCGTGCTGAAGAAAAATTCTGGCCCCAGACCGAAGTGCCCGCAAACGCCGCGTACTAGGCATGGGCCAAACTCGGAATGAAGCGCCGTCCCAGGCGAGAATCCTTTCGTCAGCGACAAAGATCGCTCCCTTCGCCGTCGCGAAGGCATTCCAGACTTCTCCAAATGTCGCGTGTTCGGACGGAACTTGGGAGTTGAGTGAATGGTAAAGCCATTCGCCAACGGCATTGCGATCAAACCATCCGATTTCACCAATGGCGCCGGCCCAAAGACGTTCACCGTTGGCAGAAAAATCGAGCGCGCGAATTGCGTGGGCACCATTCATTGCGGTCGAGCGCCAGCGATCGCCATCGAAACTCACCAAATCCCGCGCTCCGAAGTGCAGTACACCGTCCTTGTCCTGAACCGCGATCCAAGTCGTCGGATCGGCTCCAATTTCATCCCCGGAATAGGCGGTCACCAATGGAAATCCGGGCGTTGGTGCCGCTGCCGTCAGATCCTGAAACGCCAGTACGGCCGCCAGGAAGAGCAGGGGGCGGCCTATCGCGTGCTGGAGCATGGGTGACAATTAATTTACTGGCGCGGTTGCAGGTCGATGGCGATGGGAATTTTGGCTACCGGAAATCCGGTAGTCTGACGCATCGAAAACGCGGTCCGGAATGGTCTTCGTGAAGGTGCATGAAAACCAGCAAACGTCTCGTCTTCGGTCTTCTCTCCAGCTTGCTGCTCGCAGTGGGCTTTGTTCGCGCGGCGGATCGCCTCGATCCCGTCCTTAAGGGTGCAAACGGTTCGAGTGACACCACGATGAGTGCGGCCGACGGCTGTACCGCCCAGTGCTGGGCAATCGACGACGGCAGCTGATTTCCCCCTTCATGCTCAGTCTCGCTTCCCTGCGTTACCGCAACGTGCTCGCCGAACATGGCGGGCCCGTGGAGCGGATTGAGACCGGTGAGTTTCCCGTGCGCGGTCGGCGGGTGGTCCAGGCCAATGCCCGGCTCATCCCCGGGCTGACGCGTCAGCGTCAGCTCAGCATTTACAGCAGTGCTGACGGCACGGGAACTCATCCCGTCGCCTCGATCGCCCGTCACAAGGCGATCTCGGAAGCGATGGAGCGTTGGGCTTTCCATGCGGTGGTCAGCTCGGAACGCGCCGAGGAATTTGGCTTTGATCTGGATCCCTCATCCAACGGCATGTCCGCCTTCCCCGGACTGCTGCGCCGGCAGGCCCGCCACGCGGCGCTGCTCGAAGCGGTCGAGCGGTACAGCCTGATGGCTTGGTGGGAGGGAATGGTGGATGGTCAACTTTTCGAAACGGACTGGCCCGGAGTTTCCGCAGTCGCGATCAACGGGCCGTTCGGCGGTGTGACCGTCGTGGCCTTTGCCCGGACCGAGTGGGGCGGCTACGCCTACGGCCACGCGGCCGAGGAGTCGTTCAGCGGCGCCTGCGAACGCGCGATCGTCGAACTCGCACGGCATGAGTGGGTCCTGCGCTCGAAGTGGCTCGCATTCGCCGCCGGCGAAAAAGTGAAGCCCACGTGCATCTTCGAACAGCGCAGCTTGTTTTTTGCGACCGAAGCGGGTCACGAATTATTTCTCGAGCGGCTCGGCCGCAAGGCCACCGGCTCCGCGCCTCGCCCCACGGTGATTTGCGATCGTGATATTCCCGGTCCCTGGGACGACTACGCGACCGTCTGGCGGTTCGCCCTGCGTCCGATTTCCGACGGCTACATCCACGGCGGCGAAGGTTACTTCTTTCTGTAGCTCCGCGGAAAGAGCCTCGCTGGGTGTCCCGCGAAGCGCGGCGATGGCTCTGGCAACTGAGGGATCAGACGCGCACAAGGCGCGCCCCTGCAACTCACGGGCCACCCTTCGTAGGGGCGTGCCTCGTGCACGCCCGATCGCCAAAGAACGGCACGCCCATGCCGCTCGGATAGCGCCTTATCAGTGGAAATGAGTGGTGCCCCAATCCGAATCACCAAGCCCCCGCGGTGACTCGGCGCGAGTCAGCGAACTTGAGCGGCATTCAGCGGAAACACCTTCGTCGTCTTGTTGCCTGGGCGGTCGTAAGCGGTGACCTCAATGCTGGCCGGCGGTTTGGCCCCCGCGACGACCGGCGGTACCTCGAGGGTGAAATCAGCGTCCTTTGCCGGGACCTCCGTTTCCAAAATTACTTTGCTCGTGTCGTCCCGGAGGACCGCAGTCACCCGCACGACTTCGAAATCGTCCGTCACGCCGAGTGACAGGCGTTGCGGTCCTCCGCGAATGCTCAGATCAACGACCTGCAGCACCTCAGGCGGGTTGAAGAAGTCGCGGAGCGCCATCTGCCGGTAATTGAGCTGCTTCGCCTTTCCCTTTTCCCGATAGAGCGCTACGAGCTCGGGGTTGGGTTTCACGACGGTTTCGTACCACTTCGCCGCTGCGGCAAACTGCCCACGCTGCTTGACCGTGCCGGCGCCCCAGTCGCCCGTGAACACCGGCTTCTTTTGGACAAACTGTTTCCCGCGATACGACCGATAGACGTAGCCGTCCGTTGCGCCATGGACGCTGGCGAGGGCGGTGTTGAGTCGAACCTTCATGGCAGAGCGAACTCCATATACCGGAGCAACCCGGGGACTGTAAAGGACGCTATGAGGAGCCTATGAGGCACCCATGAGGATGCTATGAGGAATTCGGGACTGCTCTCCGCGCCCCTCGGGACGCGAGCCGGGTATAACATTCACCGATCCCGGAGGCCGTCTCCCGTAAGACGCCTCGCTTCGCGCCTGGCTACGGCAAAATCGAACCGGATGCCGAAGTCGTTGCCTGCTTCGAAGCGTACGTCGCAAATTCTCTTGGACGCAGCCGTCAGGCATTCCCGTCAGGCCGACGGGTCGACCTACGCCGACGTGCCAAGCCCTTCACTGTCGCACTTCGAACCCGAAGCTATTCCTTTTTGGATTAAGCGCCATCCGCTCCATTACGGGCTTAAATCCCAGCTTGGCGAAAACCCGCTTTGCTTCGTCATTGAATTCCCAAACGTCCAATTCGATCGTCGCACCGCGCGCTTCGGATTCGCGCTGTAGAGTCTCGAAAAGAGCGCGAGCAACGCCTTGGTGGCGAAAAGCGGGCAGCACGACAATCCCAGCGACGTAGCACACCCGCCTCGCAATCGAATGCCAGCTCTCTTCCAGGTCGAGGAAGTTGGCCCGCAAAGCCCCAATTGGCTCCTCCTTTTCAGCGATGAGGTAATAGGAAGCAGGGGATTTGAGCTTCTCCGCGAAAAAATCGGTGATCAGCGGCGCTGGAATCTCCGGCCGAAAGCGATCCGGGAAAGCCTTCACGTGCGCATCATGCGCAAGGGCGTTTAGCGCAATCAGCGCAGCAATGTCAGAGGTGTTCGCCACCCGAATCTTCATTTGCTTTGCCGAAGAGTGTTATTGGCCTTGGCGGACGGAGTCGCGCACCGTCGGGTGCCGGAGTTGTATGCGGCTCAAAGTGAATTACCAGCCTGCGGAAGGGCCCTGCGATTTGGGGTATCGCCGGGCTGGGCTCGATTTGCCAGAAGGCGAACCAAGGCCAATCCTCTGAATTTAAACGCAGAAGACGCGGAGGGAACGGAGCGAGTCGACGAGCGATCGATCGGGAGTCCGACTCCTATATTCCTGGATTCAGAATTGCTCCACGAGTTCCGGCATCTGCGAAAATCTGCCTGGCATCTGCGGATAAGGCCCGGAGGTTTTTGCCACCGAGGCGAGGCGTGTCCCCTCATTTGAGGTGGAGAGGCCTTCAGGGCTTCCACAATGCGGAACGCTCAACGCCCTACTTTTAACGCTGAACGCTCAAGTGGGAAGGGCGGCACGCCGTAGGATCATTTCGAGGCTATCCGACCTCTGACCTCCGGCCTCCGGCTTCCGGCTTCCGCCCCTCTGACCCTCCGCCCCTCCGTCCTCCTCCTCAATAGAACACGCTCCGATCCAAACTCCGATACTGGATCGCTTCGAGGAGATGGTTGCTCGCGATCGCCTCGGCGCCTGCGAGGTCGGCGATGGTGCGGGCGACTTTGAGAATACGATCGTGCGCCCGGGCCGAGAGTGAGAGCTCCTCCATGGCGTGCTGCAGTAGATCGCCCAACGAGCTGTCGATCGCGCAGTGACGCCGAATTTGTCCGTGCGTCATGCGGGCATTTGAAGTGGCCTTCGACCCGGCAAAGCGGCGCAGTTGCCGGGTGCGGGCGGCCTGCACGCGGTCGCGCAGCGGGGCGGACGCCTCACCCGCGGCGGGGGCGCGAAGGTCAGCGAGCGAGAGCGCGGGGGCCTCGACGTGGAGGTCGATCCGATCGAGCAGTGGGCCGCTGATTTTCGCGCGATAACGCTGAATCTGACTCGGTGAGCACCGGCACTCGCGCCGACTGTCGCCGAGGTAACCGCACGGGCAGGGGTTCATGGCCGCGACCAGCATGAAGGCGCAGGGCAGCGTGACCTTGCCCGCGCTGCGGGAAATGGTGACTTCGCCGTCTTCGAGCGGTTGACGGAGAACCTCGAGGGCGGAGCGTTTGAACTCGGGGAGTTCGTCGAGGAAGAGGATGCCGTGATGCGCGAGGGAAATCTCTCCCGGGCCGGGAATGGTCCCGCCGCCCAGAAGGGCGACATCGGAGACGGTGTGGTGGGGCGATCGAAAGGGGCGCGTTTCGCCGGACATTTCCCCGCTGATCGTCCGGCCCGCAGCTGAGTGAATGCTCAGAATCTCGAGCCGTTCCTCCAGCGTCGGCATCGGCATGATCGATGCGATGCGCTTCGCGATCATGGATTTTCCCGAGCCCGGCGGACCGATCATCAGGAGATTGTGATTTCCAGCGACCGCGACTTCCACGGCGCGTCGGAGCGCGTGCTGGCCCTTGATTTCGGCGAAGTCCGCGCCGTCCGGAGCGGAGACTGGCGCTGTCGGCCGCGGAGGAACTTTCAGCGCAGGCAGTTCAATGTCACCGCAGAGAAATCGGGCGGCCTGTTCGAGGGAATCGATGCGATAAACGGCGATCCCTTCGACCATCGCGGCCTCCTCCGCCGATACCGCCGGCAGCAACAATCCACGTTTGCCGAGGCTTCGGGCGAGCCGCGCGATCGCCAGCGCACCGCGGACCGGCCGGGTCGCGCCGGACAAACTCAGTTCACCCGCGATCATCCATTCGTCCAGCCCCTCCGCGGCAAACTGCCGCGTGGATGCCAGGATCCCGAGGGCGATTGGCAGGTCGTAGAAGGGTCCCTCCTTGCGCAGATTGCCCGGCGCCAGGTTGATCGTCATCCGCGTCCGCGGGATCTTGAATCCGCTGTTGCTCAGGGCGGAAAAGACACGGTCGTCGGATTCCTTGACGGCCGCGTCAGGCAAGCCGACGAGGATCAGCTTGGGTTCGCCGGTTTCGTTCGCGTTCACCTCGACGTGAACGACGTCGGCTTGGATGCCCTGGAGGGCGGCGGAGATGATGGTTGCGAGCAAAACGGGTCCCAGCCTGAAAGCCGTTGGTTTCTCTGCGCAGGCCAAACTTCCGCCAAAATCAGGGTGTTCGCGCGAACATGAGGGCATGACTCGGATGTGGCCCTGTCCCCGGAGTTCAACCACAGATGGACACGGATGAACACAGATGCCCGGGCAGTGGGGTTGATTCCGTGTATTCTGTGCACTCCGTGGTCCAAACCTCTGAAGTTTTGGAGTCTGAAACCAGGAAGCTGGGAATCGGGGGCCGGCCCCGCGGCCGATCGACCGTAGCCGGTTCCTTGGTTTGCCTTCTGTGCGATCCGATTGAAACCCTCCCGCTGTTCACGCAGCGGGCCACAACTCTTCGTGTTTCAACTGCGTGGATTCTTCGCTGCGCTGAGAATGACAAAAAGGGGGGCCGGCGGCAGGCTGCGTTGGCGTCTTGCTCAAAGATAATTCTTTCCAACGTGCAGGACTTCTCGAAGTTGAAGTGCGGATGACGTCCCACCCCTGTACGCCCCAGCCTCGACTGTGGGCTCTTGCCAAGAGCGCATTGCTTTTTCCGTTCCTAACGGGAGTCGTTTTGGCGGGAGAGCCGCCCGTGATGATGGCGGTCCGGGCGGACGCCACGCCCAAGATTGATGGGAATCTAAACGAAGCTGCGTGGGCGACGGCGCCTACGGTGGGTTCTTTCACCCAGCGTGATCCCAATGACGGCAAGCCCAGTTCCAAGCAGGCCGTCGTGCGCATGCTGTACGATGAAGAGGCACTTTATATTGGAGCGCGGATTGAGGGTGCGGGCTCGACGACGTATCGCCTGGGCCGGCGGGATATGGCGCTGGTGCCGTCCGACTGGTTTCGAATCAGCCTCGACACGTTTCGCGATCGCCGCACCGCGATGCGATTCGATGTGAATCCCGGCGGCGTGCAGCGGGATGCCCTCATCAGCGGCGATCTCTTTCAGGAAACGGGTCTCGGAAGGGATACCGGCAGCTACCGTTTTGCCGGGGACGACGGCGAGGTGGGTTGGGACGCCGTATGGGATGCCGCGACCACGGTCGACGATCACGGCTGGACGGTCGAGGTGCGGATTCCGCTGAGCCAGCTCCGTTTCGCGAATGCGAGAGCAGGATCCGCCATGCCAGCGGCGAAGCTAAGCAGCAGCTTCGCGGCGGGTCCATTGCCGGAAACGGATCACGGCTGGGGGGTGCAGTTCGAAGTCATCGACGCGCAGCGGCAGGAGATCTCCATGTTCTCCTACCGCTCGAAGAAGGAGCCGGGTGGAGTTGCGGCCTTCGGGCGCCTGGACGGTTTGATCGAGTTGCGCGCGAGGCGACCGCTCGAACTCATTCCGTATGTGCTGGGGCAGGGCACATTCGATGCCCGGCCCGCCAATGGGCTGACGCGGAGCAGCGACTACGAGTTCAAGGCGGGTTTGGATCTGCGGTACCGACTCACCTCGAACCTGACGCTCACGGCCGCGGTGAATCCGGATTTCGGGCAGGTCGAAGTCGATCCGGCGGTCATCAATCTCACGTCATTCGAAACCAGGCTGGAGGAGAGGCGGCCGTTCTTCCTCGAGGGCGTGGATATCTTCGCCATGGCCCCGAGCCTGCGGAGTCGAAATGCCGCGCGGGAATTGCTTTATCCCCGTCGGATCGGGCGGGCACCCCAGCTCCGGCTGCCCTCGGGAACCACTGATGTGCCGGTGTCCACCCGGATTCTGGCTGCGGCCAAGGTCACGGGACGAACGACCTCCGGCTGGAAGGTCGGCGTGCTCGATGCCTATACCGACGAGGAACAAGGCCTCTATCTCGACGCCACGGGGACGCACGAAGCGCTGGTGGAGCCGCGAACGAACTATTTTGCCGGCCGGATGATTCGTGAAGTGCGGAGCGGGCAGACCGCGATCGGTGTCATCGGCACGGCGGTCAACCGATCGCTCAGCGACCCCCGGGCGGCGGCGGTCCTCGCGAAGTCGGCGTACACCGGCGGGCTGGACTTTGGGTCGGATTTTTTTGGCCGGGTCTGGAACGTGTCGGGCTACCTTGCCGGCAGCCGGGTCGAGGGAACTCCGGCGGCGATGACCGCGCTGCAGCGGACGTCGTCGCGCTACTTCCAGCGCCCGGACGCGGAAAGTTTTCACCTCGATCCCAACGCCACGTCGCTCTCGGGAGGCTCGGGACAGGTGCAAATTTCAAAGCAGACCGGCACGCATTGGACCGGCAACGTGGAATACGCGGTGATCGCGCCGGACTATGAGATCAACGATATCGGGTTCCAGCAGCGCGTGGATCGGCGCGGCCTGTCGGGGCGGCTCACCTGGAGCGAGCGCACGCCCGGGAAGGTGTTTCGCCGGATTGATCTCACGCTGAATCCCACGCTGTACACGAACTTCGACGGCGACTGGCTCGACAAGAATCTCCGGCTCCGGGCGAATTTCCGTCACCTCAACTATTGGGGCGTGGACATCGAGTCGGATCTCATCGCCACGCGGATGGACGATCGCCTGACCCGTGGCGGACCGGTCGCGCAGGCGCCGAGTGTGGGCAGCATTCTTGTGATGCTGCTCTCCGATCGACGCAAAGCGGTGCGGGGCAGTCTGGATTTGTCGGCGCGCAACGAGAATTCGGCGACGCGGACGCGCTATGTGGCCGCGACCCTCGATGTCCAGGCCGCGAAGAACTGGAACCTGTCCGTCGCCCCGCGCATGGATTGGATCCGGCAGGACGCGCAGTACATGGGCGCAGTGGGGGACTCGCTCGCGACGGCCACGTTTGGCCGACGGTATGTGTTTGGGCAGCTCGATCAAAAGGAAGCCAGTGTCAGTGCGCGGTTGAACTATGCGTTCAGCGCGAAGCTCACCTTCGAACTTTACACGCAGGCGTTGATCTCGAATGCGGTCTTCGGGACGCCGAAGGAGTTTCTCCGTCCGCGGCAGTTCGAATTCGCGCGGTATGGCACCGACCTCGGCACGCTCGCCAAGACGGGGAAAAGTTACCGCATCGATCCGGATGGAGCGGGGCCGGCGTCGGCTTTCAACCTCACGGATCCGAGCTTCACGAACCGCTCGGTGCGGGCGAACGCGGTCCTGCGCTGGGAGTATCGTCCCGGCAGCACGCTCTTTTTCGTCTGGCAGCAGCAGCGCTCCGCTGAGGATGCCCTGCGGGATTTCACTCTCGGCCGCGCGACGCGCGATGTCCTGGCGCTGCCCGCGCGGAACGTTTTCGCGGTGAAGGCGAGTTATTGGTTCAATCCGTGAACGGTGGCCGTTGTAGCCCGCTGCGTGAGCGGCGGGACAACTTACTGCGGGGCAATTAAGAAAAAGTCCCTGCCCTCACGGGCAGGGCTACATCGCAAACAGTTCACTGACGCTGGTCAGCGGCCCGTCGGCGAGCGACGGCCCTACATTTTCAAGCGTTCCGGTTGAAGGCGTGCACGAGGCCCGCCCTTGCGAAATGACCACGCAACCGCTGAAATCAGGCCGGGCGGCGGAGACTCGCGGCGCGGTTCCGGATCGTGATCATGTTGCGCTCCACGGCCTCGAGATAGGGATTGGAACCGTGGGGATACGGACGCGCCAGGAAGCGGTACACCGCCTGGAAGTCACTCTCGAGTTTGCGCAGCACAAACTTCTGCCAAAAAATGGGAGTCCGCTCGATCAGGTCGGTCGCCGATTTGAAGGCGCGCCGGGACGCCGGGAGGTGAATGAAGTCGTCGGACTCCTGGAATTCGTCGAACAGAATCTCCAGTTCGTCGGGGTAGTCGGCGGCCGCCATTTGTCCCAGATAATCCGCGGTCGCGAGCGCACAACCGATCACCCGTTCCACGGGATCACGGAAATGCAGGCGGCTGATTTCCTTCGTGGGACCGGTGCAATTGATCGCGCCGAGCACGGCTTCGACCTCCACATCGCTCGCACCGAGGGTAGGCAGGTAGGAAGCGGCGAACGCACAACTCCGCAGGACATGGCAGAAGGTGTACTTTGCCCCGGTTCCGACGTTATCGGAACGCAACTTCAGGTACCCGGAGTCGTGGAGCAGCACTGCGGACACAGCCAATTCAAACTGACGGGCATCAAGGCGTGGTTCGACCATCGCCGCGTGGCGTCCTTCCAGAAGTAGTACGATGCAAACGGTGGCCTGCAGCGTGTGCTCCAAATCGTGGTAACGCAGATCAACTGCTGCATAATCCGGATGCCGGCCTTGGAACAGCACCTCGATGTCGCTGAACATGGTTTGCAACCAGGTCAGGCTGGCGCCCGGGTACATCGCCGCGAACTTTTCCTCGACAAACGAGGCAACGGCGGAGGCGTTCTTGGTATCGACGGGGGGAAACATGTCCGCGCTGGTGGTGAATGACGCACCGTACCGGCGCAAGTACAGTACGCGAAGCGTCTTTCGGATTAAGAATTTGCGGAATTCCGTCGCAAGCCCAAAGGTCAGTGGACACTACGGAAATATGACTGCGGGGATTACGGGTGGGGTGGGATGTGGGAAGTCGACGGTCACTGGATTGCTGGAGGCCCGCGGCTTCCGGCGACTCGATGCCGACGCGATTGTCCGGGAGCAAATCATGCGCGATCCCGGCGTCGTGGCGGCGCTGAGGGAGCACTTTGGTCCGGGGATTCTCACGGGTGACGGACAGATCAACCGCGTCATCCTGGCCGAGTATATCTTTGGCGATGACCGGGAACGTCTCTGGCTTGAGGGTTACATTCACCCCCGGGTTTACGCGGCCTGGCGAACTGCCATGGCCGCAGACCCCGGCGCTCGCTGGGCGATCGAAGTCCCTCTCCTCTACGAAAAGGCCTTGGAGAATTGGTTTGATTTCACCGTATGCGTGGCGTGTGCTCCGGACCAGCAACTTGCCCGACTAGAGCAGCGCGGCCTACCGCGCGGGCTCGCCGGGCAGAGGATCTCCAAGCAGCTGCCGCTGGCGCGAAAAATCGAGCGATCGGACTTCGTCATCTGGAATGAGGGCTCTCCCGAATTCCTTGAACACGAGGTGGATCGCCTGGCCGACGCCCTTTCGGGAGCCTGGAGCCGGCCGACGCCGCCCACCACCTGACCAATTCTGGTCCGCATTTATCACCTGACCTTTCGACATGGCACAAACTTCTGACTCCGACGACTCCAAGTCCTCGGCCAAATCCGCCGACGCTTCGAGCGAAGGAAAAAAGGCCCGCCGTCCCGCGGCCCGAAAACCCAAGGCTGAAAAGGCCGCGAAACCGGCTCGAGCGAAGGCGGAAAAACGCGAGGCCCAGGAGCCCGGTCCGTCACTTTTCGATGCGCCATCGGCGCCCGTTCAGCGAGCGGAGCCGCCCTCCGCACCGCAAGTCGTGCGCGAGAGCCCGCCGGAACGTCAGGAATCGCCGCCGGAGCCGCGATCCGAGCCCCCGCCACGCCCAGAGCCGACGGAGTCTCGCTCCGATTCGGGCCCGAGCGAGGCCCCTACTCCGACGCAGGGTGGCGGACAGCCGAATCAGCATTTTCAACCGGGCGGGCGTAGTGATCGACCGCCGCAAGGGCAGGGCGGTCACCAAGGACAGCAGGGTCAGCAGGGTCAGCATGGCCAGCCTGGGCCGCATGGTCAGCAGGATCGCGGCGATCGCGGATTTTGGAAGCAGGGCAAGCGCAAGCGCGGCCGTTACGGCGGCGGTGGTGGTGGCGGTGGCGGCGGTGGCGGTCACTGGCAGCCGGGTGGTGGCGGACAGGGCGGACCGCGCGAACAGCATCCGCCGCAGCCTCCGCCCCCGAGCAATACTCCGGTTTTCGGCGATCTGCCCAATCCGTCACGTTTCAACGATCTCACGGCCCTCGAGAACCTCGCCCGCGACGTTAGCAGCGGTGGCGGGGCTGAGCTTTGGCTGAACGAAATCTACGCCAAGCCGCTCGGAGAACTCACCCAATTCGCTCGCGCGGAGGGCGTCCCTTTCGAGGGCGCGCCCAACCGACGCCAGTTGCTGGGCGAGATTTTCAAGCTCATCGGCAGCCGCAAGCGCACCCTGCGCGATCGCGGTTATATCGATGTCACGGATCGCGGCGCGTTCGTCGTTCACGAGCACGTCAATTACCGGCTCTACCCCGAGGACGCCTACCTGCCCGAGAGCCTGATTCGCCTCTATGGATTGAAGCGGGGCCACAAGGTCGAGGTCACGCTGCAGCCGCCGCAGGAAGGCGAGCGCTGCCCGTCGGTCGTTCGCATCGACACCGTCATGGGCGGAGCCCCCGACCAGATCAGCAAGGTGACACCGTTCGAGGAACTCGTGCCGTACTATCCGCTGAAGCGGATTCTGCTCGAGGAATCGGAAGTTCATCCGAAGGACGTCTCGATGCGCGCCGTCGACATTCTGACCCCGATTGGCTTCGGCCAGCGCGGTCTGATTGTCGCGCCGCCGCGCACCGGCAAAACGATTCTCCTGCAAAACATCGCGAATTCGATTTCGGCGAACAGCCCCGAGGTGAAATTGATTCTGCTGCTGATCGACGAGCGGCCGGAAGAGGTCACCGATTTTCGGCGCCACACCAAGGGCGAAGTTGTGTCCTCGACGTTCGATGAGACGCCCGAGAGTCACGTGCACTGCGCCGAGATGGTGATCGAGAACGCGCGGCGCCGGGTGGAGCAGGGCGAGCATGTGGTCATCCTGCTGGACTCCATCACGCGCCTCGCCCGCGCCTACAACGCACTCGCCGGCAACCAGGGCAAGACGATGTCCGGTGGTCTCGAGTCAAACGCCCTGCAGAAGCCGAAACGCTTCTTCGGTTCCGCGCGCAACATCGAGGGCGGTGGCAGTCTCACGATCATTGCCAGTGCACTCGTCGATACCGGCAGCCGGATGGACGAGATCATCTTCGAGGAATTCAAGGGCACGGGTAACAGCGAACTCCACCTCGATCGCGGCCTCGTCGAGCGGCGGATCTTCCCCGCGATCAACATCGATCGCTCGGGCACCCGAAAGGAAGAGCTCATCTATCACCCGGAGGAGTTGCAGCGGATCTATGGCCTGCGCCGCGCGATGCAGGGCCTCGGACCGATCGAGTCGATGGAAATGCTCATCACCCGCCTCAAAAAGACCAAGTCGAACGCGGAGTTCCTCCTGAGTCTCGCGCCGAAGTAATCCCAGACTCATCGCCCCGGAGCCTCGAACGGCTCGCCCCCGGATTCGGGGTTTCAACGCCGCCGCATTCCGGCGGCGTTTTGTTTTCTCCTTGGGCGTGTCCATCGCAACCGCGCCAACGCCCCTGCTCCGATCCGAGTCGTCGGGAGAGCGTGAGCGCATCGATGAGAAGCCCTTCGAGGATGGAGGACTCACGCGGGAGTTTTGTCTTCGCCATCAGCTGGTGCCGTTGGGGTGGCAGGAAGGCAGGCTCCAGATCGGCGCGACCGAAGTGCCACCTGACGACGTGCTGGAAGCACTGCGATTTTCCACCGGCACCGAGGTTGAGTTGAAGGTGCTTTCGAGGGACGAAGCGGAGCTGAACTTGAAACGGCTTGCTGCGGTCGACGCGCGAGCCGGGCTGACCCCGGTGGGTGCTTTGGAGCCTGGCGGGAGTGACTACTCCAGCAGCGATGTCCTGCCACGCGAACGCGAGGAAGCGGCCTTGTTCGGGCAGGTTCAGGCGCTGATCACCGAGGCCGTCGAGCGCCGGGCTTCGGATATCCATGTCGAGCCACTCAGTCGCAGCCTGCGGGTGCGCTATCGCATCGACGGCGGACTCGTCGAGGTGAGGGGACCGGCGAAGGAGATGCAGCTCCCGCTCGTGTCGCGGTTGAAGATCATGGCGAACATCTCCATCGCCGAAAAACGGATTCCCCAGGACGGACGGATCGCGTGGAACGCAGGGGGGCGTCCGGTTGACCTGCGGGTGTCCACGCTGCCCACCGCGCATGGTGAGAGCGTCGTGATGCGACTGCTCGATCAGGAAAGCGTGCGCCCGCGGTTCGACGAACTCGGTCTCGGCCGGTCCGACGATGCGATCCTGCGCCAGCTAATCTCCCGCCATGACGGCATGGTGCTGGTGACCGGGCCTACTGGTTCCGGAAAGACCACGACACTTTATAGCTGCCTCCAATCTCTCAATCAGCGGGAGCGAAAGATCATCACGGTCGAGGATCCGATCGAATACCAGTTGGCGGGAGTGAACCAGGTGCCCGTGCGGCCCGAGGTGGGCATGACCTTCGCCTCCGCCCTGCGTGCGCTGCTGCGGCAATCGCCCAATGTGATCATGGTGGGCGAGATTCGGGATGCGGAGACCGCCGAAATGGCGGTCCACGCCGCCCTGACGGGTCATTTGGTGTTTTCCACGCTCCATACCAACGATGCCGCCGGGGCCGTGACTCGACTCATCGATCTCGGCATCAAGCCGTATCTGGTGGCAGCCGCGCTGCGGGGCAGCCTGGCCCAACGGCTCGTGCGCCGGATCTGCCCCGGTTGCCGCCACCACGCGCGGCCTGGGCCGACGGAGCTGCAGGCGTTTGAAGCCGCCCTGGCTGACGACGCGCATGACGGCTTCGCGATCGGCCGCGGCTGCCCGCGGTGTCACGGCACGGGCTACTACGGCCGCCTCGGAGTTTTCGAAACCTTCGTCGTCGACCCCGAAATCGAGCGGCTCATTAACGAGCGAATGGGGATTGCAACTTTACGCGCCGCGGCGCGAAAGCGCGGACATCGCAGCCTGCGGGCAGACGCCTTCGCCAAGGCCAAGTGCGGTTTGACGACGTTGAGCGAGGTTGCTTCCATCGCCGCGAGCGGCGCCGCCCCGTCTGACGCCGCCTCGATCTGAATCACCGCCTCATCCCGTCATCCTCCTCAAATCATGAGCTACGAAATGAACGACCTCCTCGACCTGATGGTCGATCAGGGCGCCTCCGATCTTCACCTCCAGGTCGGACAGCCGCCCACGCTGCGGTTGAGCGGAAGCATGACCCCGATCGATGGCCCGCCGCTCACGCCGGGCGACACGGAGAAGCTGATGCTGTCGATCACGCCGGACGGCCACATCAGCAATGTGAAGCTGAACGGCGGCGCCGACTTCGGCTTCGCGTTTGGCGAAAAGGCCCGTTTCCGCGTCTCGGTGATGAAGGCCAAGACGAACTACGGCATGGTGCTGCGGCAGATCCCGTACAAGATGTTCGGCCTGCGCGACATTGGCCTGCCGGACAAAATCCGTGAGCTGCTCTTTCGGCCGCGTGGTTTGATTCTGGTGACGGGCCCGACCGGCTCCGGCAAGTCGACCACGCTCGCATCGATGGTGAACTACATCAACGAGGCGCGCGACGGGCACATCATCACGATCGAGGATCCGATCGAGTACTATCACAACCACAAGCGCTGCGTCGTCACCCAGCGTGAGGTTCATGTCGATGTGCCGAGTTTCTCCGAGGCGATTCGACGCGCGCTCCGTCAGGATCCCGATGTCATTCTCGTCGGTGAAATGCGCGACCTCGAAACGATCGAGGCCGCCATCAGCGCCGCCGAAACGGGTCACTTGGTGTTCGGCACGCTGCACACCAACAGCGCCGCCAAGACCGTCGATCGCATCGTCGACGCTTTTCCGGCGAACATGAAGGACATGATTCGCACGCAGCTCGCGTCTTCGCTGGTGGCGGTCATCTCCCAGGTCCTTTGCAAGAAAATCGGCGGCGGTCGCATCGCCGGTTACGAGATCATGGTGAACACGACCTCGATCGGCTCGCTCATCCGCGAGAACAAGACCTTCCGCATCACGTCCGACATTCAGACCGGGGCCAACCTCGGCATGATCACGATGGACACGCACTTGATGAGCCTCGTGAACAAGGAACTCGTGGCACCCGATGAGGCCCTCGAGAAGGCGCAGGATCCAAATGTCATGCGCGAGAAGTTCCTGCAGATGGGTCTGAAGCTGCGCGAATTCTAAGCGCGCTGAGGATACTCTCCGATCCGCCTGCTGGAGGTGTTGTCATGTCTGCGATCGCGTGCGGCGGACCCGACAGTGCCTCCCTTCCGGCGGTCCTTGAGGACATGGCGCTCGACCTGGCGGGGGCGGTTCCACCGGAGTTCGCCCACGTCCACCGCGTGTTGCCCTGGCGGTTCGAGGCCGGAGAACTCGTCCTGCTGGCGGCGGAGGCGCCCGAGTTCGAGCTGAGTGAGCGTGCGAATGAACTCGGTTTCGCTCTCGGCCGGCCGGTTCAATTGGTCGGGACGAACGCGGACGCGCTCACTGCCGCCATTGCCCGGCACTATGGAACGTCGGGAGCGCCGCGACCGGGGCCTGAGTCCCAGGCGGGCACGCCAACCGAATCGAAAGGTTGCGATCCGGCGCGGCCGGTCGGTCAGGGCGCCGAGGTCGTGGACCTGGTGGCTGACACCCTGGCGGCCGCCGTCCGACGGCGCGCGAGCGACATTCACTTCGAGCCGTTCGATCAGGACTTCAAGATTCGGTATCGGATCGACGGCGTGCTCCACGACGTGGCGTCGCCCGGGCCGGAGATCGGGGCCGCGGTAAGTTCGCGGATCAAAGTTTTGGCCGGCCTCGATATCGCCGAGCGCCGCGTCGCCCAGGACGGACGGATTCGCCTCGCGATCGATGGGCGGGAGATCGACTTCCGCGTGTCGACGCTTCCCACGCTGTTCGGCGAAAGCGTGGTGCTGCGCGTATTGGATGCGGCCGCCATTCAGCTCGAGCTGCCTCAACTCGGCCTCCCGCCCGGAGTGCTGGCCGGAATTCGTGACGTGATCGGCCGGCCGCACGGCATTTTTATTGTCACAGGACCGACCGGCAGCGGGAAGACGACCACCCTCTACAGTTGCCTCCGGGAGTTGAACGTGACCGAGGTGAAGGTGCTGACGGTCGAGGATCCCGTGGAGTACGAGCTCGAGGGAGTCATGCAGGTGGGCGTCAACCCGGTCGCGGGCCTCAGCTTTGCCTCGGCCTTGCGTTCGTTTCTGCGGCAGGATCCGGACGTGATTATGGTGGGCGAGATCCGGGATCTCGAGACGGCGCAAATCGCCATCCAGGCTGCGCTCACCGGACACCTCGTGCTCACGACGCTGCACACCAATGATGCCGCCGGGGCGGTCACACGGCTCCTCGACATGGGCGTGGAGCCCTTCCTGCTCGCTGCGACGCTCGAGGGGGTGCTCGCCCAGCGGCTGGTCCGCCGGCGGTGTCTTCGTTGTCAGCTTCCCGATTTGGCTGAACCCGCGGCGCAATGCCCGGAATGCGATGGTGCGGGATTTCGCGGCCGGCTGGGCATCTACGAACTGCTCCTGGTGAACGAGGAGATCCGGGAGTTGCTCGCGCGTCGGGAGCCGGTGGAACGGATTCGGGATGCAGCCCGGAAGAATGGAATGCGGCCGCTGGCGGTCGCGGCTGACGAAGTTGTGCGGAGCGGGCTCACGACTCGGGCCGAGGTCTTGAAGCACCTTTAGCTTCGTTGGTTGGCGGCGCCGATGATCGAGGCGGCACGGTGGCGAACCGGCCGCGGGCGACAGTGAGATACAGGCCGACGGATGCACCCAGTTTCGGGGTCACCTCGCACGTGCATCGTCGGACGGAGGTCGAGAATCTCTGGCCTTCCGTGACTCCAACCCTCGCGCCCCTTACGCGGCTCATCCGAGCGGCGGCCGCAATTTTCCGTGAACCGATCGCGCCTGCCACGGCGGCTCGGGTGAAGTCTCGACCCTGGATGCGGCACCGGACAGTGACCGAACGCAATCTGACGACCTTCACGCGCGAGCTCGCGATTCTGGTTCAAGCCGGGTTGCCGCTCGTGCGGGCGCTGGAGATTCTATCCCGACAAACGCGCGAGTCGTCCTTTCGCGTGGTCGTCGAGTCGCTGGCAGACACGATTCGATCCGGTCGCAGTCTGACCGACGGGCTCGCGATGCACCCGGATATTTTCGACCGGCTGTATTTGAACATGGTGCGGGCAGGGGAGGCAGGCGGCGCCCTCGACATCGTGTTCGCCCGCCTGGCCACCTACCGTGAGCGGTCCCAACGCCTGAAGTCGCGAGTGCAGGCGGCGATGATCTATCCGGCGATCGTCACGCTGGTCGCGACCGGGATCGTCTGGCTGTTGCTCCTCTTCGTCGTCCCAAAATTTGAAGGCATCTTCGCGAGTCTGCTCAGGGGCCGGCCGCTCCCCGCGCTGACTCAGGCGCTTCTCGGCGCGAGCGTAGTGATCAAGCAGCACGCGCTGATCGGATTCGGCGGATTGGTGGCCATGGTCGTCGCGGCGCGGCGGGGCCTTCGCACCGCCCCGGGTCGTCGCTGGCGGGATGGCTGCCTGCTTCGCAGTCCCTGGCTGGGCGAGGTCCAGTTGCAGCTGGCGGTGGCGAGATTCAGCCGGACTTTCGGGACGTTGTTGAGTTCCGGTGTGCCCATCCTGTCGGCCCTCCTCATCGCCCGCGACACCAGCGCCAACGAGCACGTGGCAGACGCCATCGCGCAGGTGC
Source organism: Opitutia bacterium (assembly GCA_947472765.1). GTDB lineage: Bacteria > Verrucomicrobiota > Verrucomicrobiia > Opitutales > Opitutaceae > ER46. Next base: position 39,095 of record CANJCM010000005.1, read on the forward strand.
ATGAGCGGGTCAAAGCCGGCAGCGGCGTGGCGGCGGCCCTGGCGCCGTTGCGCCTTTTCCCGGCGATGACCATCAGCATGATCGAAGTCGGGGAGGAAACGGGTCGACTCCCGGACCTGCTGGCCCGGATCGCGGACATCTACGACGAGGAGGTCGAACGCTCGATGACGACGGTCACCACCTTGATCGAACCCGTCATGATCGTGTTGATGGCCCTCGTGGTGGGCACGATCGTCATCGCCCTCTTCCTCCCGCTCGTGGGAATCATCCAGGGACTCTAGGGCTCCTGCGGAAGTTTTCGCGTCAGGAGCGGCGAACTCAACCCCGGCAGTCGCTCCGTGAACTCGGTTTCGCTGTCCGCCTGTCGCAACGCGCGCTGCACCATGCCCATTTTTGCATCGAGATTGTCGATCATCGAGACAAACACGGCCTCCGGCGTGGCGGCATAGACCGCGGCGCCCCACTCGGGCTCGCCTTGGTGGGAGAGGACAATGTGCTCGAGCCGCTCGAGGCGTTCGGAATCGAGGCGGGCTTTGATCCCGGCCTTGCGGGTCAACTGGTAGCCCAGCACGACGTGGCCCTGGAGAATACCGCGACGGCTGCGCCGCGTGGCGAGCGTGCCCTCGTACTCGATCGCCTTGCCGACGTCGTGCAACAGGATCCCGGCCATCGCGAGGTCGGCATCCACTTCGCGATAGTGCGGAAACAGCGCCGCCGCCGCACGCGCCATGTGAGTGGTGTGCTCGAGCAGGCCGTGACGATAGGCGTGGTGCATGGCCACTGCCGCGGGCGACCAGCGGAAGGTCTCCCCGATTTCGTCGAAGACCGCGCGCACCGTCGCCCGCAATTCGAGGTGACCAATCGATTCGATGAAGGCGTTGAACTCGGTCCACAACGCCTCGTGGTTCTCGGGTGCGATCTCGACGAGATTCTCCAGCACTCCGGGTGCGCCCAGCTCCGCTTCCGCGAGCGCGACCGCCTTGGCGAGCCGCGGCGAAAACCGGCCCTGATAAAATTCCACTTTGCCTTCGACGCGGACAACCGCGCCTTCGCCGGCGGTCTTAATGACCTCGAAGATCGGGCTGTCGCCAAAGACCGTGCAACTGAACGAGCCGCTGCGATCACCGAGTTCCACGGTGAAAAATGGATTCCCGTTCGCCGCCGTCTTGGCCGCGAGCCGCTTCACGACGAGCAGGCTGCTGAATGGCCGTCCCTGGGCGGACGCATCGAAGGCCTTCAACTCGCGGACAATCAGCGGGGAGATTTCGTCAGACATGGTGGGAAACGGCAGCGGAGCCGGCGGCGCGAAATTGCTCGGCCGGGTGGATTGCCACAAGCCTGCCTGAACTATCCGTGGGATTTCACGAGCTGCGTGTAGGCCCGGAAAAAGGGGTGTCCCACATCGTGGAGCAACGCATAGAAAACTGTCTCGGAAGGCAGGACATGCGCCCCCGCCTGCGCCAGGGCCGCGAGGCAGGCTCGCGCGTCGTCCGTCCGTCGCGCTCCAATCGCGTCGCAGAGGATGCTGACCTGCAGTCCCTCTGCGATCGCGGCAATCGCCGTCTGGTAAACGCAGACCGGCGTCTCGATGCCGCAGAGGATCAAATGTTGGACCTTGCGCTGCCGGAGCAGGGCATCGCGAATGCCGTCGTCACCGAGAGCGGAGAAGGTGTTCTTGCCCCAGACAGGGGCCTGTGCGGCGAGTTCGAGCAGGGCCGGGGCGGTGCCTCCGAGTTTCTGCGGAACCTGCTCGGTGAATGCGACCGGCATGCCGACTCCGACGGCAGCCGAGATGGCGAAGGCGCAGCGGCGCTGGATCTCGTCGCCGTTCACCATCGCGCGGATGAAGACCGGCTGCATGTCGACACACAGCAGCAACATATCGTCGGGAATGCCGGAAGGAGGGGTGGCCATCCCGCACGATCAAGGGAAGTTCCGGACGGAATCCAAGGCAAACGACGCGGCCTGCCCCTTCATTCGCGGGGAAAGTGCTAGCGTCCGCCGTCGGCGGCCGTAAAAAAGCAGGCATGGAAATGCCGCTGCAGCCGACCGCCAACGCCTGTTTTGTCTCGGGTGCGCCGTTTGTCGCAGGTGCCCGGGTGGCGAGCTATCTGGTCCGCAGCGCGGCGATGCAGATTGTCCGCTACGATGTGCTCGAGGAAAACGTCGCCACCTTCGCCCCCGATGGCTTCGTGGCTTGTCGCTGGGTGCACGCCTTCAAGCCGCGGCTCGCCGGAGAAAATCCGGAGCGGGAGATGAAGATGACGGCGGAGAATCTCTTTGTGACCCTGGCCGACCCCGCGACGGAACCCACGCCCGAAAGCATCCGCCTGGTCCAGTTCCTCGCGCTGCTGCTCGAGCGGAAAAAGCTGCTCCGGCCCAAGGGTCGAAGCGCGGACGGACAGCGGCAGGTTTACGAGCATGCGAAGACGAAGCAGATTTTCGAGGTGCCGGTCGGCGAGCTGACGCCGGAGTTCTTCGTGGCGGTTCAGGAGCAGTTGAGCGTGCTCATTCCCGTCCGCGTCGTGCCCGAGTCGGCGCCCGCGGCCCCGGCGGCCGCAGTTTAACTCGCGGCGCGGGCTCTTCGCGGGCTTTCTCCGCGGACGCTTTTCGGCTCGTCGCGCCGACTTCCGTTCAGCGGCGGACGGGGATGCCCTGACCGGCGAGGTGCGTCTTGACCTGTGGAATCGTCAGGGTGCCGAAGTGGAAGAGGCTCGCCGCGAGCACAGCGCTGGCGTGGCCGCGGGTGACCACCTCGGAAAAGTGATCCAGCGTTCCGGCGCCGCCACTGGCGATGACGGGCACGGAGACCGCATCGCTGACCGCAGCCGTGAGCGCGCAATCGTAGCCGGCCTGGGTCCCGTCTGCATCCATGCTGGTGAGCAGGATCTCGCCGGCCCCGAGCTCAACGGCCTTCACGGCCCAGGCGACCGCATCGAGGTCGGTCCGGTTGCGGCCGCCGTGCGTATAGACGCGCCAGGACTTGCCGTCGGGTTCGCGCTTCGCGTCGATCGCGAGTACGATGCATTGCGCGCCGAAACGGTCCGAGGCGGCGCGGATGAGAGTGGGATCCTTGATCGCGGCGGTGTTGAGCGAGACCTTGTCCGCGCCGGACTTCAGCATCGCCTCGATGTCGGCGACACTGCGCAACCCGCCGCCGACGGTGAGCGGCATGAAGCACTGCTCGGCCGTCGCGGCGACGACATCATGCATGATCCCGCGGTTGTCGCTGGACGCCGTGATGTCGAGGAAGACGAGTTCGTCCGCCCCTTGCGCGTCGTAGGCCTTGGCGCACTGCACGGGATCGCCCGCATCGCGGAGCTGCTGAAACTTGATGCCCTTGACGACGCGGCCGGCGTTGACGTCGAGGCAGGGGATGATGCGGCGGCTGAGCACGGGCGTTCAGAGTTTGGAGTTTGGAGTTTCGTGTTTGGAGTTCCCCGGCGAGCGTTCGGAGCTTGGGGTTTGGGATTCGGAGTTCAAGGAGTCGCGCGCTTGAATTTGGACCCGGTCATTTCTGCTCGACGGAGGTATCCGATCAGCCCGCCGATCAGTCGTGTCGTGTCTTCAGCGATTGCATAGGTCGCCTCGAAATCAGACTGCGAGAGGTAGCCCTCATCCAGCGCTGTATAGAGCTCATCCTTCAATTCTCCGACCGAGCCCTTCGCGATGGACAGGAACTGAACGAACTCGCGATTGCCCTCACGCTCGAAGCCCTCGGCAATGTTGGCGGTGACGGATTGGGCTGCACGCCGAACCTGATCAACCAGCGAGCGATCAGCGGCGAAGATAGGCGAGCGGGTATGGCGATAGGCAAGCTGCCGCAGCTTTCGACCCGTTTTCCAACACTGCAGTTCTTCGAAGCGCTCCAAGGTAGCCATCTGCAGGAGCCTAACTCCAAACCCCAAACTCCGAACTCCAAACAGCCCCGAATTTCGGGGCCGCCTCACTCCATGTGCGTCACATCCGGCTCGAAGTTCACCGCGAGGCGGTAGACGTGGCCGGGACGCATGATCAGCGGATGATCGCGGACGAGATACTGGAGGTAATGGATCTTCCCGTAGTTCGTGCGGTAAACCGGATCGGCACTGACGACCTCGGTCTCCTGCCACGTCGCCTGGAAGTCATCCTTGGCCACGCTGCAACGATGACCCTGGGCGCCCAGCGCCGGAGCACCGGTGACATGGTACTTCGAGTGCGGGGCCGCGATCGCGAGGCAGTAGCGGAATTTGTCGAGCGTCACCTGTTGCTTCACGGTGTACGCAAACTCCACGCCGATGCGGTTGCCGGAGAACGTCCACTGGACCTTCACGCTGCCGAGACCCTTCACGAATTCTTCCTTCGTGTTGATCAACTCGGGCTGTTCGTAGCGGAAGTAGAAGCTGTTGCGGAGGCCCAGGCCCGTGACGCAGTTCTTGCCGTAGAAGGCGGGCAGCGTGACCTGATCGCCGAATGTCAGCTCGGGGAGCATGATCGGCAGGTAGACATTATTCGGCCAGTCGAAGATGCCGGGCGAATGCGGGAAGGCGAGGGAGTCGCTCGTCAGCGTGCTGCCGGAGCTGATCAGCGGAATCTGCAGGTGCAGGCCGCTCTCGGCATCCCGGTAGAGGAAGAGTCCCTGTTCCTTGCGGTTCGACTTGTCGAAAATGACAAAGCGTCCGGAAGTCCGCGGCGCCTCGATCTTCGGGGCGCCCGCCGGCATCTGGACAGTCTTGGCGAGACGGGACCACTGGCACAGGTAGCGGGCCGCGTCGAAATTCGCCATCCGCGTCGTGTGGTGGGAATAGGCGGTCCGTTCGTCGTCACGCAGGTCGAGGAACCCGTGTTCCTGATCCAGATACGTTTCGTAGAAGAACATGAACAGCCGGCGCAGGATGTCGTAATATTTGACCTTCTGGTCATCGGCGATCCAGCCGTCGCGCAGGCCCTGCAGAATGAGGCTGATGGAATGCATCTGGCCATAGGCGCCGGCGGCGCGGCCAAACGCCCAGCCCAAGCCGTCGTGCCGGACGAGGTCGGGCATCATCTTGATGTACTTCTCGCCGTAGGTCCGCAGGGTCGGGAGCTTCCGGTCGCGCACGCCGCTGTTGGCGTGCAACTGCAGCGCGGAGCGGACGAAGACGAACGTCATCAACCCGTAGAGGTTGAAGTTGCCGCCCAGACCTTTGATGGAGTCGTCGAAGAAGCCGGCCGAACTCGTGTGATTGATGCGATCGCACATCCGCTCAATCAGGCGGGAAGTTTCATCCTTCTTGGAGAGACCGAGGCTGAAACGGGCGACGGCCTTGGCGACGTTGAACGCCTGCCAGTGATTATCGTAGTCGCTGCGGTGGAGCAGGGCCTTGTCGATCCGAATCTGCGTTTCCTCGACGAGCCGCTCCCAGACGGGATTGCGCTCCTTGGAGGGTCCGAAAGCCAGCAGTCCGAGAGAGGCGTAGGCCAGGCCGTTTTCCGCCGCGGGTTCCGTGAACGTCTGGGCTGTGATGCACCGGGCCGCCAGATCGACCAGATCGTGGCCCTTCAGCGTTGTCTCGCCGGTCGCCCGATAAAATTCGCCGAGGGCGAAAGCCACGTGACCCGGTTCATCGGGGCGGGACTGTTCGTCATTGACGGGAAGGACGGTGCCATCGGCTTGGATTGAATCCAGATTGTGGCCCAACATCGAGCGGGCCATGTCGAGACATTGCTCGGAAAAACTGTGCATGCGGTGGATTGCGGCGGGCGGAAAATCAGCGTGAGTTACGCGGATGGAAACGAGTGAATCTCAGGAGATTTAGATGAGGGGCAAGAGGGAAGTTACCCCAACGAGCAATGATTCGTCCGCAATGCGGACGACGGCACGGGGAGTTTTCCCCAGACGAGGGAGCGAACCGGCGCGGGAAGTGGGCTCAACGCGCGATTAACTTCAGGAACTCGGCGTTGGTTTTCGTCTTCGAAAGCCGCGCGATCATCGTCTCGGTGGCTTCTTCGATCTTCTGCTGCACAAGCGCGCGGCGGAAGAAGTGAATGCCTTCGAGGGTCTTCGCATCGATCAGCAGCTCTTCCTTGCGCGTGCCGCTCGCTGCGATGTTGATGGCGGGCCAGAGCCGCATCTCGGCGCACTTGCGGTCGAGGACGAGCTCCATGTTGCCGGTGCCCTTGAACTCCTGGAAGATGACGTCGTCCATCCGGCTGCCGGTCTCGACAAGCACGGAGGCGATGATGGTGAGCGAGCCGGCTTCCTCGGTCTTGCGCGCCGTGGCGAAAATCTGACGCGGCTTTTCGAGGGCGCGCACATCGAGACCGCCCGAGCCGGTGCGGCCGGAATTGCGGGCCGTGTTGTGGGCGCGGGAGAGACGCGTGATCGAATCAACGAAGAGGACGACGTCCTTGCCGACTTCGACGAGGCGTTTCGCGCGCTCGATGCAGAGATCGGCGATGCGAATGTGATTCTCGATCTGCTCATCGTTGGACGAGGCCCAGATCTCCGCCTTCACGACGCTGCGCTTGAAGTCGGTGACTTCCTCGGGCCGCTCGTCGACGAGCAGGATCATGACGTGACACTCGGGATTGTTATCAAGCACGCCGAGCGCCATGTCGCGGAGCAGCGTGGTCTTGCCGGTGCGCGGCGGAGCGACGATCAGGCCGCGGGTGCCCTTGCCGATCGGGCAGAAGAGATCGACGGCCCGAGTGGTCAGGCGACCATCCTTCAGCTCCATTTTCAGAAACTGGTTCGGCGAGACCGTGGTGAGGGTGGTGAATTCGTAGCGCGCGCGACGATCCTCGAGGGCGACGCCGTCGACGGTCTCGATGAAACGCATCTTCGGGTTGGGGAAGCGGCCGTCGGGCGGGAACGCCGTGCCACCGATCATGGAACCGCTCCGCAGCTTGAAGCGGCGAATCAGTTCCTTCGGGACAAAGGGATCGCTCGGGCGGCGCTTGCAGCCGCGGCTCACATCGAGCAACTGGCCGTTGCCGCCCCGCTGAAGATCGATGTCGAGCACGCCTTCCACCCGGATCGTGTTTTCCACGGGCGCGGTGGCAGGTGCACTCGCCTCGGGGGAGGCGGGAACAGGAGCGGGCGCGGTGGGCGCCTCAGGGGCAGGTGACGTCGCCGGAGCAGACGCAGATTTCTTTTCCATACAGAAGTGAGACACGTCCCGCTTGACGCTTGAAACTCTGGGCAGGATAAGAACCGCGACTTGCGCTCCTAAACCCTCCAAATCCGACACGCACGTGCCAGATCAAACGATTACCTCAGTATCCCGGGAACACCGGAAATTCGGGCCTTCGGCCGAGTTCAAAGCCCAAGCTAATCTTGGGAGTGATGCGGCTTACAAAAAGCTCTACGCCGAGTCTGTCAACTCCCCAGAAAAGTTCTGGAAGCGGCAGGCGACCGAGCAATTGGTCTGGCGGAAGCCCTTCAAAAAGGTCCTGAGCTGGAAGCCGCCGCACGCAAAATGGTTCGAGGGCGGGAAGCTCAACGTCGCCGAAAATTGCATTGATCGCCACCTCGGCACCGCGCGCGAGAACAAGGCGGCGCTGATTTTCGAGGGCGAGCCCGGTGATGTCAGGACCATCACCTACAAGCAGTTGCATTTCCATGTCTGCCGCCTGGCGCATATTTTCCAGAACATGGGCCTCGTGGAGGGTGACCGCGTGGCGATCTACATGCCGATGATCCCGGAAGCGGTGTTCGCCATGCTGGCCTGTGCCCGAATCGGCGCGGTCCATACCGTGGTTTTCGGTGGGTTCAGTCCCGAGGCGCTCAAGGATCGAATCAATGACTGCAAGGCGAAGCTCGTCATCACGGCCGATGGCGGGTGGCGCCGGGGAAAGATCATCGAGCTGAAGGCGAACGTCGACAAAGCCGTCCTCGGCACCCCGACCGTCCAGTCCGTCATGGTGGTCAAGCGCTGTGGCAACCCCGTCAACATGGTCGAGGGTCGCGACGTTTGGTGGAAGGACGCCTGGGTCGGCGCGCCGAATACCCACAAGGCGAAGGCATTCAACTCCGAGCATCCGCTCTTCATTCTGTATACCAGCGGTTCGACCGGGAAGCCGAAGGGCGTGCTGCACACCAGCGCCGGCTACCTACTGGGCTGCAAGCTCAGCTCGCACTACATTTTCGACCTGAAGGAGAACGACCGCTACTTCTGCTCCGCCGACATCGGCTGGGTCACGGGTCACAGCTACGTCGTCTACGGTCTGCTCGCCAACGGCTCCACCGTCTTCATCTACGAGGGCGCGCCGAATCACCCCGAGCCCGATCGTTTCTGGGAGATGATCGATCGGCACGGGCTCACGATCCTCTATACTGCGCCGACCGCGATTCGCGCGTTCATGCGCTGGGGTGACAATTACGTCCTCCGTCACCGGCTCGATTCGCTCCGTCTGCTCGGCTCCGTGGGCGAGCCGATCAATCCCGAGGCGTGGATGTGGTATCACACGCTCATCGGCAAGAAACGCTGCCCGATTGTCGACACGTGGTGGCAGACCGAAACCGGCTCGATCATGATCGCGCCAATTCCGGGTGTGACGCCGACGAAGCCCGGGTCCGGGACGCGGCCGTTCTTCGGCGTCGTGCCGAAGGTGGTCGATGACAAGGGCATCGAGGTCCCGCGGAACAGCGGCGGCAAACTCGTGCTCACCCAGCCGGTGCCCTCGATGCTCCGCACGCTCTGGGGCGACGACGATCGCTACAAGAAGACCTATTACAGCGAATTCCCGAACTTCCCCGGATATTACTTCACGGGCGACGGCGCGCGTCAGGACAAGGACGGCTACTTCTGGATCGTGGGTCGCATCGACGACGTGCTCAACGTCTCGGGGCACCGCATCGGCACCGCCGAGGTGGAAAGCGCGCTCGTCTCGCATCCGTCGGTCGCGGAAGCCGCCGCCGTCGGACGTCCCGACGCCCTCAAGGGTCAGTCGCTCGTGGTGTTCGTCACCGTGAAGTCTGGCATCGCGGCCACGGAAGAGCTCAAGGAGCAGCTCCGCAATCACGTCGGCAAGGAGATCGGTTCGCTGGCGAAGCCCGACTCGATTCGTTTCGCCGCGGGTCTTCCGAAGACGCGCAGCGGAAAAATCATGCGCCGCATCCTGAAGGAAATCGCCGCCGGTGGTGAGGTGAAGGGCGACACGACCACGCTGGAGGATTTCAGCGTCGTCGCGGCGCTGCAGTCCGAGGAATAAGCCCGCCGGCGAGTTTCTGCACCATTCAAGGCCCACGAAAGTGGGCCTTTTTGCTTTTGTGCGTCTAGCGCGCGTGGCGTCGCCTCGATGAGTGGTCAACTTTCCCCGCCGCCGTTACCGCCTCGGTGCGTTTCCGTTCCTCGCCATCCTCGCGCCGACGCGGTTGCGCTTCAGGAAAGGACCGCCTCAGCGGGGTGCGCGGGGATGGTCCGGTTTCACGCTCGTGGAACTGCTCGCCGTTGTCGCGATCGTCGGCGTCCTCGCGGGAATTCTGATTCCCAGCGTGGGAGCGGCCCGGGCGGCGAGCCAGCGGGCGCAGACTCGTTTGCAGTTCGCCGCGTGGACGGTGGGATTCGAGGCGTACCGGCAGGAGTACGGCCAGTATCCGCCCTTGCCGGGCGGCGCCGCCGCCGCGCTGATCAACACGGGAGCCGGCACCACGCCCGCTGCCGACCACTGGTTTCACGACGCGCTGGCGGGTCGGCATCGCGACGGCTCGGCCCTGGCCGATTCGGCGCCGGAGAATCCGCGCCGGCTGCGCTTCCTGAGTTTCGGCGAGAATGATTTCGTCAGCGGGTCCGACGTCGCGGTGGGCGAAAATCGGAACGACGAACTGCAGTTGGTGCGGGATGCGTTCGCCAATACCGCGATCGCCGTCGTGATCGACGCCAACCTCGACGGGCTGATCAATGCGGGCGACCTCGCGGAGTTGCCCGCGGTGGTGGCACGCCACGGGACGAAGGCGTTGCGCCCGTCGGGCATTCTCACCGGGCCGGGTGTGCGGGCCGGAGTCATCTTCTACAGCGCTCGTCCCGGTGCCGTCGACGAGGACGACCTGATCATGAGCTGGCCATGAAGAGGTGTTCCTCGAGTGGCGTCGTCGGGGGGATGGGGTTCACGCTCATCGAACTCCTGGCGGTGCTGGGCATCATTGTGCTGTTTGCCGCCGTGGGAGTCGTGACCTGGCGACCAATCCCTTCGGCAGGGCTGCAGGTGAGCGCGCAGCTCGTGGCGGAGTTGTTGGCCGACGCTCGGGCGCTGGCGGTCGCGACCCAGTCGCCCGTCCGATTGGTCGCCACGCCGGAGAGTGTTTCGGCTGGCGCGCCGCTGGTTCACTGGACGCGCTGGCGGATCTATCGCTCTCAGAGCTCGGACCGCGGAGGCTGGGCCGCCGTCGGCCCCGAGCATCGCCTGCTGGAGCGGACGGTGATCGCGATCGAGTCGTCGCGGTTGCTGACGGCGACGGGTGCGGAACTGGGGATCGGTAGTCCGATGACCGCGAGCGACGGTACTGTGCGCTATGTCGAATTTGCGCCGGATGGAACGTCACAACCGCGTTCGGAAACAGGGGACGGAATGATCGCGCTCGAAACCGAGGAGGCGCCATCCGCCGGTGCGCGGCGGCTGATCCGCTGGCGGCAGAACGGCAGTATTTCCATCGAGGAGGTCACTAATTCATGAAGGTTCGAATTGCTGCAGTGGTGCTCGAAAGCGATCGCGGTGAAACTGCGACGGAAGCGGCTTTCAATCTGATCGAGGTCATCGCGGCGCTGGCGATCTTCGCCGTGGGGATTGTCGCTCTCGTCGGACTTTTTGGGGCATGGCTCCGGCCGTTGGCAGAAATGGAAGACGAGGCGGTGGCCGCTGGCCTCATGGTGCCGCTGCGGCTCGAATTGGAACGACGTGCGCGCGAGACGAATTCCCTGGCCCCGGTGCGCGCCTTGATTCTCACACCGGCCGCAGCTTCCGGTCCGTCGGGCGAAGGCGACCCGTTCCTCGTCGCCCCGCGGTCGGGGGCGTTTGTCGCGAGCGCGAACGATGAACGTTGGGCGACGGGTTGGGGTCCGCCATACTTCGTGATTCGGCTCTATCGCAATTCGTCGCTGCCCTATGGCTCCGACACCGATTTGCCGGAGTGCGTCACGTACACGGCCGAAGTGCGCTGGCCCGGATTTGTCGCGGGAAACAGCGCCGAAGGGTCCGCCCCGCGCGTGGCGGCGGCTTCGACGGCGCAGTCGCACCTCCGGCTGCAAGGCGCGGTCTCCCCATGAGAGCGAAGCGGCCGTCGCGAAACGCCGGATTCACGCTGGTCGAGCTGCTGGTCGCGGCCGCACTCGGCGCCCTGCTCGCAGCGATCGCGGCGCAGTTCGGCGCGCGGGTGACCGACAGCTTTGCCCGGGCCGCGGGACGTCTGGCGGCGGCCCGCGAGGCGCGAGTTGCGCTCGATCAAATCGGCCGGGACTTCTCGTCGGCGTGGTTTCGCGACGACGGCAACGTATGGCTCGCCGCGGATCTCATCGCCGATCCCGCGCTGGGCCTGGAGGATCTTTGGGTTTCGGCACCGGTGAACGGCCGACCGCTCGCCACCGTGACGGCGACCGCCGACGGGCCAATGGAGGATAGTCGCTTCGGTGGAGCCGGGGTTTGGCTGCGATTCTTTACGACGGCCAACGTGACCGATCCGACAGCGTTTGCGGCCGCGCCGGTGGCGGTCGGCTACCGGATCGTCCGACGAACCCGGACAAACGGCACGCCAGCCGGATACCAGCTTTGTCGTTTCGCCACTCGTCCTGCGGGTGATGGGGTGGCGGACGGGGTCCTCGAGTCGGGTTACAACCTGACTGCGCCCGCCTACTCCGAGGGCAGTCCAGCGTGGCGAATGACTCCGGGAGACCCGACAGAGTCCTCCTTCGTCCTCGCTGACGACGTGGTCGACTTCGGCGTCCGGTGCTTCGTTTACGACCGCGGGTCTCCGGACGGGCAGCGGTTGATTTTTCCCCAGGCTTCCGGAGCGGCCAGCAATGCGCTGCGAGCAAGTCGGCGCCGGGTGTCGGCGCCGATTACCGGTGAAGCGGACGAGTTCCCGGACGTGATCGAGGTCGCGGTGAGAATCCTGACGCCTGAGGGAGTGCAGTTGATATCTGCGTGGGAGGCAGGCCGCCTCCCACAGACGCCGGTGGCAGCCGACGACGAATGGTGGCGCCTGGTTCTGGCGCATTCGCGCGTTCACGTCCGCCGCATCGTCATCCACGCCGCATGAAGCTTGGGCACAGACTGCCCTGTGCGCGCAGAGACACCGGCGGGCGTCACGCTGGCTTCGTGCTGCTGCTCGCCGTCGCGCTGCTGGCATTCGTGAGCGCGCTGGTGGTTGGGCTCGGGGCGCTGGCGAAGGCCGAGAGGAGCGGCACGGTCGGGCGGACGCAGCAGGCTCAAGCGAAGGCCAACGCGATGGTTGGCCTGACGGTTGCGCTGGCTCGGCTGCAACGCTGGGCGGGACCGGACCAACGGGTGACGGCGACGGCGGGGAGCCGGCCGGGAGTGGCGCAGCCGCACTGGACCGGAGTCTGGGACGCGACGACCGATTCGACGGCGCCGTCGACCTGGCTGGTGAGTGGCAGCGAAGCAGATGGCGCTGCGATCTCGCCCGACGATCCGCTGAGCGGAGCTTCGGGAGTGGAGATGTTTCGCAGCAGTGATGCCGGCGATCCCGTTTCCGTACTGGCGCCGGCCGTGGCGATTCGTGATGACTTCGCCTCCGTCGCGGCTCCGCCAGTGGGGCATTATGCGTGGTGGATTGGGGATGAAGGCGTAAAAGCGCCGGTGGCTTCGGCCGCGCCATCCGCCGCGTTCGGGCACGATTCGGCCGTTAGCTCCGGGGAGCAGCGTCAGTGGCGACAGGCCGCCGCGCTCGGAGCGAGTCCGCCCGCGTCGGCAGCAGGTCCGATCTTCGAACCGCGGGACGCTCTCAACGCGTCACTCGTCGAGGCTGGTCGCATCCTGACCCGCGAGCAGTTGGCGTATGTGAAGTCAGGTGACGGCGCGCCGCTCGGCCGTGACGCCGTGATGCGGCGGGCGCTGACGTGGACTGCGAACAACCGGAATGTCCTGGCCGATTCGCGGAGCGGCGGGCTCAGGCAGGATCTCTCGCTTGCACCCGAGCTGCTGGGCCCCGCGTTTGCCGCGTGGGCCGATTATGGATCCCACCTCGAGCCGACGACCGCCGCCGCTGACCCGGCGCATTCGATTCTTCCGGCCTACGGGGCGGATCCGCTGCGGCGGCGGCACCGCATTGTCGTACCGGTGCGGGCCGCGGGAGTTACCTTTTCCACCGCGCCGGTGCTGTCGTCGTTTTTTCTGCAGTTCAATGTCCGGCGGGTTGGCGGCAACTCGGCGCCCGCGGCGACGAACGCGATCGAAATTCGGGCGCGGCTGGTGGTGCAGCTCTGGAACCCATTTACCTCGGCCCTCGTGCCGGAGCCGCTGCGGCTCACGGTAACAGGGCTGCCCGATCTCACGCTGATCGACTCGAACGGCGGGCGGCAGACGATTGCGCTGCAGGCGCGTTTCGGGAGTCCGATGCGAATCGCGCTGCCGGCGGACGACGCGGCGTTTCCCGGCGACGCGGACGATCATTCCTGGCTCCCCGGGAGGGTCTATGCGTGGCGAACCCATGGCGGAACCAGCGGCGCGTGGGAAACCGAGTTCTACAACCGCACCCTGAGCGTCGCGAACGCCAACCTCTGGATCGTGCCAGCCGGGATCAGTTACCTCCCGCCGGCAAACAACAGCGTGACGCTGACCATCGCGGGCGCCGAGTCGCAGCTCACCGTCGAACTGCAGAAGGCCGATGACACGCTGCTCTCCACCGTGCGGAGTCCGCGCTACGCCGCCTTTTCGACCACGCCGCAGCGGACGAACAACAATGACGAATATCGCTTCGGCTTCGCGCTCCGCCTGATCGACCCGGTGGATTTCGCGGCCGCACCTGGGAACTCGCCGTGGCTGGTGGGCGAGGGAGGCGATCCGCGAGCCGTCGCCACGGGCGAGCCGCTGTATCGGACCGGGAGCGGAGGCGATCTGCCGAGCGCGTACGTCGGCGTGAGCGGCAACGCCGTGCTCACCGACGAAAACCGGCTGCTTGATCGCGTGATGGGCCGCAGCGGCATGTCGTACAACGAGGACACGCCGGTCTTCGAGTTGCCGCGCCAGCCGTTGCTTTCGATCGGGCAATTGCAGCACCTCCAGCTCGACGGCGGACGACCCTTCTCCATCGGGAATCCCTGGTCAGCGGGCCGGCAAGTGAACGGTTACGCCGCGCCCGAAATCTTCGATCGGTTCTTTTTCACGGGGCTCGATCCGCGGCCCGTGCCCGATGGGCCGGAGTATCTGCTGCTGCCTCCACCATTGCTCGAGGTTTTGCGCACGAATCCCAGCACGGGTGAGCCCACGACGGCCGCGGACCTCCGTGCGGTGCCGGCGGCGCGTTCGTCCGCTCTGGTGCTGCAGGCGGGGAGTTTCAACGTGAACTCGATCCAAACGGAAGCGTGGGCGGCGGTGTTGCGAAGCTGCCGTGTCGTCCCGGGCGAAACCTTCGATTACCTCGAGCCCACCGCGAGCAGCGGCACGGCCGGGGACGACTCGGTCGGACATGAGGCCGCGCCGGGCGCGAGCTTCTTCCGCTTTTCCCAATCGGCCCAGGAAACCTGGCGCGCTGATGCGGGCTACGCGGCGAGTTCGACCGCGCCGCCCTCGGCGCCTTCGACGCCCTCGGTGGCCAATACGCATTTGTATCGGAAGGGCCGTCGCGGCTTGAGCGATGCGGCGGTGAACAACCTGGCGGACGCGATCGTGGCGGCGAATGCGATCCGCCAGCGCGAAAGCGGACCCTGGCGGAGTTTGGCGGAGTTGGTGAGCCCGCAGTCGTCGCTCGGGGGAAAAAGTCTGTTCGAACACGCCATCGCCGCGGCGGGCTTGAATGCGGACGTCGCGGAGTTCAGCTCCCAATGGCTGACGCCGGCGGACCTCCTGACGTCCCTTGCTCCGGTGCTCTTCGCCCGGTCGGACACGTTTTGCATCCGCAGTTACGGCGACGCCGCCAACCCGTTCACGGGCGAGGTCGAAAGTCGCGTGTGGTGCGAAGCCATCGTGCAACGAATGCCGTCGTATTTTGATCCCGCCGATGCCGCGGAGACACTGCCGGCGGATCTCACGCGCGCTGTTAACCGGGATTTGGGCCGTCGATTTCAAATCGTGAGTTTCCGCTGGCTGAACCGAACCGACCTGTGAGCTCCCGCTGCCTCCTTCGACTCGTCACGGTGCTTTTGCTGGTCGGCGTCTACGCGACTGGGCCAATGATTTTCGCGGCGCCGCCGCCTACCGGGGGCAAGGAGGCGGTGACGATCCGGTTTGGAGTCTTTGCGCTTCGGCCGATCAAAAGCCTCGGCTTTGTCCCGGCGCCAAACGCGGCTCCGCAACCGCTGGAGTTCTATCCCACGGCCCGCTCGCCCGAATATGTCGCGGTGGTGACAGGACCGCTCACGTTCGTTGACTCGGAAACGGGTCGGGTGGTGGCGGAAGTCGGGTTCCCGCCGAATCTAACCAAAGCCCTGTTGGTGTTCGTGCCCAACCGTCCGGGCCGCGGGGCGGGGTTCGAGGTGCTGGTCATCGACGACGCCCAGGGCGCGTCCGGGGTGGGGCAGCTTTCCATTTTGAACCTGAGCGGTCTTGAGCTGCACGGTGCGCTCGGCCGCCGGGCCATCCGGCTGGGTGCCGGCCTGCAGCAACTCGGCGCGATTCGCGGAGCCGAAAAGATCGAGCTGCGTGCCACTCACGCGGGTCGTGAATTCCGGGCTTACACCGATCAAGTTGCCGTCCGTGGCGAGGAACGGGCTCTGCTGATCCTGTTTCCTCCGTTTTACGCCGGTTCGCTGGAAATCCAAGGACGTCTGCTGGTCGACGAAGGCGCGGATTCGGCGAAGAATCCGGGTGCTTCCGGCCGCTAACGCTCGATTGGGGATGGTGCCAGGGGCCGGGATTGAACCGGCGACCAAAGGCTTATGAGTCCTCTGCTCTACCACTGAGCTACCCTGGCGTCCTATCCCATGGTCCGGTGAGCCGGTCCAATCTTTCCAAACTGCTTCGCCGTCGGAGCAGGGGTGGGTATTAGGCGGCGGCGCAATTTTCCGGCAAGCAAAAATGGGTCCCGGCGCCGGCCACCGGCCGATTTGCGATTACCGATTCTCAATGGCCAATTTTCAATCCGAGCCGAACCCGCTGGCGCTCGTCGCGCCGTGGCGGTGGCAGGGATTGAAAATTGAGAATTGAAAATTGGTAATCTGGAATTTCGGGAGCTCCACAGCCGAGGCCGGAGGTCGGAGGACAGACGGCGGACGACAGAGCGGGCAACTCGTTCTCCTTCTCTCGGTGGAGCGGAGAACGAGAACGATTACGAGAATGAGAACGAGGAAAGCGCGTGGCGGGGTGCTTTGAATAGATGGCCGAAGCTGCCTCGGCCTGCGTCTCACTACGGGTCACAACACGGGCATCGCTAGCTGCCGCGAGGACGACGTCCGGGAGGGGCAACACCGAGCCGTCCGAGGATTTTTTTGCGCCTTTTGTGCCTTTTTGCGGCCAACACCCGCTCGGTCTCTGTGTTTTCGTCGTAAACTGGAATCTAACGGGAAGAGGCCCGGCGGTGAGCGCCGGCCCTACGAGGGCGAGCGTTGTCGTCTTCTGCCGAAAGCGGCGAATGCCTCCCCGAGCGAAAGCGCCGATTTGCGATTACCGATTTTCAATTCTCAATTTTCAATCCGGGTCGAACACGCCGGGGCTCGTCGCGCCGTGGCGGTGGCGTTGGCCGGGATTGAAAATTGAGAATTGAAAATTGGTAATCTGGAATTTCGGGTGCTTCCCGCCGCTCGTCTCGAATGGGCCGACGTCAACTCGTGGGTCCCGCCGGTTCGCCGCCGGCGGCGGCGCCGTCGAGGAGGGTCCGCAACTGCCGGCCGAGCTGGTCCAACCGATACGGCTTCTGCACGATGACGTGCTGGCCGAGTTGCTCGAACTGGCGCCGGGACTCGGGTGTAATGTGGCCGCTGGTCACCATCACCCGCACCGTGGGACGGCAGACCCGGATGATTTTGAGGACGTCGAGGCCGCTCGCACCCGGCATGTTGAGGTCGAGGATCACGGCATCGATCCGACGCGATACGTCGCTGACTTTCTCGATCGCCTCGATTCCGGAGGAGGCATGCTCGGTCCGGTAGCCTTTGCGGCTGAAAGCGCTCGCGAGGACCGCGGGAACGGCCAGCTGGGCGCGCGGGGCGAGGGGCAGGAAGATGTGGAACGTGCTGCCGGTGCCCGGCGTGCTGTCGATATCGAGGTAACCGTGGTGGGAGACCACGATGCCGTCCCGACGACCCTCGCGCACGGGCACTATCACGTCCGGCACAAGGAGGTGAGCGGCACCGTGAACCGCGCGGTGAAACTTTAAATCGAGACAGGTATCGTCCGGTTGCCACCTGCGCGGCGAGCAGTCCTTCGCGCCTGGTTCCACTCCAGTTTAGGCCGCCGGTGCCGGCTCGGTCGAACCGCGCCAGACGACCGGAGCAACTTCGCCGAGACCAAAAATGTAACCGGCCGCGCCGGTCAGCGTGACGATGCCGGTGGCGGCGAAGGCCCAGAAGAAATGTCCGGTGCGCCCCACAACGAAGCCGGTGAGGGCCGGCGCGACCACGCCGGCGAGATTCGCCGTGAAATTCTGCATGCCCGACCAGCGCCCCACCGCCGCCGGACCGGCGAGGGTGTGCGTGATGGTCCAGTGGCTGGAGGCGAAGATTCCGTACGCGACGCTGGCAAACATCAGCAGCGCCATCGCAGGGAAGGTTCCCGGCACCAGCGGGACAAAGATGATCAGCGTCGCAAGCCCGAGCCCGGTGGCGGTGCAGGTTTTTCGGACCTTGGTCACGGAGACCCCACGCGCGAGGGCTCGATACGACCACCAGCCCGCCAGCATCGTCGCCGCGGCCGAGAACAAAGGCGGCAGCGAACCCACCGCCGCCATCATACCCATTGTGAAGTGCCGTTCCTCGACGAGGTAATACGGCAGCCAGGTTAGCAGAAAATAGATGAAGTAGTTGCCGCAGAAATGTCCGGTGAACGTCGGCCAGATCGCCGGCTGGCGGAGAATTTCCCGCACGCTGGGCTGCGGTCCCACCGCCGGGCCCTCCCTCTTCACTTCTTTCGGCATCCACTTGAACCAGAAGGGTAGCCAGATCAGCGCGCCGACGCCGAGCGCGACGAAGAACGGCCGCCAGCCGAAGCGCGCCACGAGCAAGCCACCGAACAGCGTGCCGAGGGCCGGGCCCACCTTGGAGCCGGCGTCGATCATCGCGTTCGCCATCCCGCGCTGTCGCTCATTGAGCCGCGCGGTCAGAATCTTGGCGTAGCATGGATAGGCCACGGACTCCCCTGCGCCCAGCACCAGCCGCAACAGGAGCAGCGTCGTGAAGCTTCCGATCAAACCGGTGGCGGCGGTGGCCACGGACCAGACGAAGAAGCCGCCGGCCATGACCCAGTTCACATCCCAGCGATCAACGAGCCAGCCGGACACGAGTTGAAAGACCGAATACGTCCAGAAAAACGACGAGAGCAGAAGACCGAGCTGGCTGGGCGTGATGCCGAGCTCCCCTTTGAGCAGCGGGGCGGCAATCGAAAGGTTGCCGCGGTCGATGTAGTTGATCGCCACGGAAACAACGAGCAGCGCGATCACCGGCCATTGCGCAGCGGGCTTTTTCCGGGGGGAGGACGGAAGGGCGTGGGCCATTGCTTCGGATTGTCCGGTCCCGTTGAATATTCAACCCGGAATCCGGGTTTCTCTGGCCGCCGCGCATTCCTCGTCCGACGCCACCGGATCCCGGTCCTCAAGATATTCCTGCAGCTTTTTAGCAGCGTGGGCGGGCGCGCCGGGGACGTCGTTTAAAATTCCGGCGCGAGTTTTCCGCCATCGCCACGCGATTCCGGCGAACCGCGGACCCGCTGATCGGTCAGTCCTAATTGAGCGGTGCGCCTGCTACACTACGGTAGCAAAATTGAAGGTGCTATTTTTCGCCGCGGTCCTCCTTTTCTAAAAGATATGGGTCAGAAAAAACAAATCAACGCGCGCGTCCCGGACAATCTGCACAAGGTGATCTTGGAGCGCGCCACATTGATTGAGGAGACCCAAGGCGGATACCTGAGCCTCATCGCCCAGTGGTGGTATGCTCAAGGCAACCCACCGGTGAACGAGTATGAGGCGCGCCTGCTGGCGGAGCAGAAGTCCACCGAACCCGGCAAGTAGTCGGCGTCACCAGGACGCGAGCAGCGCCACAAGTTCCCGCTCGGGATCCTCGTGCTGCTGCTGCCGCGCGAGTTCGAGGGCGTTCTCGAGCAGCGGCCGCGCCTCTTCCCGGTGCCCCAGTTCCAGCAGGAGTTTGCCGAGAAGAATCCGTGGCATCATCCAGTCGGCGCGCGAGGCGACGCAGACTTCGTAGTGGGGAACCGCCGCCGCTCCCTGGCCTTCCGCGACCAGCGCCTGGGCGAGGCTGAAGCGAAACAGCGGGTTGGCCGGATCGCGGGCAACGAGCGCCGCAAAATTTTCCGCCCGCGTCGGCACGCTGCTTAAAGCGAATCGACGAACACCACGACGCCCGTGGCGTTGTCCGGACCACCGCGCCGGACCGCGAGGGTCACGAGTTCATCAATCACGGCCTGGGGATTCGCGCCCCCGGTCAGGAGCGTCCCGATTTCGGAGTTCGGGATCATCCGGGTCACTCCATCGGTGCAGAACAGGTAACGATCGCCCGCCACGAGCGGACGCTCAATGATGTCGACCTCGGGCGGCGTCGGCTGGCCGATGCAGCGGGTGAGCGCATTGCGATTGGCCTCGTGGTAATAGATCACGTCACCGCGCGCGCGCCGCAGCCGGGCCTCGTTCTCCACGGAGTGATCCTCGCTCAACTGCAGGAACTCGGTCCCCCGCACGCCGTAGCAGCGGGAGTCACCGACGTGCGCAATCCGGAGGACATTGGCCTGCACGCAGGCGAAGGTCAGCGTGGTGCCGATGCCCATGGCCGGGCTCATCTTGCGGCCGAGCGCGGCGACCATCTCGTTGGTGTGGTGGACAATCGCCACCAAGTCCGCCGCCCGGTCCGGCGGGAGCGCGTGAAACGCCCCGACGATCTCGTCCGCGGCCAGCTGGGCGGCCTCACCGCCTCCGGGCAACCCGCCCACGCCATCCGCGACCCCAAACACCAGGCAGCCCTCATCGAGGATGAAGCGGTCTTCATTTTCACGGCGAACCCGTCCGATGTCGGTGAGCGCCGCGGTGCGAAGTGACAGCATGGTTGAGCGCGACCCTAGGTGCCGCGGTGACTAGGCGAAAGGATGAAATTGCGCCTCCCGGGTTTCGCGGGTGAGCACCGTGAACTCCGGCTGGGGCAGCGAAGCCACGAAGAGCCGGCCATAGCTCTTCGCGAGCACCCGCGAATCGAGAATCGTGATCAGCCCGCGATCGCTCGCCCGCCGGATGAGCCGGCCGACCCCCTGCCGGAACTTGATCAACGCGTCGGGCAGGGTGAGCTCCTGAAACGGCTGGCCGCCTTCATCGCGGATCCGATCGCTGCGCGCCTCGGTAATCGGGTGGGTGGGCGGATCGAACGGCAGCCGGGTGATGACGACCTGGCCCAGCGCGTCGCCGGGCACATCCACCCCGGTCCAGAAACTATCCGTGCCGAAGAGGACCGCATTGCCGAGTGAACGCATGCTTCGCGCCAGCTCGGTGCGCGACAGGTCCGCGCCCTGCATCAGGAACGGCCGGCCCGCCAGGCGGTATTTCTCCTCCACCAGCGCGGCCACCGCGCGCATGTCACTATAACTCGTGAAGAGCACCAGCGATCCGCCGGCGACCCGTTCCGTGCAGAACAGGATGTAGTCCGCGAGCACATCGAGCGCGAGGCGGGCCTCTTGGGCGGTCGGCAGCGGGACATCGTTCGCCACGAAGACCCGCATGTGGCGCGCGAAGTCGAACGGCGAAGCCACGATGGCCGCCCGCGCCTCTTCCGCTCCCACCCGCCGGGCATACGGCGCCATTTCCCCGCCGACCGCGAGCGTGGCACTCGTACAGGTCACGGAGGTGCCGCGGCCAAACAGATGTTTCCTTAACTCCGGAGCCACGTCGATCGGCGCGCTCCGGAGGGTCACAATGGTTTCCTTCCGGCCGCCGCGCTCCGCCCAGTAAACGTGCCCCGGATCGCCGAGCGTCAGCCATTCGGTCGCGCCGGCCTGAATCGCCTTCAACTTCTGCTTCTGCTCCAGCAGTTCGTCGCGCTCGCGTCCGTCCTCGAGCTTGTCCGCCAGCCGGGAGACGAGCCGGTGCAGGACGTCGAGCGGTTGATCCAGCATCGGCTCCGCGGCGCCGGTCTCACGCAGCCGGACGATCGAGCGCTCCCGCAGCAGCGACTGCCCGATGAAGTCGAAGAACTGGCGGGACGCGTCCAACGCATCCTGCACGAGCTGCTGCGCCTCGGCCCCGCCGAGCTTGCGGAGCACGCCGCGTTTCGTCCGCGGATTGAAGAGATACTTGAGCGCCCGATCCACGCCGTAGCTCGAGAGCGACAACCCGAAGTTCTGCGTCGCGACCTCCGGCACCGTGTGCGCCTCGTCGAGCACCAGAAAGTCATCCGCGAACAACACGCCCTTCGCATCCGCCCCCGCGCCCTGGGCCTGGGCGCCACCGGCGTTGATCAAGGCGAACAGCAGCGCGTGATTGACGATGACGAGATTCGCCGACCGCAGCCGGGCGCGGGCCCGCTGGTAAAAGCACTTCTGGCCGTCGCAGTGCTTGCGCGAGCAGGAGGAGGAATCGGCGCTCACTGCATCCCAGACCTCGGCCCGCGGGGCCGGTTTCAGCTCGTGGCGGATGCCGGTGGTCGTCGTATCGGACCAGGCCGCAATACGCTGCAACTCGTCGTAGTCGGCATCGGCGAGCAGCGTGGCCCGATCGGCGAGCGCGTGGCCAAGGCGCGTCGTGCAGAGGTAGTTCGATTTGCCGACGAGCACGGCGGACTTGAAATCTCGATACGCGGCCAGTTCCGGCCGCGAGGCGAAGAGCCGGCGGCAGACCGGGAGATCGTTGGACTCGAGTTGCTCCTGCAGGGCGATCGTGTGGGTGGAGACGATCAGTTGCCGCGACTGATCGACGGCGCGGATCAGACCCGGGATGAGGTAGGCGAGGGACTTGCCCACGCCGGTGCCGGCTTCGAAGAGCAGCGGTGCGTCGGCCTCCATCCCGGCCGCGACCGCGCGCGCCATCGCCTCCTGCTGGGGGCGGTGTTCCAGGTCCAGCGCCTCCTGCAGCCAGCCGCCCTCGGCAAAGATCTTCGGGGTCAGGACGGGCGCATGGCTCGCGGGTGCGGGCGCCGAACCGGTGTCTTCGCTTAGGCCGATCATCAGGTGAGCGCGAAGACGTGACGGCGTTCCCGGGCAAGATCAACCCCGCGCTGCCACGCATTCGCCGGGTTCGCGCGCTTGCAGTGAAATCCCGCCCTCGTTAAATTCATCTCATGTTCGGCCGTCGTTTTTTTTCTGGTCCGCTCCTGGCCTCCGCGCTGCTCGCGCTGGCCGTCAGCACCGTCTCACCCCTGGCGATCTCCGCCCGCGCCGCCCAGCCGCAGTCCAGTCAGCCGTGGGAGAACGGCCTCGGCATGAAGTTCCTGCCGGTGGCCGGCACGGAGGTGCTCTTTTCCGTCTGGGAGACGCGAGTGCGGGATTTCGCGGCGTTCGTAGACGCCACGAAGTACGATGCGACCAAGGGCATGCTCTCGGTGCGTGACGATGGCTGGCGGCAGAATGGCGACACCTGGCAGTCGCCTGGTTTTCCCCAGACGCCGCTGCATCCGGTGGTCGGCGTGAACTGGGAGGATGCGCGCGCGTTTTGTGCGTGGCTGACGGAATCCGAGCGGGCGGCCGGGCGGCTCGCGGCCAGCCAGGTGTACCGGCTTCCCACGGACGAGGAGTGGAGTGCGGCCATCGGATTGCCCCGCGAGCACGGTGGCACCCCCAAGGAGCGCAACGGCAAGGCGGGCGAGGTCTACTGGTGGGGTACGGCGTTTCCGCCGCCCGCGGGCGTGGGTAACTTCTCCGACGAAACCGCCAAGGGTGGCCGGCATCCGGATTGGAATATCGTGGTCGGATATAAAGACGGCTTCGAAGACGCTTCGCCCGTGGGCAGCTTCACGGCGACCAAGACCGGGCTCTACGATCTGACCGGCAATGCGTGGGAGTGGTGCGAGGACTTCTTCGACGGCAAGGCCGGCGCGAGGGTGCTGCGCGGCGGCGCGTACAGTCGGCTCGGGGCGCATCATCTCGAGGCTTCGTTCCGGCTCGATGTTGCGCCGCAGCGGCGGCGGGCGGATTTCGGCTTTCGGTGTGTCCTCGCGGCGGGCCCGGGCACGCCCTGAGTCAATGGGCAAAGTGCCGGTGTCGGCCGAAGAAGTGTTTGAATTTGCGACCCCGGTACGCCGGGGCGATTCTCGCGCCTAATGGAACACCGCCACAACGGGGCCCACAATTGGATCGAGGAGCTGGTTGCGTTCCTTCGGACGCAGCCCGCGGTGAGCGCCGTCCGGATCGATCCCACGGCGCAGAAGGTGGAAGTGGCCACCATCGGCAATGTCGCCCTCGAAGGCCTGGAGGAGAAACTGGCCGAAACGATCGCGGCCATCGAAGCCGAGCTGGCGACCAAGGGTTTCAGCCAGGCACCCGCCGGTTACTCCATCCGCCGCGAAGGCGCTGCCACGGTCGTGGGTCGCGACTCCTGCACCACCGCGGAAAAAATGTGGCTCTGGCGGGAGATGGAGTGGCCGGAAATCAAGGCCGAGCCGACCGCGGCGGATCAGGAGTGGCGGCTGCTCGCGGTCCTGGCGACGATTTGCGGGGCCGCCGGAATCATCGGCGTGGCGGCCGGCTATCTCGCCCCCGAAATCAAGTGGCTGCCGCGGGTCTTTTTTCTCATCGGACTCGTCACCGGCGGCTGGGATGCCGCGATCGACACGTGGAAGAGCCTGCGCAAGGGCGACGTGGACATTCATTTCCTGATGCTCGCCGTCGCGGTGGGCGCGATGTTCATCGACGCCTGGGGCGAGGCCGTGCTGCTGCTCTTCCTTTTTTCCGCCTCCGGCGCGATGGAGGAGTACGCCCTCGATCGCACGCAGCGCGAAGTCAGCGCCCTCCTCAAGAGTTCGCCCAAGCGCGCCACGATTGTCCTCGCGGACGGCTCGGAGCACGAAATCGCGGTCGAGGAACTGCAACTGCGGCACCGGGTGCGCGTGAAGCCCGGCGAAGGCTTCGCGGCGGACGGAGTGGTGGTCCTCGGGAAGAGCGCCAGCGACGAGTCCACGCTGACGGGCGAGGCGGCGCCGGTGGAAAAGAACGTCGGCGATCAAGTCTTCAGCGGGACCATCAACCTCTGGGGACTGGTTGAGTTCGACGTCGTGCGACTGCCGGCGGAGAGCACGCTGCAAAAGATCATCCGGCTGATCCAGACGGCCCAGAAGCTGAAGGCACCGAGCGAGCGGTTCACCGATCGCTTCGGCACGGGTTACACCTACGCGGTGATCGGCGGTTCCTTCCTGATGTTTCTCATCTGGTGGCAGGGCTTCCACCTGCCGGCGTTTACGAACACGCCCGAGACGCGCTCCGCCTTTTACCGGGCCATGACGCTGATGGTCGTCGCGAGTCCGTGCGCGCTGGTGCTGTCAATTCCGTCGGCGATTCTCGCGGCGATTGCCTGGGGTGCGAGACATGGCGTGCTCTTTCGTGGCGGCGCGGCGATCGAGAAGCTGGCCGACGTGGGCGTCGTGGCCCTCGACAAGACCGGCACCCTGACGACCGGCGAACTCAGTGTGGTCGGTTCCGAAAGTTACCCGAAGGGTCGGGAGCGTGAGGTCCTTGAACTCGCCTATGCGCTCGAGGCGAAGTCGCAGCACCCGATCGCCCGCGCCATCGTCCGGCACGCCCGGGCACAAGGCGTCGCGGAACTGGGCGTGGCGGATTTCCAGTCCCTCACGGGGCAAGGCCTGCGCGGAACCATCGACGGCGCGACCCTGATGCTGGGCCGCCGCGAACTCCTGGAAAGCGGCCCGCTCGCCGAATGGGCGCGAAAACTTCCGCCGGCGTCCGCCGAGTTGAGCGAAGTCTGGGTCATTGGCCGCGGGCTCGTTGGCCGGATCCTGCTGCGCGATCAGATCCGCGCCGAGTCACGCGGCGTGCTGGCCGAGTTGAAGCGCCACGGCATTCGCACCGTCATGCTCACCGGCGACCGGCGCCACGCGGCCGAGGCGGTTGCCCATGAGATCGGCATCGACGAGGTCCGCGCCGGACTCACGCCGGAAGGAAAGGTCGAGGCGATCCAGTCGCTCCGCGGCGGGAAGCACAAGGTCGCGATGATTGGCGATGGCGTGAACGACGCTCCGAGCCTCGCCGCCGCGGATGTCAGTGTCGCGATGGGCGCGAGGGGCAGCGACGCCGCGCTCGAGCAGGCCGAGGTGATCCTGATGCACGATCGGATCGAAAATTTTCTCGCCGCCTACCGGCTCAGCCGCCGTGCCCGCAGTGTGATTCGACAGAATCTCGCCGTTTCGCTCGGGGTGGTGATCGTCATGGTCATCGCGACGGCCTTCGGCGCGGTTCCCCTGGCGGTGGGCGTTGCGGCGCATGAGGGGAGCACGCTGGTGGTGTGCTTGAATTCGCTGCGGCTGCTCTTCGGTCGGAATCAGGCGTGATCGGCTGGGGCAAGTCGACCGGGCTTCGTAGGGCCGGCGCTCGTCGCCGGGCCACGACGTTCCTTCGCGAAAAGGCCCGCCAGCGAGCGGCGGCCCTACATTCCACCATTCCGGCCGGGCAGGGTGGCGCGTCGTGCCGGCGTGGGTTGGCGCCCACTCTTCTCGCCGCTTGGAGGCGCGGCGCTACTTTCGTTCACCGGCCCGGCCGATCCGCGTAACCGCGCGGATGGCTCGAATGCCACTTCCACGCGGTGGCGACGATCGAGTCGATGTCGGGAAACTTCACCTTCCAGCTGAGTTCGCGCTGCGCTTTGGACGAATCGGCATAGAGCGCGGGCGGATCGCCGGCCCGGCGGGGCTTGTCCACGATTTTCACGGGACGGCCCGTGGCCTTTTCGACCGCACGGATGACTTCGCGATTCGAAGTCGGCTTGCCGGTGCCAAGGTTATAGAAGAGCTGCGTGCCCGGCACGGCCAGCCGGTCGAAGACTGCAATGTGCGCCCGGCTCAAATCGTCCACGTGGACATAATCCCGCAGGCAGGTGCCGTCCGGAGTAGGGTAGTCGGTCCCGTACAGCTCGAGGTGCGGCCTCCGTCCCATCGCGACATCGATCGCCACGGGAATCAGGTGCGTCTCGGGATCATGGTCCTCGCCGATCGAACCGTCCTCCGAGGCGCCGGCCGCGTTGAAATAGCGAAACGCCGCAAACGAGAGGCCGTTGGCATGCGCGAGGGCCTTCAGCGTGTTCTCGAGGTCCAATTTCGTCTGGCCGTAGGGATTGATCGGCGCCTGCGGGAGCGTCTCGTGAATCGGCAGCGTCGCCGGAATGCCAAAGGTCGCGCAGGTCGAGGAGAACACGAATTTCCTCACCCCGGCGGCCAGCATCGCCCGCAGCAGGTGGAGCGGCGCGACCGTGTTGTTGAAGTAGTATTTGAGCGGGTCTGTGACCGACTCGCCGACGTAGCAGTACGCCGCAAAGTGCATGACGACATCGATGCGCTCTTCCTGCAGGACCCGCCCCACGGCCACCTCGTCGCCCAGGTTGGCCTCATGGACTGGCACGCCCGGAGCCACCGCGGCCCGGTGACCGTACACAAAATTGTCCAGCACCACCGGTCGATGCCCGGCGGCCACCAATTGTCGCACACAGTGACTGCCAATGTAACCAGCTCCCCCGACGACGAGTACGTTCATGCAAGTATTACCTTCATCACCGACATCCCACGCATCGACAAGCAGATCCATCGGTGGTGCGATACGAAGTCCGGCCCACGATCCCGCCGTTGGGCGAGCGTGGTATTGCTTTCGCGAGGAGGTTGGGTAGCGATTTCCCTTCACCTCGAATGAAGGACTCGCGCATCGTCATCACCGGCGTCGGACTGACCGCACCCAACGGCAATACGCTGGCGGAATTCCGCGGCAATCTCCTGACCGGGGTGGCCGGAATCGAGCGCATCGAGATCCGGTACATGGGCCCGCAACTGGCGGGGGTCTGCCACTTCGACCCGCTCAAGTACCAGAAAAAGAAGGAGGTCCGCGTCGGCACCCGGGCCGGCAGCATCAGCATCTACTGCGCTCGCGAAGCCCTGGCAGACAGCGGTGTGTCGGTCGAGACGCTGTCCAAGGATCGGACCGGCATTTACATTGGCCTCACCGAGCACGGCAACGTCGAGACGGAGAACGAAATCTACGCCATCTCGAAGTTCGGCTACGACACGAAGTACTGGTCCCATTACCACAACCCCCGGACTGTCGCCAACAACCCGGCCGGTGAGGCGTCGCTCAATCTCGGCATCACCGGGCCCGCCTACACCATCGGCGCCGCCTGCGCCGCGGGTAACATGGGCCTGATTCACGCCGCGCAGATGCTGCGGCTCGGCGAGGTGGACTTCGCGATTTGCGGTGGCGTCAGCGAAAGCATCCACACCTTCGGCATCTTTGCGGGTTTCAAGTCCCAGAACGCGCTCGCGACGCACGACGTGCCCCACAAGGCCTCACGTCCCTTCGACCTCGCCCGCAACGGCATCGTGATTTCCGAGGGCGGCTGCCTCTACACCCTGGAACGCCTCGAGGACGCGCAGAAGCGGGGAGCGAAGATTTACGCCGAGATCGCCGGTTACCACGTCAACAGCGACGCCAGCGACTACGTCCTTCCCAATCCGGTGCGGCAGGAGGAATGCATCCGCGCCGCGATCCGCCGGGCCGGCCTGACCCCGCAGGACATTCACATCGTCAACACCCACGCCACGGCCACGCCGCTGGGGGACATTCAGGAGTGCGAGGGGATCCGCGCGGTGTTCGGCGCCGGCTGTCCCGACACTTACATCAACAACACCAAGAGCTTCATCGGACACGCCATGGGCGCCGCTGGGGCTTTGGAACTCGCGGGTAATCTTCCATCCTTCGACGACCTCACCGTGCATCCCACGATCAACGTCGTGAACCTCGACCCCCAGTGCGCGTTGCCGGGCCTCGTCCTGAATCACCCGCGCAAGGTTGCGAAAGTGGATACGATCCTGAATAACTCCTTCGGGATGCTCGGAATAAATTCCACGTTGATTGTTAAGCGGTTTGTCCCCTAATTCCGCGCACCTGACCCATGACCAAAGACGAATGCAAGAAGCTGGTGCTCCATATCATCGCGGACATCGCGCCGGATGAGGACCTCAGCAACGTCAAACCCGACGTCCGGCTGCGGGATCAGCTCCAGCTCGATAGCATGGATTTCCTCGATATCGTCATGGAACTCCGGAAGCGCCACGGGATCGAAGTCCCGGAGGCGGATTACGTCCAGCTCGCGAGCCTCGACAGCTGCGGCGAGTACCTGACGCCGAAGTTCAACGCCCTCGCGAAGCACTGAGCGAATCAGGAGCTCCTGACGACAAAGCCGGGCCCACCGCCCGGCTTTTTGCTGGTCGTGGCTCAGGTGGTGGCAGCTGAGTGGCACGGGTCTCCCGACCCGTGATTTTTTCTGCCGATCGCACCGAGGTGGAATCCAAAGCCAGGCTGTTTGGCGTGGCCGTGTCCGTGAGGACAGGGACTTCCAAATCGCTTCGCCGCAAGTTCGTCCCGCTGCTCACGCAGCGGGCTACAATGCGAACTTCGGAATCCCCCTCATGGGTCAGCAGACCCATGCCACGATGATGGAGCCACCGCTGCGGGCTTGTTCTCGCCGGTCGCGGTGGTCTCAATCGCCAATTCGTCCTTGAATACGCGTACTCATTACGACGTGGCCATCATCGGCGCCGGCATGTCCGGCCTCGCCGCCGGCATCCGGCTGGCGCACTTCGGCAAGGCGGTCTGCATCTTCGAGCGCCACAACGCGGTCGGCGGCTTGAATGGGTTCTACAGCATCGCGGGCCGGAAGTACGACGTGGGCCTGCATGCGATGACCAATTTCGTGCGGCCGGGCGTAAAGGGGACGCCGCTCACCAAACTGCTCCGGCAACTTCGCATCGAGCGGGAGGAATTCGCCTTGTGCGAACAACGGCAGTCCCGGGTCGCGTTCGGCCCGCGCGGCGAGACTTCGCTGCGGTTCACGAATGATTTCGCGGTGCTCGAGCAGGAGGTGGCGCAGCGCTTTCCGGCCGAGGCGGACGGATTTCGGCGGCTCGTCGCGGCGGTGCGGACCTTCGATGACGTTTCGCTCGACGCGAAGCCCGTGTCGGCCCGAAGCATCGTGCGCGAGCACCTCCGCGATCCGCTGCTCGAGGACATGCTCTTCTGTCCGTTGATGTACTACGGCAGCGCAACGGAGCAAGACATGGAGTTCGGGCAGTTCGTGATCATGTTCAAGGCGCTCTTCCTCGAGGGCTTCGCGCGTCCGTTCGAAGGCGTTCGTCAGGTGCTGCGGGTGCTGCTCGACAAATACCGCGCCGCCGGCGGCGAGCGCCGGATGAAGTGCGGTGTACAGCGGATTTCGCGACGCGCGGATGGCGTCAATGTGCTGCGCCTCGACTCCGGCGAGGAAATCACCGCGGCCCATGTCATCTCCTCCATCGGCGCGCCGGAAACCGAGCGGCTGATGGCGAACGAAGTCGGGCGTGAGCAGGCGGCCCCGGCGGCGACGCCCGGACGTCTGTCGTTCGTCGAAACGATCAGCGTGCTGAAACCGCAGCCCGCGGACCTCGGGTGGGGCGACGATACGATCATCTTCTTCAACGACTCGCCGCGGTTCGACTACGCCCGCCCCGGGGATCCCGTCGATCCGCGCAGCGGCGTCATCTGCATTCCGAACAACTTCGAGTACGGGTCCGGCAAAACCTTGTCCGAGGGACTGGTGCGCGTGACCTGCCTCGCGAACTACGATTACTGGGCCGGACTAAACGAGGAAACCTACCGCGCGGAAAAGCAGCGGTGGTACCGGACCGTGCAGGCAAGTGCGCAGCGTTTCCTGCCGCCACTGACCGCCCCAACGGCCTTCGATCGTGCGGTGGTGGCGACGGATATGTTCACGCCGCGCACGATCACCAAGTTTACCGGACACCTGCAGGGCGCGATCTACGGGGCGCCGGTCAAGCAGCGCCAGGGTCGGACCGCGCTGCCCAACGTCTACCTGTGCGGCACGGATCAGGGTTTTCTGGGCATCGTCGGCGCCATGCTCAGCGGCATCTCGATGGCGAACTATCACATCTTGCAAAAGGGTTAGGACACCGGCGAAATGCCCGCGCCATGAAAACTCTCTTTCGCCTCGCGCTTCTACCGCTCGCGATCGCCTCGTTGCAGGCCGCACCCGGCCCGAATCCCAAGGAAAATCTCGGCCTCCAGCTGTGGAGCCTCCGGGCCACCTCCAAGGAGAGCATGACCGCCGCGCTGGACCTCGCCAAGGGCTACGGATTCAAGACGGTCGAGACGGCCGGGACGGGGAATCTCACGGTGGCCCAGTTCACCGCCGAGCTGAAGTCGCGCGGTCTCTCCGCGTTCAGCGCGCACATCGGCTACGACGCGGCGAAGAAGGACATCGCCGCTGCCATTCGCGAGGTGAAGGCGATGGGCGCCAAATTTCTCATCATCCCGAGCCTGCCGCATCCGTCCGCCTTTGGTGCCAATGAGGCCCGCAAGTTCGCGGCCGACTTCAATACCTTCGGCGCCGCCTGCAAGGCCGCGGGGATTCGCTTCGGTTATCATCCGCACGGTTTCGAATTCACCCCCACGGGTGCCGCCCGCGGCGAACTCGCCTTCGATGTCCTCGCGCGCGAAACCGATCCCGAACTCGTCTGCTTCGAGATGGATATCTTTTGGGCCTTCCATGCCGGTCAGGATCCGGCCCGGCTATTTGCCAAGTATCCCGGTCGCTGGGCCCTGGCGCACGTGAAGGACATCCGGAAGGGCGCCGTCACCGGCCTCTCCACCGGCAGCGCGCCGCCCACGGACAATGTCGCGGTCGGTTCCGGCCAGCTTGACTGGACCGAGATTCTTACGGCGGCCCAGGCCGCAGGCGTGGAGCACTATTTCATCGAGGACGAGACACCGACGCCGCTGCAGTGCATCCCGGACAGCCTGAAGTTCATCCGCGGGCTGAAGCTCTGATCAGCCTCCGCGCCGCGCCCACTTCTGCATGGCTTACGACTGGCTCAAAGGCGTCGCCGACGAGTATGATGTAATCGTGATTGGCAGCGGCCTGGGCGGCCTGACCGGCGCCAACGTCCTGGCGAAAGCCGGCCACCGGGTACTGCTGCTCGAACACCATTACCAGTTCGGCGGACTCGCGACCTGGTTCACGCGCAAGGGCGGACACATCTTCGACATTTCGCTGCACGGCTTTCCGAGCGGGATGATCAAGTCCTGCCGCAAGTATTGGACGAAGGAGATCGCCGGGGCGATCGTCCCGCTGAAGGACATCCGCTTCGTCAACCCGCAGATGGATGTCTGGACGACCTTCACGCGCGAAGACTACACCCGGGTGCTGGTCGAGAAATTCGGCCTCGAGCGCGCGCAGGTGGAGCGGTTCTACGAGCACCTGCGGTCGATGAACTTCTACGACAACAACCCGGAGACCACCGGGCAGATGCTCGAGCGGTACTTCCCCGGACGTGACGACGTGAAGCGGTTGCTGATGGAGCCGATCGCCTATGCCAACGGATCGACGCTCGACGACCCGGCGATCACGTATGGAATCGTCTTCTCGAATTTCATGGGCGCGGGCGTCTACACCTTCCGCGGTGGCTCCGACGACCTGATCGAAAAGATGGTCGCGGAGCTGAAGCGCAACGGCGTGGAAGTGCGGAAGAAGGTCCTCGTGGATCGTATCCTAGTTGAGGAACGCAATGGTCGGAAAGTGGCGACCGGCATCGTGGCCAAGAGCGGCCGTGTCATTCGCGCCCGCGCCGTCCTGTCGAACGCCAACATTCACAACACGGTTTTCCGCCTCGCCGGCGAAGAGAGTTTTCCGGCGGACTTCGTGCAGGAAGCGAAAGCCGTCCGCATCAACTCGAGCTCGTGCCAGGTCTACCTCGGGATTCGCAAGGGCGAGACGATTCCCCACATCGGCGATCTCGTTTTTACTTCAGCCAACCCCAAGTTCGACAGCGCGGAGCTGACGGATTTTCACACGACGAGCCGGACCTTCTCAGTTTACTATCCCGACACCCGGCCGGGCTCGGATCGATACACGGTCGTCGTCTCGCTCAACGGCCAGTACGGCGACTGGGCGGCGCTGTCGGAGGAAGATTACGAGCGGGAAAAGCAGCGCCTGATCGAGGAGTCTCTCGTTGCGCTGGAGCGGTTCATTCCCGATGTGCGCGGCAAGATCGACTGGACCGAGGCCGCCACGCCGCGGACGATCGAGCGCTACACGACCCACGCCCGCGGCACGTCCTTCGGCACGAAATTCGAAGGCCTCAAGGTTTCGATGGAGTTGCCCGACAAGTTGCCCGGCCTCTATCACGCGGGTTCGGTCGGCATCATCATGTCGGGCTGGCTTGGGACCATCAATTACGGCGTCATTGTTGCGAACAAGATCGACCAGTATCTCTTTCAAAATCGCCCGGCCGCTCCCGCGCCTGCGGCCCAATCCCAGCCATGACTCCCGTCACCGACCTCATCCCGCACCGGCCTCCATTTCTCTTTGTCGATGCCATCGTGTCGGAACTTCCGGATGGGATGATTGCGTCGCGGCGCTGGCGCCCTGAGGAGGATTTCTACCGCGGACATTATCCCGGCGCCCCGATCACTCCCGGCGTTCTGCTCTGCGAGGCGGTGTTTCAAACGGCCGCCTGTTTTCTGGCGCTGAAGGCGCGCGCCGCCGGAGCAAAGCCGGGCGAGGGCGTGCCGTTGATCGCGAAAATCAGCGACGTGCGCTTTCGCCAGCCGGTTTATCCGGGCGACGACATTCTGCTCGAGGTGAAGCAGAAGGACGCGATGGGCGGCTTCACGATGATGAGCGGCTCGATCAAGAAGGCCGACGGCACCCGCGTGATGAACGTGGATTTCTCGGTGGCGTGGAAGACGCCCGCCGCGAGTGGTGGCGAAGCCAGGCCTTGATCTGCGATCGCGCGCTCCGATGTCCGACTTCCTCCAGCTCACCGGCCAGACGTTTCTCGTCTTCGGCGTCGCCAACCGGAAGAGCGTGGCGTGGTTTGTCGCGAAGACGCTGGAAGAGCAGGGGGCTCGCGTCCTCTACAGCGTTCGCTCCGAGGCCCGGAAGCAGTCGCTGACGGCGCTGCTCGCGGCCAAGCCGGTTTTCATCTGCGATGTGGAGCAGGAAGGCGCCGTCGATCGGCTCGCGTCGGAAGTCGCCGCCGCGGGACACGCGCCGCTCGCAGGCATCGTCCACTCGATCGCGTTCGCGAATTACTCCGAGGGCTTCAAACCGTTCCACGAGACGAAGCGGGCCGACTTCCTCCAGGCGACCGCAGTCTCCGCCTTCTCGCTGGTCGAGATGGCCCGGGCGTTCAAGCCGCACCTCGCGCCGAATGCGTCCGTCGTGACCATCGGCATTTCGTCGCTGCTCGTGACGCCCGACAACTACGGTTACATGGGCCCGATCAAGGCCGCCCTGGAATCCGCCGTCCGCTTCCTCGCGAAGTCTTTCAGCGCGACGAGCGCCGTGCGCTTCAACGCGGTTGGAGCCGGGCCGCTCAAGACGAGTGCGTCCGCCGGGATTCCCGGTTATTTGGAGAGCTACCTGTACGCCGAGAAACTGACGTTTCGGAAGAAGAACCTCGAGACGGCGGAGGTCGCCAATGTCGTGCTGTTCCTGCTTAGCCCACGCAGCAGTGGCATCAATGGCACGACCCTCGTCGTCGATGCCGGGCTCGGCTCCAACTATTTTGATCAGGAAATCGTCCGGCTCACCATGCGGCCGGAAGTGAAGTCGGGGAACGCGTCCCCGTCCGCCTGACATGCGGTTCGAAAACGTCTGCCTCGAGTCGCTGGCGGTCGCGCTGCCAGAGGAAATCTGGACCTCCGCGGACATCGAGGAACGGCTCCGCCCGCTGTACGAGCGCTTGAAGCTGCCGGCCGGGCGCCTCGAGCTGATGACCGGGATCCGCGAACGCCGGATGTGGCCGGTCGGGACCCGGCCCTCCGACGCCAGTGCGGCCGCGGGCCGCAACGTCCTCGCCAAATCGCAACTCAGTGCCGCGCAGGTCGAACTCTTCATCCATGCGGCCGTGAGCCGCGACATGCTCGAGCCGGCGACGGCCTCGTTTGCGCATCGCAAGATTGGACTGCCGGCGACGGCGCAGATCTTCGATGTGTCGAACGCGTGTCTCGGATTTCTTAATTCGCTGACCGTGGCGGCGGGCTTGATTGAGTCGGGACAGATTCGGTGCGCGCTCGTCGCCGCCGGCGAGAATGGTCGTCCGCTGGTCGACCAGACACTGCGCACCCTCGTCGAACAGCCGCTCTCACGAAACGAGATCAAACCGTTCTTCGCGAATCTCACGATCGGGTCGGGCGCGGTGGCTGCGATGGTGTGCCATCGTTCGCTGGTGAAAGGGCGGGCGCACCGGCTGCTCGGCGGCATCGCCCGCGCGGCGACGCAGCATAGCGAACTCTGCCAGGGCGACACCCACGGTACCGAGGCGCTCGCGATGCAGACCGACTCGGAACAGTTGCTCGTCGCGGGTGTGACGGTGGCGAAGGAAACCTGGACCGATTTCACCGCTGACCACGGGACGGATTTTCAGCGCTACGTCTGCCATCAAGTCGGCACGGCGCATCGGAGAAAGTTATACGAGACCCTCGGTCTCGACCTTGCGCGGGACTTCTCGACCTTCGAGACGCTCGGCAACACCGGATCGGTTGCGCTGCCGGCCACGCTCGCCGCGGGCGTGGAAGCCGGAGCGATCCGCGAGGGCGATCGCGTGGGATTGCTCGGGATCGGGAGCGGATTGAACTGCCTGATGCTCGCGCTCGAATGGTAAGCGACGTCCAAATTCCGGCGGCGCTGAAGGGGGAGTACCCGTTCACACCGAAGTCGTTTCGCACCGCGTCCGGCGCCCGCCTGAGCTTCCTCGACGAAGGACCGCGCACGAACTCCGCGGTCCTGATGGTCCACGGCAATCCCACCTGGTCGTTTTACTACCGCGGCTTGGTCAAGGCGCTCGCACCGGAACGACGCTGCGTCGTTCCGGATCACGTAGGCATGGGACTCTCGGAAAAGCCGGAGGACTATCCTTACACTCTCGCGACTCGAATCGCAGACCTCGAGGCGCTCGTGGCGTCGCTCGGGCTGACGGAGATCGATCTCGTCGTGCACGACTGGGGTGGCGCGATTGGGTTTGGTTTCGCGGGCCGCAATCCCGGATTAATCCGGCGAATGGTGATTCTGAATACGGCGGCGTTTCCCGCGCCGCACATTCCCGCGCGGATCTCGGCGTGCCGGCTGCCGGTGCTCGGCCCGTTGTTGGTCCGCGGCTTGAACGGTTTTGCCGGTCCAGCCACGTGGATGGCGATGCACCGGCGCAAACTCTCGGCGGTGGAAAAGCAGGGCTACCTGCTGCCGTACGATAGCTGGCAGCATCGCGTGGCGGTCAATGCGTTCGTCCGGGACATCCCGATGCAGGCGTCGCACCCGACCTGGACGACGTTGACCGAAGTCGAACGCGGGCTGGCTCAATTCCGGGATCGAACAGCGCTCGTGATCTGGGGCGGTCGGGACTTCTGTTTCCACGACGCCTTTCTGCGGCGCTGGCAGGAGATCTTTCCGACCGCGAAGGTGCACCGACTTGCTGATGCCGGGCACTACGTCCTCGACGATGCGCGTGAGGAAGTCGTACCGCTGGTGCAGGCGTTTCTCGGGTCCGACTAGGCTTGGAAGCACCACTAACGAATTTCGCCAACGGCGAAATTTTGATGGTGTGGCTCCGGCTAATCGCCTGCGCTCAAAGAATCGGGCCCGCTGAATCGCGGGCGTGATACACCGGACGCGGTTTTGCTTCACCTCGGCCGCGATTAGCAGCCGCCCCGGGCGCACGCCGCAGCCGATTAGGCGGAGGCTCCGGATCAAGATTTCGCCGTTGGCGAAATCCGTCCGTGGCTCCTCCTTGGTTTTACGCCGCCGGCGAAGCCGCCTGGCCATCGCGTCCGTAAAGCGCGCCGAGTTCGCGAAGATAACTGGCAGATTGCGCGGACAGACTGGAGAGCTGCGCGGGTTGGTAACGCCAAGTCCAGTTGCCCTGGCTCTTGCCCGGCGTGTTGAAGCGGGCGCTCGAATCGAGACTGAGCAGGTCGGTCATTGGAATGACCGCGAGGTTCGCGACCGAGGCGTAGGCCGAGCGGACAAAGTCCCAGCTGATTTCCTGGCCGCCGACGCGCAGGTAGCGCCGGAGGTGGTCGCGGGTCTTTTCGTCCGTCGTGGCGTACCAGCCAACCGTCGTGTCGTTATCGTGCGTGCCGGGATAAACGACGCAGTTCGCGCGCTGATTATGGGGCAGGTAGAGGTTGTCGGAGCCGCCGCCGAACGCGAATTGGAGCACGGCCATCCCGGGCAGGCCGGTCGCGGCCCGGAGCGCAACCGTCGCGGGAGTGAGCAACCCGAGATCCTCGGCGATGAGCCGGCAGGTGGGCAGGGCGGCCCGCACGGCGCGAAAGAAATCGAGACCGGGACCCTCGACCCAATTGCCGGTACGAGCGGTGGCGGCGCTGGCGGGCACGGACCAGAACGCTTCGAAGCCCCGGAAGTGATCGATTCGCACCACGTCGTAGAGATCGAAGTTGGCCCGCAGACGGCGGAGCCACCACGCGTAGTTTTCCTTCGCGTGGGCCGGCCAATCGTAGAGTGGGTTGCCCCAGAGTTGGCCGTCCGCCGAAAAATAGTCAGGCGGAACTCCGGCGACAAAGGTCGGGCGGTGCGTCTTCGGATCCAGCTGAAAGAGCTGCGGATCGGCCCAGACGTCAGCGCTGTCGAGCGCGGTGAAGATGGGTGCGTCGCCGATGATGCTGATGTCACGGCGGGCGGCCTCGGCGCGCAATTGCGACCACTGCGCGAAGAAGAGGAACTGGATGAAGGCGTAGGCTTCCGCCGAATGCTCGAGTTGTGAGCGCAGCTTCGATTTTTTTGCCGCGGCGCAGAAACGGGCTTCGGCCGGCCATTCCCACCAAGGTTTGCCGCCAAAATAATCCTTTAAGGCCGAGAAGAGGCTGTAGCTCTCCAGCCACTCGGCGTTTCGGGCCCGGAAGGCGGCGAAGTCACCGTAGGCGGCCAGGCTGGTCGGCTGGCGACGCCAGGCGCGGTGGGCGGCGAACAGCAGGGGACGCTTCCGTTCGTAGAGTGCACCGTAGTCAACTTCGGAGGCGGTCAGGGCGCGCAACGGTGCGAGGTCCGCATCGCTGAGTAGCCCCGCGCGAACGAGGGGCAGCAAATCGATCAGGTAGGGGTTACCCGCAAAGGACGAAAAGCACTGGTAAG
This sequence comes from Opitutia bacterium, assembly GCA_947472765.1. Lineage (GTDB taxonomy): Bacteria > Verrucomicrobiota > Verrucomicrobiia > Opitutales > Opitutaceae > ER46. The sequence continues at coordinate 76,722 of CANJCM010000005.1, forward strand.
GGGAATCGCCATAACCTGTCGGCCCGAGCGGGCAGAGCTGCCAGTATTTGAGTCCCGCGCTTTTCAGGAAATCGAGAAAGGCGATGGCCGCTTGGTCGAAAACACCGACACCCTGGTTATTCGGCAGCGAGGTGGGGTGCAGCAGAACTCCCGCCGAGCGGTGACCGAGCCAGTTAAACAGGCCGGGTTCAGTCGGAGCAGTTGGGTCGGATAAGGGAGGCATCGGCCAATTCACCTACTTAACATAATGTTAATTGTGCATACCGACCCTAGGGAAAAGGCTAACGGGCAGGACCCCAGTGACTCGTAAACGGGTAATAAACGAATATCGGCCGGCCCACGACGTCCTTGGCCGGGACGAAGCCCCAATAACGTCCGTCCTGGCTGTTTCCCGAATTATCGCCCATCGCGAAGTACTTGCTCGCTGGCACCGTCATCTTTTCGCCGCGGCCAAGATAAGTGCCGCCGATTGGACTGTTGAAATAGCCCCGATACTTGTCGGCCCGCTTCGCATTCGCCTCAAAGGCGTCCGAGCCCGTGATCGGCTTCCCGTTTCGATAAATCACTGGTTCCCGAATCTGAAGTTCGTCGCCGGGACCGCCCACGAGCCGCTTGATGTAATACTGCGCGAGCTGCTGCCCGGTGCTCGGATCCACCATGTACTGACTCTGGATGTGATCGGTCCGGAAAACGAAGCCCTGCCCCACCTTCGGTGCCGCGAAGTGATAGCTCATTCGATCCACGAAGAGCTGGTCGCCAGTAATGATGTCGAAGGAAAGGTACGGCTTCCCGGCGACCGCCGGTTTCGAAAGCTTCACCAGCCGGACCGCATTCAGTCCGCGCACGGCTCGATCTGCGCCCTCCGCCAGCTCGGCGCGACGATCAGCCGACAACCCCGTCGCCTCCTCGATGGCCCAGTCGATGTCGAAATCCTCCGGGACCTGCATCCGCACGGGCTTGTCGTTGACCAAAAACGTCAGCTCCCGATTGCGTGCCGGAAAAATGAACCAGTTCCGTCCGGGTTTCATTTCGGTGAACAACCGGCCGGAACCGCGAATCACCGGCAAATAAACCGGGCCGGACTCGGTCGGGACCATCTCGCGGCGCTTCGCCCCGAACATCACGAGCCGGGCCACCTTCATGAGAGGGCCAGGCGCATCGGCCGGATCCTTCCAGACCTCGGGCGTCATGCCGTTGTAGGTCGGCCACATCGAATTCGTCGGAATCTTGAACGGCTGAACAAAGTAGGTCCGGATGCCGAGAATCACAATCGCCGCCACGAGGAAGAACTCGATGTTCTCCGTCAGCGCCGACTTCGGATAAATTGCCCCGCCCGTGCTTCGCAGCGTCTCCTCGAGCGACTCGATCCCGAGCTTCAATTTCTCGGCCCCCGCCCGCTCCTTCACCATCGCCTGCAGCGCGGCCGTCTGGCCCTGGAGCTCCGTCAACTGGGTGGGGCTCAGGACGTCGCGACGGAAGTGATACACCTTGCTTGCGAGCTCCAGCCAGTTGGCCGCGTTCTCGCGCATTTTCTTTTCCTGCGATGCAAAGAAGCCGAACATGGTGGTCGCGTCGGTGGTGGGCGGTTCTGGGACAGAGAGATTCCGGCGAAGTTCAGCGGCCCGGGACGCGGGCAGCCAGCCGGATCTGGACCTTTTGTCCGATCAGCGCCGATCCGCCTCCCGGATGATTCCGGTCGCGGAGCAGCCGCTCACCCGTTCTGCAGCACCTTGATGAAGGCATCGGGCGGGATGGAGACCTTGCCAATCTGCTTCATCTTCTTTTTGCCCTCCTTCTGCTTGTCGAGGAGCTTGCGCTTACGGCTGATGTCACCGCCATAACACTTCGCGGTGACGTCCTTGCGCATCTCCTTCACGTTGTCGCGGGCGATAATCTTGCCGCCGATGGCAGCTTGAATCGCGACCCGGAACATCTGGGGAGGAATAATCTCGGCGAGCTTCTCGCACAACTGGCGGCCTTTGCCCTCGGCCTTTTCGCGGTGGACGATGCAGGCAAACGCATCGACCGGGTCGCCGTTGATCATGATGTCCATCTTCACGAGATCGGACGCCACATAATCGCCCAGCTCGTAATCCATCGAACCATAGCCATGCGTGACGCTCTTCAGCCGGTCGTTGAAATCGACAAGAATTTCGTTCAGCGGCAGCACGGCGTGGAGCATCACGCGATTGGCGTCGAGCGTGTCGGTGTGATCGACGTTCCCGCGCTTCTCCATGATGATCGCGAGAATGTCGCCCATCGAGTCGTTCGGAATGATGATCGAGGCGCGAATCGTCGGCTCCTGGATTTCCAGAATCGTGCCGGGATCCGGCATGTTGACCGGATTGTCGACCTCGAGCAGTTCGCCGCCGTGCTTCACGATCTTGTAGATTACGCTCGGGTATGTGGAGATGATCTCCACGTCATGCTCCCGGCGGATCCGCTCCTGGATGATTTCCATGTGCAGCAGCCCCAGAAAGCCGCAGCGGAAACCAAAACCCAGCGCGAGGGAACTCTCCGACGCATAAACGAAGGCGGCATCGTTGAGCCGCAGCCGGCCGAGGGCCGCCTTGAGTTTCTCGTAATCGTCGCTCTCGAGCGGATAGAGACCGCAGAAGACCAGCGGCCGGACTTCCTTGTAGCCCGGCAGCATCTCCGACGCGGGCCGAATCGCGAGCGTCACGGTGTCGCCCGTCTTCACGTCCGCGGTGTTCTTGATCGTGGAAACGATGTAGCCGACGTCGCCCGGTCCGAGTGACGCGATCTTCACCATCTTCGGCATGAAGACCCCGACTTCCTTCACCTCGGCCTTCTGATTGGTGCTCATCAGCATCATCATGTCGCCGGCCTTAATCGTGCCGGAAAACATGCGGACGTACGAAATCACGCCGCGGTAGGAATCGTAGAGGGAATCGAACACCAGCGCGCGGGTCTGCGGATACTCCGTCCAGCGCGGCGGGGGGATGCGCGCGACGACGGCCTCGAGAATGTCCGTGATGCCGATGCCGGACTTGCCGCTGGCGAGAATCGCCTCCTCGGCCGGAATCGTGAGGATGTCCTCCAGCTGCCGCGTGCACAGTTCGAGGTTCGCACTCGGCAGATCGATTTTGTTGATCACCGGGATGACTTTGAGCTTCTGCCCGAAGGCGAGGTGCGCGTTGGCCACTGTCTGGGCCTCGACGCCCTGCGCCGCGTCAATCAGGAGCAGCGCGCCTTCACAGGCCGCGAGCGATCGTGAGACTTCGTACGAGAAGTCCACGTGGCCCGGCGTATCCATGAGGTTCAGCTTGTAGTCCTTCCCGTCCTTCGCCCGGTACGTCATCGTCACCGGGTGCGACTTGATCGTGATCCCGCGCTCCCGCTCGAGATCCATCGAGTCGAGATGCTGCTCGGTCATCACGCGCATCGCGACCGTGTTGGTGTATTCCAACAGTCGATCCGACAAGGTGGTCTTGCCGTGGTCGACGTGGGCGATGATGCAAAAATTACGGGTGTTGCGGGCGGGCATCGTCAGGCGGCCAGGTCGTTGAATTCGGCAAAGCTTTTCACGGCCCACGCCTTCTCGGTGCGGCGTGCGAGTCCATTGAGCACGCCGCCCGGCCCCAGTTCCCAGAATTCCGTGGCGCCTGCAGCCGCCGCGGCGCGCATGCAGTCTTCCCACAACACCGGCGATACGACCTGGCGGACGAGCGCAGCCTTGATGGCGGCGGGGTCCTGGATGGCCTGACCGGTGGTGTTGGTGAAAATCGGAAAATTCGGGGCGCGGAACGCGATCGGCTCGAGGAAGGCCGCGAATGCCGCTCGCGCCGGCTCCATCAGCCGCGAGTGATATGCGCCGGCGACGTTGAGTGGCATGACCCTCTTGATTCCGCGATCCTTGGCGGCCGCGACTGCCGCGGCGACCTTCGTCTTCTCGCCGGAAATGATGATCTGTCCCGGCGCATTGAAGTTCGCCAACTCGATGTCGAACTCGGCGCACAACTCGCGGACCTTGGCCCGCTCCTCGCCGATGACCGCCGCCATGCCGCCGGTGGTCTGCTCGCAGGCCTGCTGCATCAGCCGGCCGCGCTCGGCGACGACCTTCAGGCCGGTCGCAAAATCAAACACCCCAGCCGCGGCACACGCCGTGACTTCGCCAAGGCTGAGACCGAGCGCATAGCTTGGCTCGCCCGCGGGAATCTTGCCCATTTCACGCAACGCTGCCTGCAGGGCCAGTCCGTGGACGAACAACGCCGGCTGGCAGACCTTCGTTTGGGTAAGCTCCGCTTCCGGTCCTTCGAAGCAAACTTGCTTCAAATCCCACCCCAAAACACGGCCAGACTCGTCGTACAGGGCCCGCGCCGCCGGCGATTGCTCGTACAGCGACTTCCCCATCCCGACTTTTTGGGCCCCCTGTCCCGCAAATAAAAATGCCAATGCCATGATTGAAACACGCGAGACAATCGCCCGCGCCGGACGAATCCAAGCCCTAAAACCGCTTTAGCGGCTTGAAGTAACGATCGTCGTTCGCGGGCCTCGCAAAATCGGGAATTTTCGCGGGCGGCGGCGTGGGAGCCAGCTCGTAGCGCACGGGCGCCGGCGCCGGCATCGCGGCCACGGGCGTCACCGGCAGAGCCAGCGCGCCCGACGGGGGCGCCGGGTCATTCATCGCCGAAAGGTAAGGATTCTCGGCGGGCGCCGGCGCCAGCCCGGACGGACCGTCACCCCGGAAAGGCGTTCGGACGTCGGGCCGAAGCGAAAACATCGGATCCTGCGCGGACACCGCAGTGCCAGGGAGCGCAACCGGGCTCGCGGGGTTGGCGGTCGAGCCTGACGTCACCGTCGGCTTCAACAACGCATAATCCTGCGCGGTCATCCAACCTGCGAGGAACGGCGCGAGCGGATTCGGCGGAGGTTCGACTTCGCGCCGTTCCTGGGACTCGGATGACGTTTGGCGGCGATTATCCGGGGCCGTGGTGAAATTAGTCTGGTTCGCAGACTTTTCGGTGCCCCACGCCTCGGCCGGATCGGCGTTTTTCCCGGTGCTTCCCTTGCCGTTCCGGTCGCGAACGCCTGACTTTTTTTCGCCCTTTTCCATCGCATCGACGAGCCAGTTCGCGGACTTCGCCTTCTTTCTTGGGTCAGTCTCATTGTCCCGCTCCGACGCTGGGGCCCGGGGTGCCGGCGTGGACAACTGCAGTTCCGGGACAGTCAGTCGCGGCAAATCCGCCTTCGGATGCAGCGCCTCCTCGCGCGAGGCCTTGATCGAATCGAAATCGCGCTTCGCCGCCGACAGCGAACTCTCAGTGGCCGGAGCCGGAGCGGCGGCTCCTTCGGCGGCCCGCCCCATCGCGGCGGCTCCAAGAGCCAGCGGAAGGACGAAGAACCAGCGCATCGTAATAGGATGAGAACAGATCAGGATTTGATGAAAATCCCCTTCAGGTTCATCTCGAGCTGCTGTGGGTTGGGCGAATACTTCAGGCCGTCGGTCTTGCTGATGCGGCCGGCCTTGATGAGACGGTAGATGTCCTTGTTGAAGGAAAAGGTCGCCGAGTCGCTGCTGCTCTCGAGCAGGCCCTGGATCTTCTCATTCTGACCTTCGAGGATCAGATTCTTCACCGTCGCGTCAGCGGTCAGGATCTCGTTCACCGGCTGCCGGCTGTTGCCTTCGATCGTCGGGATGAGCTTCTGGCAAACGAATCCGCGCAAACTGCCCGAAATCGCGCGGCGGGCCTGATCCATTTCCTCGGCCGGAAAGAATTCGAAAAGACGCGTCAACGACTGTGCCACCGTTGCGGCGTGCATGGTGGAGAACACGAGGTGACCGGTTTCCGCCGCGGAAATGGCGGTCTCGAACGTTTCGCGATCCCGCATTTCACCGATGAGAATGATGTCGGGGTTCTGGCGCAGAACCGCCTTGATCGCCAGGTCGAAGCTCGGCACATCGAGGCCGATCTCACGTTGCTGGAACAGGGATTTGTCGTCCTGAAAAGTGTACTCGATCGGGTCCTCGATCGTCACGATGTGCTTGTCCTGGTTCTGGTTCACCCAGTTCATCATGGCAGCCATCGTGGAGCTCTTGCCGGAGCCGGTCGCACCGCACACGAGCAGGATGCCGTCCTTGGCCTGAACCATCTTAATGAGCGCGTCGGCCGTCTGCCCGAGACCGAGCTGCTCGAAATTCGGCACCGTGCTCTTGATGTGACGCATGACGATGCTGACGAGCCCGCGCTGATGGAACGCGTTCACCCGGAAGCGCCCGATGCCCTCGAAAGCGTACGCGAAGTCGACCTGGCCCTCGTCGTCCCAGCGCTTTTTGAAAACCTTCGGCACGTTTTCGTCCACAAATGCCTGGGCCTCGGGACACGTGATCGGATCCATGTCGACCGGCTTCAGTTTGCCCGCAAGCCGGACATACCCGGGTTTGTTCGATTTGATGATGATGTCACTGACGCCGCTATCGACCGCCAGCTTGAGCAGATCGTTGATAATTTCGGTGGCCGGTGAGACGGAGGGCATGAGTGTCGCGGGTAGAAAAGCGTTGCGGATTACCTATTTCGCCCTGCTTTGTTCAGCAAGGCTTCATTGGTAAAATTCATGAAACTCCGTCCTCTCACCGGCACGATCACCGCGCTCGCCACTCCCTTCCGCCAATCGCGGATCGCCTATGACGATCTGAAGAAACTGGTCTCGCACCAGATCAAGGGTGGCATCAACGGGCTCGTCCCCATGGGCACGACCGGCGAATCGCCGACGCTGAGTCACGAGGAGCACATGGAAGTGATCCGCTTCGTGATCGCTGAGACTCGAGGCCGCGTTCCCGTCATCGCCGGGACCGGATCCAATTCGACCCATGAAGCGGTGGAGTTGACCGGACTCGCGCACGAAGCGGGCGCCGACGCCATGCTGCTGGTCGCGCCGTATTACAACAAGCCGAGCCAGGAAGGCCTGTTCCAGCATTTCGCGGCCATCGCCGAAGCCACCGATCGTCCGATCATCCTCTACTCGATTCCGGGCCGCTGCGGCGTCGAAATCAGCGTCGGCGTCGTCGAGCGCTTGCGCGCAAAGTTCAAGCACGTCGCCTGGATCAAGGAAGCCGGCGGCAGCGTCGATCGCGTGGATCAACTCAAGCAGGCGCTCGGATCCGATCTCACGGTGCTAAGTGGTGACGACTCCCTCACCCTGCCCTTCATGGCCGTCGGGGCCGAGGGCGTCATCAGCGTTGCCTCGAATCTCTACGTCCGGGAAATCTCGAAGATGGTCCTGCTCGCGCTCGCTGATGACTTCGCGGCGGCACGCAAGATTCACCAGCGGCTTTATCCGGCGTTCAAGACGCTCTTCATCGAACCGAATCCCGTTCCGATCAAGGTCGCCCTGGCGCGGGCGGGGATCATCGGCTCGGCCGAGGTGCGCCTCCCGCTGTGCGGCATGAGCGCCGCCAACGCGCGGGTGCTCGAACAGGTCCTGGCCAAGCTCGATTGAGCCGTCCCATGGCGATCACTCTCTTAATCAACGGGGCCAAGGGCCGGATGGGCCAGGCCCTGCTCGGCGCCGCCCGGGAAATGGCGCTGCCGGTCGGCGCTGCGATCGACGCAGGTGACGACCTTGCCGCCGCTCTCGCCACCTCCGACGTCGTCGTCGACTTCAGCGCGCCGTCCGCGACGCGGGCGGTGCTTGAGGCGGCGGTGGCCCGACAGAAGCCCGTCGTGCTTGGAACCACCGGCCACTCCGCGGAGGAAAAAAAGGCGCTGCTCGCGCTCGCCGGTCGCGTTCCGTGCGTCTGGGCGGGTAATTTCTCCGTCGGCGTGAATCTCCTTTTCGCGCTCACCCGCCACGCTGCGTCGGTGCTGGGCTCTGACTACGACGCGGAAGTGGTCGAGATGCATCACCGTTTCAAGAAGGACGCACCCAGCGGCACGGCCGCCCGGCTCCTCGAGATCATCCTTGAGGAACGAAAGCTCGACGCCCGGGCCCTCCGGCATGGCCGCGAGGGGCTGACTGGCGAGCGGACGTCGACCGAGGTGGGCATTCATGCGCTTCGCGGCGGCGATGTCGTGGGCGACCACACCGTCATGTTTGCGGCCCTCGGTGAACGGCTCGAACTCACCCACAAGGCCAGCGACCGCGGTATCTTTGCCCGCGGCGCCCTGCGCGCGGCCCAGTGGGTGGTCGGAAAGCAGCCCGGTGTTTACGACATGCAGGACGTCCTGGGGCTGAAGTAATCCCCTGACCGTGATTACCTCCATTCAGGGAACGTTGACGGCGGCGACGCCGCTGCGCGCGATTGTCGAGCTGAACGGTTTCGGCTACGAGGTGAATGTCCCGGTGACGACGGCGGAAAAGCTGCCCGTGGTCGGAGCGATCGTGAAGCTCCACACGCACGTCATTTACCGCGAGGACGCGCAGACTCTCTACGGCTTCGCTTCGCCCGCGGAACGCGATTTTTTCCGTTTGATGATCGAAAACGTCACGGGCGTCGGCCCGAAGATGGCCCTGACGATCATGAGCCGGCTCTCCCTGCCGCTTTTGGAGAGCGCGATTCGCATGGGCGACATCGCGCTGCTCGCGAAGTGTCCGGGGATTGGCAAGAAGACCGCCGAGCGACTCATCGTCGAACTGAAGTCAAAGGTCGGCGGCGACACCCTGACCGCGAGCAGTGAGCCCGGCGCGCCGGCCGCGGCTGAATCGCCGCGCAGCGTCACCCGTGATGCCGTCGCGGCCTTGATCGCCCTCGGCTACAAGGCCGCGGAGGCCGACGAAGCGATCCGTCGTTCCGCCCTCGCACTCGGTGCCGGCGCCACGACCGAAGCCTTGATCAAGAAGTCGCTCGGCTGACGAATCCCGCGCAGCGCGTGACCGACCTTTCGATCGGAGAGGCCGCGGAATTCCGCGCCCCTTCTTACTTGTTGAATTTGAAACCGACCCACTCGGGTTCAGCACCCGGCTGGACACGATAATTCCGCGGGCGCACGTCTATCGGTGCGGCCGGCGAATTCTCAAACCGCAGGCTCTCGACCGGTACCCGCTGCGGCAGCGGTGTGATTTGCACCGTGCGCATCCACTCGAACTTCGCGTTGGTCTGATCTACCGCGGCGGCCATCAAGGCTTCGGCCTGGGCGTTGCCCGTCAGCAGCAGGCGATTGGACGGAGCCGGCGGTTGCGGCGCGGGCACGCTCACGGCGTGGACGAGACCGGGCTTCAAAGCGGGAACCCGGTCAGACGACGCCACGGGAGAAGCGACACTGCGCTCCTGTGCGATCGGTGCGACGGAGTTCCCGGGAAGCTGTTGCCGAAGCCCGACGAAAACTGCGACGCAGGCCGCGGCGGCGAGACCGCCGAAGGCTAGCATCTGTCCGACGCGCGGCGCACGCCGGGCCGGCTGGTCAAATGACAGCACCTTGCCACCCACGGGGGAAAGCTGCTCGGTCTGGAAGTCTTGGGCGAGGACCGTGCACGCCTTCTGCATCCGACAATACTGGCGATAAATCTGGTGCCGCTCCGGATTGGACTGCACCTCGGCCTCGAGCCGGGCCGCATCGGCGACGGTGATCTCGTGGTCGATGTAGAGGTTGAGCAATGCGATGAATTCCGAATCTTTCATTTAAAGTCCTCGCCTAGCTTCGAGCGCAGGCTTTCGCGGGCGCGGGCAATTCGGCTTTTTACGGTTCCCACGGAGATGCCAAGGATTGCGGCGATTTCCTCGTAGGACATGTTCTTGACGTTGCGCAGCACGAGAATCTCGCGGTGCTTGCTTGAGAGTCGATCCATGCCTTTCCCGATTCGGTCCACGAATTCCTGCGTGACCGTGATGTCGTCGGGCGACTCCACTTCCGCCGGAATCACGTCGCTGAGCGTCATGTCGTTGTCCTGGCCCAGCGGGGCATCGAACGACACCGACTGGTCCCGCTTGCGGCGCCACCAGTACCAATACCGGTTGCGCGCCAGGTTGGTCGCGATCTGGTAGAGCCAGGTCGAAAACGCGGAATCGCCGCGAAAGTTCACCAGGCCGCGATGGGCCCGGATGAAGGCATCCTGGGTGACTTCCTCCGCGTCCTGTTGATTCCGCAGCAACTGGTGAACCATGGAATAGATCCGGTCCCAGTAGCGTGACACCATTTCGTTGAACGCCGCCTGGTCGCCGTTCTTGAAGCGGTCAACCAGCAGGCGATCAAAGGCAACTTCTTGAGCTTTGGCGGACATACGGTCTGCCTCGCTCTGATGGGTGTATTTTTGAATTGTTCCCAATATCTGTGAGGGGGCGGGCACGGTGGCAGTCGCACCTGGCCCGGTCAACAGTACCGCGTGGCAAATGTTCGAACTCGTCCACCGTCGCTTCGAAAATCGCGTCGTCGAGCCCTTGTGACGCCTTTCGGCTTGCCGGTGAAAGTTAACCGAACCTAATACCAAACGCTCTACGTGTTACTTTGCAGATTCGTTTCCCGGGTCTCTCCTCCCTGCGCCGGTTGCGCTGGTCAGCGAGTCGCTCGCGCCAGCAGGCCAGTTGAAGTCAGGATATCCGGGGCGGATATGTCGGGTAACACCTTGTCAGTTTGGTTTTTGGGTCGATAGCTCAATGGTAGAGCAGCGTCCTTTTAAGTCGTTGGTTGAGGGTTCGAATCCCTCTCGACCCACCATCCTTCCCAGTTCATTTCCTCCAGCCCATGAAGCGTCTCGTCATCATTGAAGATCAAACCGCCATCCGCGAGATGCTCGTGGAAATTCTGCGGCTGGACGCAAATTACCAACTCGTCGGCGAAGCCGGCGACGGCCAGAGCGCGGTGCAGTTGTGCCTGGATGCCAATCCCGACGTTTGCGTCCTCGATGCCAAGCTGCCGGGACTGAACGGGGTCGATATTCTCCGCCGGATCAGCAAAAAGCTCCCGCAGATGCGTGTGCTGGTATTCTCGGGTCACGAGAATCCGGTGCTGGTGCGCGAGATGCTCGAAGCCGGCGCGCATGGGTTCGTGGAAAAGACCGCCGGGCTCTTCGAGTTCAAGAAGGGTCTCGAGACCGTCGCGAATGGCGGCACGTATTTTGGCCCGGCGGTCGCCGCCCTGCTACGCAACGTCGTCGCGAATCCGGCCACCAGCAACGCGCCCGATTTCCTCACGGATCGGGAGCGCGAGATTTTGCAGCTCGTCGCCGAAAGCCACAGCACGAAGGAGATCGCGGCCAAGCTCGGCATCAGCGTCAAGACGGTCGACAATCATCGCACGAATCTGATGCGAAAACTCAATCTGCACGACGTCGCCAGCCTCACGCGTTACGCGTTGGAGGTGGGCCTGATCGAACCCAAAAAGACCGTGTAATAACCTTGCCGGGCCAATCGGGTTTGCCAATAGGTCTGTCTCCCCCTTTCGCCTTCTCTTCTCATGAAACTTGCTTCGCTGAAACTCTGCCTCGTTGTCGCCGGTGGCTCGCTCTTTCTCGCGGGTTGTCCCCATACGCCGACCCGCCCGGATCCGAGCGCGACGGCGATTGGGATGCAGCCCGGCGGCGGTCGCACCGGTGCATTGAATCCGACAGACGTACCCGTGAATCTCGAGGCGCCCGGCCTGACGCAGCGCCCGGAAGGTTTCGATGCGAACAACCAGAATCGCACGGCCCTGCAGGCGGTGTACTTCGACTTTGATCGCTCCGACATCAAGCAGGCCGAGCGCACGAAGCTCCAGGCGGCGAAAGAATACCTGACGAAGAATCCCGGCTATCGCCTCCTCCTCGAAGGTCACGCCGACTGGCGTGGCACCGCCGAGTACAATCTCGGCCTAGGCGAGCGCCGCGCGAACGCCGCCAAGACGTACCTCATCTCGATCGGCGTCACCGCCGACAAGCTCGAGACCGTCTCCAAGGGCAGCCTCGAAGCCGCGAAGAACGGTGATGATGCGACGATGGCGAAGGATCGCCGCGTCGATCTCGTGGTCGTGAACCCCAGCACGGCGCCCGCGCCGCTCTGAGTTCGAAGAATTCCACTTTCAAGCCCCGGCCGAAACGCCGGGGCTTTTTTGTGCCCCAAAGCGGACCCTCGAAGTAAATCACCTATTCTCCATTGCCCGGGCGTGGACGAGCCACGCCCCTACGAATGGACGTTTCGACTACAAGCCGTCTTCCTAGCGGCGCGCGAGGTCCGCGAGCATCCGGCGTGTCGTCTCGATGCCCTTCTTCATCACGTCGAGATTGAAGCTCTCATTCGGTGCATGGAGATTATCCTCGGGCAGGAAGAGACCGAACATCACGGAATCGAGACCGGTGACGCGCTTGATGTCGGCGATGATCGGCACGCTGCCGCCCTCGCGGAGGTACAAAGGCGGACGTCCCCAAACTTCCGTGACCGCCTTGTCCGCGGCGCGAAAGGCCCGCGCCAGTACCGGCGATTGATCGCGCGGCGTGTTGGAGCGATCGGGCGGGACCACGGCGTAAGGATCGCCCTTGTGCTGATCGACGAAGGTGAGTTTCACGCCGGACGGCGTGCGGGCGCGAATCGCTGCGATCACCAGTTCCTTGACCCGATCGGGCTGCTGATTCGGCACGAGCCGACAGCTCAGTTTTGCGAACGCCTTGCTCGGAATCACGGTCTTGGTCCCCTCGCCCTGGTAGCCGCCGCCAATGCCATTGATCTCAAGCGTGGGCTGGAAGCGCGCGGACTCGAACGGCGAGAAGCCGGGCGTCGGGTAAAACGAATCGATCCCGAGGAACTCCGCGTACGCCTTCTCATCGGCGCCGAGCTTGCGCAGTTCCTCCCGTTCCCACGGATGAACCTCGCGGACGTCATCGTAGAAGCCAGGGACATTCACCTTTCCCTCCGGCGTGTGGAGTGTCGCGAGGATCTCGGCCAGCGCCTGAATGGGATTGCGCAGCACGCCGCCGTGCAGGCCGGAGTGCAGGTCGCCCTTCGCGCCGGTGACATGGACATCAAACAAGGTCAGGCCACGCAGGCCGCAGGTGAGCACGACCTGATCGGGATTCGGCAGCGCCGTGTCGGAGAGGAACACAAAGTCAGCCTCCCGCAGCTTGTCGGCGTAGCGCTCAAGGAACTTGGGGAAACTCGGGCTTCCCATCTCCTCCTCGCCCTCGACGAGGAACGTGATGCGCAGGGGCAGCTGCGGATTCTCCTCCAGCAACTTCGCGACCGCTGCGATGTTGGTCAGGAGCGGCCCTTTGTTGTCCGCCGCGCCGCGACCAAAGATGCGGTTACCGATGATGGTCGGCTCGAACGCCGGGGTCTTCCACAGCTCGAGCGGATCAGCCGGCTGCACGTCATAATGGCCGTAAATCAAAACGTGCGGCCAGCTCTTGTCGCCACCGCGCTGGGCAAAAACGATTGGATGCCGATCGGTCGCGACCACCTCGACCTTGAACCCGAGCGAGCTCAGGAGGTTCGAAACGAACTCCTGAGCGCCCTTCATGCCTTCGCGCTGGGTCGAGTCGGTCGAGATGCTGCGGTGCCGGATGAACTCCTTCAGTTTTTCAACGTGGTCGAACATGCGTCCACGGTGGCCCACTCCCCCGCCGAGCGCCAATCGCAAAAGGGCACCCGCCGCCGCGCTACGGCCGCCGCGGCGCCAACGCTTTCGCGGGCGTCGCGGGAGATGTCGGCACGGCGGTCGCGGCCGGTGCCGCCTTCGAGGCGGGCGTCGCCGGTGGCGTGGAACTCGGGCCGTCCCGGAACCGCGCCCGGTTCGCCTCGTAGAGCGGGACCACCTGCGGCATCAGCGCCTTCAGATCGGAGATGCGCTTTTCATCGGCCGGGTGGGTCGAGAGGAGGGCGCTAACGCTGGAGGCCTTCCCGCCGCCTTTCTCCGAAGCCTGCTTCTGCGACACCATCTTCTGCCAGAACGTGATGGCGGCCCGCGGGTCGTAGCCGGCCCGCGCGGCATAGACCGCGCCCATGCGATCGGCCTCGCTCTCGTTGTTGCGGGAATGTGGCAGCACCCGGCCCACCGTCGCCAAGCCACCATAGGCGAGGTCGAAGAGCTGCCGGTTGCCGGTGTCCGTCTTGGCCTCGACGACCGCCCCAGCGACTTCGCCAAGGCCGGAAATCAACAGCGCTTCGGACATCCGCTCGGCCCCGTGCCGCGCGATGACATGGCCAATTTCATGGCCCATGACGGTCGCAAGCTCGGCGTCATTTTCGGCGAGCTTCAACAAGCCGGTGTACACGCCAACCTTGCCGCCGGGCAGCGCGAAGGCGTTCAGTTCAGGTGAATCGAACACGACGAACTCCCATTTTGCATCCGGTAATTCGTTGCCGACGGCCTGGGCAATTCGCTGGCCGATCCGGGTGACGCGGGCGTTGTAGGCGGGATCGGTCGAAACCTTCTCCTTCTTCCGGATATCCGAAAACGACTGCTGCCCGAGGGTGACTTCCTCGCCTTGGGAGAGCAGTACCAGCGAACGGCGGCCCGTGACCGGATTCGTGTAACAGGCGGTTAGCGCCAGCAGAGCGAATGCGAGGAACGACTGGATGACACGGTGCATGGTGGGATCGGGAAAGAGACCGGCCCGGGCCGAACGGGTTCAGTGCTTAAAGTGCCGGGAGCCGGTAAAGACCATCGCCATGCCGCGCTCGTCGGCGGCCGCGATAACCTCCGCGTCGCGGACTGACCCGCCTGGCTGAATGGCTGCCGTCGCCCCGGCGGTCGCCGCCGCAATCAGGCCATCGGCAAACGGGAACAGCGCTTCGCTGGCGACGACCGAGCCGCGCAAATCGAGCCCGGCCTCGCCCGCCTTCCACACCGCGATGCGGGAGCTGTCGACGCGCGCCATCTGGCCGGCGCCGACGCCGAGCGTCTGTTCGCCGCGGCAGTACACGATCGAGTTCGACTTCACGTGCTTGCCGACCTTCCAGCCGAACATCATCGCGGCCCACTCTTCCGGCGTCGGCTGACGGCGCGTCACGACCTTGAACTCGCTCACGTTGCCCAGCGTGCGATCGCGATCCTGCACGAGCACGCCGCCCACGACGGAGCGAATCTCCTGCAACGCATCGGCGCCGATGCCGCCCTTGGCGATCATCAGGCGCAGGTTCTTCTTCTTCGCGAGCAGCGCAAGTGCATCGTCCGTGAAGCGCGGGGCGATGATGACCTCGGTGAAGATCTCGGCGATGGCCGCCGCGAGCGGACCGTCGAGGGTCTGGTTCACGACGATGATGCCGCCGAACGGCGCCTGGCGATCCGTGGCGTAGGCTTTCTCCCAGGCCTCGAGCAGCGTGTCGGCACTCGCGACACCACACGGATTCGTGTGCTTGAGAATCGCGACGGTCGGCCGCTCGAATTCGCCGATCAGGTAAGTGGCCGACGTGATATCGAGAATGTTGTTATACGAGAGCTCCTTGCCCTGCAGTTGCGAGAAGTGCTCGTGGAACGTGCCGTAAAGCGCGGCCTGCTGGTGGGGATTCTCGCCGTAGCGCAGGGTCTGGGCCTTCTTCCAGGAGAGCGACAGCGTGTTCGGAAAGCCGCTGATCGCCGCGAGATCCGGCTCGGCCGCCTGGGCCTCGAGATAGCGCGCAATCGCCGCATCGTAGCTGGCGGTGCGCTGGAACACCTTCAGCGCGAGCTGGCGCCGCAGCGCGGACAATTTCTCCGGGGCGGCGAGCGCCGCCAGCACGGGAGTGTAGTCGTCGGGGTCACACACCACGGTCACGCTCTCGTGATTCTTCGCGGCGCTCCGCAGCATCGAGGGTCCGCCAATGTCGATGTTCTCAATCGCCTCCTCGAAGTGCACGCCGGGTTTCGCCACCGTCTGCTCGAACGGGTAGAGGTTCACGACGACGAGCTCGATCATCTCGATTCCATTCTTCTCCGCCTGGGCGAGGTGATCCGGCAGATCACGACGACAGAGCAACCCGCCGTGAATTTTCGGATGCAGGGTCTTCACCCGGCCGTCCATGATTTCAGGAAATCCGGTGTGCTGGCTCACCTCGGTCACCGGCAGACCTTTTTCGGCCAGGAGCTTCGCCGTACCTCCCGTGGAGAGGAGTTTGAACCCGTGCTGGCGGACCAGCGTGGTGGCGAATTCGACGAGTCCGCGTTTGTCGGAGACCGAGAGAAGGGCGAGGCGAGCCATGCGGCGATTTCTGTTTGGCGGCGCGCGGCTCAGCAAGCGCGAAACCCGATCCGGCGGACCTGGAATGTCGCTTGCTGCGGGGCGAAAGCCGCGTCTCCTTGCCGCGTGTCCTCATCCTGTGCCCTGCCCGGCCTCACCGCCACGCTGGAAAAGCTCAGCTACCATCATGGTGGCGCGAGCCTCCCACCGGACAAGCCACACGCGTTCGTCTACCACATCACGATTTTGAACAGCTCCGATCGGGTGGTCACTCTCCTCGGCCGCAAATGGGTCGTGCTCAATGCGGACGGGACCCGGTTCGTGACCGAAGGCGATAAAATCGTCGGCGAGTGTCCGCGGCTGACGCCCGGCGAGGCCTTCACGTATAACAGCTACCATGTCGTCGGCATGGACGCGACTGCCCACGGCAGCTTCCACGGCACCGACGAGTACGGCAACAAGGTCCACGTCATCCTGCCGCCGTTCGAATTGCAGGTGCCGCGAGGATGACGACCACGGGCATCGCGCGGTCATTCGTGAAGGCCTGGCACGGATGAACGACCTCATCGCGCCGGCCCGAAGAAGATCGTTCTCGTTCTTCCGGCGGTTCTCCTTCTTTCTGCCGGTTTCATGAAATTAACGGATCTGAACCGCGATGGCGGCATCGGTGCCAATTCGCTGTTCGTGCAGCTCGGGGATCTCCGGATTCTGGTCGATTGCGGGCTGCATCCCAAGCGGGTCGGCCGGGCCGCGACGCCGGATCTGGCACCGCTCCGCGGGGTCACGCTCGACCTGATCATCATCACGCACTGCCATCTTGATCACATCGGCAGCCTGCCGGTGGTGATGCGGGAGCACCCGAACACTCCGGTGATCATGACAACCTCGAGCCGGCTGCTGATCGAGCGGATGCTGCACAACTCGGCCAATGTGATGATGCGGCAGCGCGAGGAGAATAGCATCCCCGACTACCCGCTCTTCACGCACGACGACATCGATCGGTGCAGCAAGCGCCTGACCGGCCTCCCCTTCAACCACCCCAAGCATTTTCGCGGGACGAAGGACGACGTGGAAATTACTTTTCATCCCGCGGGCCATGTCGCCGGCGCCGCCGCGGTGGAGATTCATTACAAGCAGCGGCGGATCTTTTTCACGGGCGACGTGCTCTTCGATTCGCAGCGGACCCTGCCCGGGGCGCGCTTTCCTGCCGGACACTTCGACACGCTCATCACCGAGACGACGCGGGGCACGACCGAGCGTCCCCTCGGCAAGGAACGCGTCAATGAGGTCGCCCGGCTGATCGCCTCGATCAACGACACGATCACACGCGGCGGCTCCTACCTTGTTCCCGTCTTCGCGCTCGGCCGGATGCAGGAACTGCTCGCCGTGCTGCACGACGCGCGAAAGTTCGGCCGGCTCGTCGAGTGCCCGATCTACGCGTCCGGACTCGGTGTCGATCTGGCCGATTACTTCGACGAGATCAGCCGGAAGACGAAGCACGTGAATTTCAGCCGCTCCATCCTGAAGGATCTCCACCTGAAGCCGATGCCGCGCAAACTGACGCCCGGTGAGGATCCCCAGCAGAAATCCCTCTATGTCGTGAGCTCCGGCATGATGGTCGAGCGGACGCCGAGCTACACCCTGGCCTCGGGCCTGCTCGGACACCCGCGCAATACGATCGGGTTCGTCGGCTATTGCGATCCCGATACTCCCGGTGGCCACCTGCTCGCGGCCGCCCCGGGCGACGAGTTCATCTTCGAGGCCGCCAGTGTGCGCACGAAGGTGAAGGCCAAGATCGAGCGCTTCGAACTGAGCGGCCACGCCGACCGCGAGGAACTGCTCGAGTTCGCGATTCAGACTGAGGCGCGCCACATCGTGCTCACCCACGGTGACCCGGCGGCGCGGGCCTGGTTTGCCCATCAGCTCGCCCAGCAGGCGCCAAAGTCCAAGGTCCTCGATCCGATTCCGCTCCAGACGTACACGGTCTGAGCGATCGAATTTTCAATTTTGGATTCTCGGTTTTCGATTGGGCTGGCGACGGCGGAATGTCGGGCGCGGACGAGGCACTCCGCCCCGACGGGAATATCCGAACGTTCACCTTCGTGGGGGCGCGCCTCGTGCGCGCCCTCGGCCGACGCACTCAATCCACCCCGTCAAAGCGCCATCAGGCTCCGCAGTTCCTTCACCATCGTGGGACTGCCCGCCGCGTAAACGATGCGCCCCATCTTCAGGTCGAACTGCTTCATGGGCAGTTGCTCTCCATTTAGAAAGACGACCTCGCCTCCCGCGGCCCGCACCAGCGGGATGGCCGCCGCGAGGTCCCAGATCTTCACGTTGAAGTCCACGCAGCCGTCGAGCAGCCCGGTTGCGACGTACGCCAGATGCAGCGTCGCGCTGCCGAGACCGCGAATCTTGAACTTGGAAATCACCTCCGCCGCCTTGGGCACGAGCGATTTCTCGAAAGGACTGTGGAAACCGACGAGCGTTTCCCGCGTGAAAGGTGCCGTGCTCACGCGCATCGGTTTTTCCCCATCGAAGGCCCCATAGCCCGGCCCGCCGTGCATCAGCACGCGCCGGCTGAGATCATAGACCACGCCATAGATGGGCTCGCCGTGCTCGCAGAGTGCGAGGCTGATGGCGCAGTGCGGAATCCCGAGCGCGAAGTTGTTCGTGCCATCGATCGGATCGAGCACCCAGGAAAACCGGGCTCGCACGGGAATCGGGGCATCCGCGCCGCTGAGTTCCTCGCTGAAGAGCTGATCTTCCGGGAAACGCGCGCCCAGTTCGCCGAAGATGGCCTCGGAAATGGCGATGTCCGCCGCCGTGACCCGGCTCTCGTCGGCCTTCCACTTGCTTTCGACGCGACCGAACTCGCGGTGGAGGCGTTCGGTCTGCCCGAGCACGGCTTGGCGGGCGGCGGCGATGCGGAGATCGACTTCAGGTGAAGGCATGGCGCTGAGTCATCCCACAGCAAGCCGCGGGACTGAAGAGTTATTTTCCCCGATTCACTCGTAGTCGTAGAGCTTGGGGTCGCGGCGGGCCGCGACCCGGCGGGCCCGAAACCGATGGCGCCGTTCCCTGGGATCGGCTGCGATCGCCGGCATCCCTGCTGGGTCGCCGGTCGGATCGTTCGGATCGGCGTCGACACCCAACTGCTCCTCGAGCGAATCCGGATCGGCGCCTTCTTCGAGCTTGCGCACGACTTCCTCCATCTCGCCGTCAATCTTTTCGCCCGTGAGCTCCGACATCCGCCGCATCATCCGCGCCATGGCCTTCGGATCGTTTTCATCCACCTGCGAAAATTCCTTCTCCATTGCGCCCATCGCCGCATCGACCCGTGCATCGCCTTCGTTGGGCTCCGTGGCGGATCCTTCGGCCGGAGGTTCGCCGCGGTCGCCCGAGGAAATGGCGAACGCCGAGACCATCTTGCGCAGCCGGAACCTGGGATTGTCGGGACACCGCGGCACCGTCTGCCCCTGCGCGAGGGTCTTCGCGTAGAACTGGTAAATCGTGTGATTGTTCGGGCAGTAGTACTCGTAGATCGGCATGAAGAATCTTCGGCCAATTAAGGCCGTTCGCGTTTTCTGGCAAGCTGGTGCCCGTGACGCACGGCCTCGCCCGTCTTCTGGTTGAGCTGATCGACGATGGCCGCGAGCCGCCGCCGTTTCTCTTCGGCCTCGCCAAACATTTCCAACTGGCGGCCGCCCTCCTCCACCGTGGAAAACCGCACACTGATGAGTCGCAAGGGACGCCTTTCCTGCCAGGCGGCCCGGAGCAGCGGGCCGATCAATGGATAAAATGGCGCCTCGAGGTCAGTCGCCTCCGGCAGGCTCCGGCCGTGCGAGGCCTGGCTGAAGTCCGGATAGCGGATCTTGAGCGTCAGGGTTCGCACGCGTTTCCCATCGGCCCGGATTTTCGGCAGCAGTTCGTCGACCATCCGCTTTGCGATTCGCTCGATCTCGGAAAACTCGGAGAGGTCGTGACCGAAGGTCTCCTGCTGCGAGTAACTCTTCGCGTCGTCGTGTTCCGTGTCCACCGACCTGTCATCCTCCCCGCGCGCCATCGCCACCATCCCGCGCCAGCCGCGGCCAAAGATCGTCTCCAGTTCGCGTTCGGATC
Source organism: Opitutia bacterium (assembly GCA_947472765.1). Lineage (GTDB taxonomy): Bacteria > Verrucomicrobiota > Verrucomicrobiia > Opitutales > Opitutaceae > ER46. Next base: position 96,861 of record CANJCM010000005.1, read on the forward strand.
GCGTCAGCAGGTCGCCGACGAGCCGGAGCCCATGGCGTTCCGTCAGCAACGCCTCGGTCTTCGCCCCGACTCCGGGGAGCTTCCCGATCGACAACGGAGCGAGAAAGGCGGCCTCCGTCCCGGGCGGCACGATCACAAATCCCCGCGGCTTGCGCAGCTTCGAGGCGATCTGGGAAACGAGCTTGTTCGTCGCGAGGCCGAACGAAACCGGCAGCTGTAACTGGTCCCACAACTGTTGCTGCAACTGACGGACCCGGGCCGCGAGTTCGTCGGCGGAGCCAAAACCACAGGGCCCCAGGTCGAGATAACCCTCGTCGATCGAGTTGCGCTGCACGAGTGGCGTCAGCGTCTCGCACCGGTCAAACATCTCCCGGGACTTCCGACTGTAGAGTCCGGAGGTGTGCGGGAGCAGAATGAGATCCGGACAAATCTTCAGGGCCCGCTGCGTCGGCATCGGCGTGTACACTCCGCAGGCCCGCGCCTCGTAGCTCGCCGACGAAATGATCCCGCGTTCCCGGCCGCCCACGGCACACTTCGTGCCACGGAGGTCGGGCCGAAGCGCAAGTTCGCACGACACGAAAAAGGCGTCGGCGTCGAGGTGGACAATGCTGGGCAGGACGAGGGACACGCGTGGCAGGCCTGAGCGGAGCGACCGCGCCGCAAAAGACAATGCGGCGGTGGAGGCGCCGAAAGACCATCGGGAGGAACACGAATTTCGTCCCCGATAAAATTAGGGCTGGCTAATATGGATCCCAGCCATTGCCTAGAGCTGTCCTTCCCCTACCCCGGCGCGTTGTACATGATCCTGATCGCGATTTTCTCCATCATTGTCCTGCTGATGTGCTGGCTTTGCTATCACGGGGAACAGAATAACTGACGGCCACTTCGGCATTGCCGACGTCCTCCGCCTTACCAGTCTCGCGCCCATGGGACGTCAATGGCTTCACGCAAAACGCGCGATCGTTAACCTCAAGAAGGGTCAGACGGTCGGTAAACTTGTGAAAGAAATCACGGTCGCCGCCAAATTGGGCGGGGCCGACCTCGAGGCCAATGCCCGGCTCTCCGCGGCCGTCGACAAGGCCAAGAAGGCCAGCGTCACCCGCGACGTCATCCAGCGCGCGATCAACAAGGGCGCCGGAGTCGGCGACGACAAGCTGGTGCTCGAGCACGTGGTCTACGAAGGCTACGCCCCGCACAAGGTGCCGGTGATCGTCGAGGTCATGACGGACAATCACAACCGCAGCGCCGGGGAGATTCGCCTCCTCTTCAAGAAGGGCCATCTCGGCGGCGCCAACAGCAACAAGTTCCTGTTCGATCACGTCGGGATCGTGGAAGCCCACCATCCCGATGGTGCTTCGGACCTCGAAGCGGCCGCGATTGAGGCCGGCGCGAACGAGTTCGAGCCCTTGAGTCACGAACAGAACGACGATTTGCCCGAGGGCCACGCCGCCGCGCGCTTCCTGACCGAACGGACTGCGGTTCACGCCGTCTCGACCTGGCTCAAGCAGCACGGCTGGCAGGTCATCACCGCGGAACTGGGCTACGTCGCGAAGCAATATCCGGCGCTCGATGACGCTGGTCGCTCCGAAGTCGGCGAGTTTCTGCAGGCGATCGAGGATAACGACGACGTGCAGCGCGTCTGGGCGGCGGTGAAATAAGAGGCGCCCCGCGGGATTGGATTTTTGGTGCTTCCGGACTCGGCTGCGCCGGCCCGAAGTCCGGCGGTCAGCCGGACTATCCGTCAGTACCACCATCGACCGGTCAGGCCCCTACCGGACCAGCGTCCGCCAGCGCCGCAAGGCTTCCCCAGTGAGCGAGCGGGGTTCCTTTTCAATCCCGGCGGTCGTGCCGGAGAAAATCAGTTCACCCCCCTCGCGGCCGCCACCCGGCCCCAGATCGATCAACCAGTCCGCCAGATTGATCACGTCGAGGTTGTGCTCGATCACGATGACGGTGTTGCCGGCATCGCGCAGCTTGAAGAGCAGATCCATCAGCTTCTGGATGTCCGACCAATGGAGTCCCGTCGTGGGCTCATCGAGAATGTAGAGCGTGGAGCCTTGCTGCCGTTTGCTGAGTTCCAATGAGAGCTTGATTCGCTGCGCCTCGCCACCCGAGAGCGTCGTCGCCGATTGTCCCAGCGTCAGATAACCGAGGCCGACCGCGTCGAGGGTCGCGAGCTTGTCGATCACGCGGGGAATGTTTCGAAACAGCTGGATCGCCTCGCGAACCGTCAGATCCAGCACATCCGCGATCGACTTGCCGTGGAACAGGACCTCGAGGGTTTCGCGATTGAAGCGGCGACCCGCGCAACTCGGACACGGCGCGTAGGCGTCCGGCATGAACTGCATGTCGAGCTTGATGGCGCCGTCACCCTGGCAGCGTTCGCAGCGCCCGCCGCGGACATTGAATGAGAAACGGCTCGGCTTGTAGCCGCGGACCTTCGCCAGCGGCACCTGGGCATAGAGATCGCGCAGCAATGGCAGGAGATCGACGTAGCTGGCGGGATTCGATCGCGGGCTGCGTCCGATCGGCTCCTGGTCGACCTGCACGAGCTTCTCGAAGAAATCCAGATTCTCGAGGCGCCGATGCGCGCCGGGGATCGTCCGGGCCCCGTTCAGCTTGCGGGCCGCGGCCGCCGCGAGGATGTCGAGGACGAGCGTGCTCTTGCCCGAACCGCTCACCCCGGTGACGCAGGTCAGCAGGCCCACCGGAAACTTGGCGTCGATTCCTCGCAGATTGTTGGCGCGGGCTTCCCGCACGGTGAGCCAGGCGCCGTCCGGGAGCTTCGGCTTCGCCTCGCGTTCCACCTTCAAGGCGCGGGAGAGATAGCCTCCGGTCTGGGAAACTCGCGGCGGCAGGGCCGCACACGCCGCGGGTGAACCTTGAAAGAGCAACTGGCCGCCCTCGCTGCCGGCTTCGGGCCCGAGTTCGATCAACTCATCGGCGGCCCGCATCGTGTCCTCGTCATGCTCGACCACCAGGACGGTGTTCCCGCGATCCCGGAGCGCGATGAGGGTATCGAGCAGCTTCTGGTTGTCGCGGGGATGCAGTCCGACGCTCGGTTCGTCCAGCACGTAGATCACGCCCACCAGCCCCATGCCCAGCTGCGTCGCGAGCCGCACCCGCTGGGCCTCTCCACCCGAGAGCGTGCCGTAGTCTCGCTCCAGCGTCAGGTAACCGAGGCCGGTCTCGAGCAGGAAGTGCAGCCGCTGCTCGATGCCGGTCACCACTTCGCGGACCGCCGGGTTCTCCCCGTGGCGGGCGACCACGGCCGCCGCCATCCGATGCGCCGCGGCGACATCGAGCTTCATGAACTGCGGAAAAGTCAGCGCCGAGGCGCCCGCGATCGCCGGGTCCGCCGACGCGACTCCAGTCTCCAGGGTAACGGAGCCGCTGCGGGCATTCAGCCGGGTGCCGTGGCATTCCGGGCAGACCCCGCTGATCATGAAAGTCATGAGGCGGGCGCGGAAGCCCTCGCTCGCCGTGTGACGGAAGCTCTCCTCCAAATCGGCCATGACACCTGCGAACGGCATCGCCTTGGCTTCCCGCATGCGGCGGAGCTTGAACGCGAATTGCCGGTCCCCCGCCCCCTGCAGGATCTGCGTGCGGGTGGCTTCCGGGAGTTTCTTCCACGGCACGTCGGCATCGAAAGGGAGCTGCTCCGCGAGCTGCTTCAGGACGGCGTTGTGCTTGATGATGAGATTTTTTCCGCCGATGCGCCACGGTTTCAACGCACCTTCGCGGATCGATTTGTCCGGATCCGCGACGATCAGCTCCGGCGCGAAACGCAGCTTGCGCCCGAGGCCGTCGCACGTGGAGCAAGCGCCCTCGCGGACACTGAACGAGAAGTGACGGGGCGTGAGTTTCTCGAAGACGTCGCCGCAGACTTCACAGGCGCGCGACTGGCTCAGCGAAAGTTCACGCCAAGGGGCGTCGGCCGACTTCTGGGCCAGGACGCCGGCCCGGTCCTTGCCTTCGCGGAAGGCCAGTTCGAGCGAGTCGGCGAGCCGGCTGCGCTGGTCCGCGTTGGCGACGAGCCGATCGATCACCAGGTCGACGGCGACTTCGCGCGTCCCCATGCCCGCCGGCAGGAGCTTGGAATCCTCGAGGGTCTTGATTTCGCCGTCGATGCGAACCCGTTGAAACCCGCGCTGGCGCAGACGCGGCAGCTCCTCGCGCAGCACACTTGGCTTCGCGCGCATGAACGGGGCCAGGAGCACCACGCGTTCGCCCGCGCACTCGGTTAGGATGCGTTGGACATTGTCGTCGAGCGACCGCTGCACCACGCGGCCGCCATCCTTCGGACAAAATTGCTGGCCCAGCAGTGCCCAGAGGAGCTGCGCATAGTCCGCGATTTCCGTCGCCGTCGCAATCGTGCTCCGGGGGCCGCCGCTGCCGGTGCGCTGCTCGATCGCGAGGACGGGCGAGAGCCCGTGGATGAAATCAACATCCGGGCGCTTCAACTGATCGAGCACCTGCCGGGCCTGTGCACTCAGCGACTCCATGTACTTGCGATAGCCCTCGGCATAGATCGTATCGAAGGCCAGCGACGACTTGCCGGAGCCGCTGGGCCCGGTAATTACGATCAACTTTCCCCGCGGCAGCCGGAGCTCGAGGTTCTTTAAATTGTGCTCGCGCGCGCCTTTTACGTGGATGTGGGTCGGGACGTGCATGAGACGAACGCGCAACGTTGCGATAATCGGCGGGGCGTCAAAGCGAGAAGCGCGGACGCCACCCCCACCCGGCGAACTGCCCAGCGACCGCGGTTTCACTCTTGCCCCGCGTCGGGGGTCAGCGTTTTTCTCCTCCGTCCAGCTGTGCTTTCCGCGCCTTGCTTTCAGCCCTAATCCCTGGCGCGGATCTTCCGGCCGCGTCGCCCCCCATGAAAAGCCCCCTGTTTTCCCGTGCCGCCTCGAATCTTGCGCGGTGGACCCTGACCGGCCTCAGCGTGATGCTGGGCGGAGTCGCATTGCGCGCCGTGCCCCTCGAGCTGGGTGAGGTCACCGGTGCCTTCGACACCACTTTGTCCTTCGGCGGCCTCTACCGGCTGCAGAATCCGGATCCGGATTTCTACGGCGTGGCCAACACGTTCCGCGGTGTGCCGGGCCGTCAGAACTCCGTGAATACGGACGATGGCAACCTGAACTACCCGCGCGGCCTGAGCTCGGCTCTCTTCAAAGGCTCGCACGAACTCGAACTTCATTACCAGGACTTCGGCCTGCTCGTGCGCGGTTACTGGTTCGCCGACCGGATCAGCGATCAGACGGCCCGCACGCCGTTGTCGGCTCGCGCGAATGCCCGGGTCGTGCGCGGCGGCGAGTGGCTCGACATGTACGGCCGGTTCAAATTCACGCTCGGCGAACGCACGCCGGTTGATCTGCGGATTGGACGGCAGGTGCTCAGCTTGGGCGAGAGCACGTTCCTGCCGAACGGCATCAATGTCGTGAATCCGGTGGACCTCTCCAAGCTCCGAAATCCCGGCGCCGAACTGAAGGAAGCCTTCCTGCCGGTGAACATGGTCAAGGCGTCCATCGGCCTGACGGAGAACCTCACGATCGAGCCGTTCTGGCTGCTGGAGTTCCGGCGCAACGAACTCGAGCCGGCCGGCACCCTGTTTTCAACGAACGATTTTGCGAGTCCGGGCGGCAGCCAGGTCTGGCTGGGGACCGGCTCGCTCTCCGATCTCGGCACGCTTGGCGGCATCGGCCGCGCCGACGATCGCACGGCACGCAACCAGGGTCAGTACGGTGTCGCCGTCCGCTGGCTGGCCCCGCAGCTCAACAACACCGAGCTCGGTTTCTACTATGCGAAGTTCAGCAGCCGTTCGCCGGTGATCAGCACGCGCACTCCGACCGCCGCGATTAACACCAATCTCACGGGCCCGCTGACGATCGCGTTCGTGCAGGGTGGCCTCCCCCCGGCGACCGCCTCCGCGCAGGCGGCCTTTGTTTTCGGGGCGATCGTGAAGTCGCTCACGGCGCCGGCCACCCTCACGCCGACCGAAATCGGAACGCTGCAGTCCGCCGCGGTCCAGGCCGCCATCGCGGGCGCACGCAAGATTGCGCTGCTCCAGGCCGCCGCGACCGGGCGCTATTTCACGGAGTACCCGGAGGACATCACCATGACGGGCGTCAGCTTTAACACCGCCCTCGGCAAGACCGGCATCTCCTGGCAGGGCGAGGTTTCGCACAAGCAGGACGTGCCGCTCCAGGTCGACGATGCCGAACTGCTCTTTGCCACGGTTTCCTCGCTCACGAATTCCGCTGGCAGCACCTTTGGCTCGAGCAACCAGATCGGCAACTACCTCGGTCAGCTCAATCAGGAACTGCCGGGCTATCGGCGGCACAAAGTCTGGACCGCCCAAAGCACGCTCACGAAGGTGTTCGGCCCGACCCTTGGTTCGCAGCAATTCACGCTCCTCGGCGAGGTCGGCGGAGTCTGGGCGGATCTTCCCGCCAAGGGCACGCTGCGCTACGATGGCGCGGGCACTTTCACCTCGGGCGATCAGACCGCCTTGAACAACACGGGCACGCCCACGCTGCTGGCGACGCCCGAAAGTGCGTTTGCCGACTCGTTCTCGTGGGGCTACCAGATCCTGGCCCGGCTCGACTACAACAACATCTTCCCGAACGTTAATCTTCAGCCGAGCGTCGCGTTCACCCACGACGTCCGGGGCAATACGCCGCTGCCACTCGGCAATTACATTCGCGGTCGCAAGAGCGTGAACGTCGCCGTCGAGTTCACCTATCGGAACGCGTGGTCCCTCGAGCTGCGCTACGTGAACTTCTATGGTGCGGGAGTCTACAATCTCCTCTCCGACCGCGATTATTGCGCCACCACGATCAAGTACTCCTTCTAACCGCCGCCTGGCGACCCGTTCCCCGTATGAACCACTTTTCCCCGCTTCCCGGCCTCCTCCTCGCTGTCACGGCTCTCCTCGGCGTTTCCTCCCGGGCAGCGGTCTCCGAGACCGACGCCGCCCGCCTCGGCCGCGATCTCACGCCCTTGGGCGCCGAGATGGCCGGCAACGCCGACGGCAGCATTCCCGCGTGGACCGGCGGGATCACGACTCCGCCCGCGGGCTACAAGGCGGGAATGCATCACCCGGATCCTTTCGCCGCCGATCAGCCGCTCTATACCATCACGTCCGGCAATCTCGCCCAGTACGAGGCGAAGTTGCCGGCCGGCTACCTTTCCGTCTTCCGAGCCTATCCAGACTACAAGCTCATCGTCTATCCCACCCGGCGGAGTGCGTCCAATCCGCCACGGGTCTATGAGGCCACGAAGACCAACGCGACCCGCGCGCAACTGATCGCCGACGGCAACGGGCTGAGCGGGGCGCTCGTCGGCGTCCCCTTTCCGATTCCGCAGAACGGCCTCGAAGTCGTCTGGAATTTCCTCACCCGCTACCGCGGCGTCGCGGCGTCCCGTCATATCGATCAGACGGCGGTCGAGCGCGGCGGCGGCTATCAATTGGTAAAGCTCGAGGATGAGTTTCTCTTCAATTACGCCCGGCCCGACCTCACTGCCGCGGCCCTCGCCGAGAGTAACACGCTGATCTATTTCAAGCAGGCGGTGACTTCTCCGGCCCGGCTCGCTGGCAGCATCCTCGTCGCGCACGAGACGATGGATCAGGTGAAGGAGCCGCGCCGGGCCTGGGTCTACAATGCCGGCCGTCGCCGCGTCGCCCGCGCCCCGAATATCGCCTACGACAATCCCGGGACCGCCGCGGATGGGCAGCGCACCAGCGACCAGTTCGACATGTATAACGGCGCGCCGGATCGCTACGAGTGGAAGCTCGTCGGGAAAAAGGAAATGATTGTCCCGTACAATTCCTACAAGCTGCACTCCGACAAGTTGAAGAACGGCGACATCCTGAAGCCGCTGCACATCAACCAGGAGCTCGCGCGTTACGAACTGCATCGCGTCTGGGTCGTCGAAGCGACGGTGAAGCCCGGCACGTCGCACCTCTACGCGCGGCGCACGTTCTACATCGACGAGGATAGCTGGCAGATCGTCGCCGCGGACCAGTACGACGCCCGCGGCCAGATGTGGCGCGTGTCGGAGGCGCACTGCATCAACTACTACGACGCCCAGGTTTACTGGAGCACTTTGGAGGTGCACATGGATCTGCAGAACGGCCGCTATCTCGCGGTCGGACTCGATAACGAGAACGCGATGTACGATTTCACGATCAAGCGGTCTCCAGCCGATTACACGCCCGACTCCCTGCGGCGCGAGGGCCTGCGGTAACTCGCGACGGCGGCGGGAAGCCGTCCGTCTGCCGTGGCGAACTCACCGGATGCCTCCACCCGCCCGCCGCTTCGTCCACCGACCGCGATTCGCCGTGGACTCGAAGTTCCTCCCGCGCGGCTCCTGCTCCGTCCTCCTTTGGCTGTGTTCGCTCTTGGCGGTCGCAGCCGGAGAGGTCGTTCCCCGCATGTTGCTGCTGGACGGGGCCCTGGCCGGTGAGGCGATCGTTGCCGTAGGCGAACGCGGCACGATTCTGCGGTCCACCGATCGCGCACAGACCTGGCGGTCCGTGGCCGCCCCGACCCGGGCCACCTTGACGGGCGTCAGCTTCGCACCCGACGGCCGCCAAGGCTGGGCAGTCGGTCATGACGCGATCATCCTCGCGACGGTGGATGGCGGCCTCACCTGGAGCCGGCAATTCCAGGGCGAAAGCCTGCAGGATTCCTTTCTCGATGTCGTTGCGATCGACGGCACCCACGCGATCGCCGTCGGGGCCTACGGGCTCTTCCTGACCACCGCCGACGGTGGTCGAAACTGGGAACGGCAGCCGGCTGTCGCGGGGGACTTTCATCTCAACCGCATCACCCGCGGACCGACCGGTACGCTCTACCTCGCCGGCGAGAGTGGCACGCTGCTGCGCTCCCGCGATTCCGGCCGCACCTGGAATCCCATTCCAACACCGTACGAGGGTTCCTTCTACGGAATTGCTCCCATCAGTAACTCAACCCTCCTCGCGTACGGACTGCGTGGGCATGCCTATCGCTCGATTGACGACGGGGCGCACTGGGACCTTATCGCGGTGCCCGAACCGGTCATGTTAGCTACGGCCGCCTCGACTTCCGGAACGGTGATCTGGTTCGCCGGTCAGGCTCGAACCCTTCTCACGAGCCGGGATGGGGGTAAGACGATGGTGAAGTCCGACGGGGCTCCGGCCACCGCGATCGCCGAACTTGTTCCGCTCGCGCCAGGTCTCCTCCTCGCCTTCGGGGAAGCCGGGGTGACTCGCCTTGAGCTACCAGTGGGTGTCGTGGCGTCTTCACCCCGCTAACCAATCCCCTTCCCGGTGTCTCTCGACAAACTCACCGCCTGGATGTTTCGGCACCGCACGCTGCTGGTGGGCGTGTTCGCGGTTTTGACGGGTGTGATGGCCTGGTTCGCCAGCGGGCTGCGCGTCGACGCCAGTTTCAACAAGTCCCTGCCGACCGCCCACGAGTACATCCAGGTCTTCACCAAGCATCAGCGGCTCTTCGGGGGCGCGAATCGGGTCCTCGTCGCGCTGATGGCCCGCGACGGCGACATCTTCACGCCGAAATTTTTCACCGAGCTGAAACGGGTCACGGACGAGGTGACTTTTCTCCCTGCGGTCGATCGCCCGCAGGTGCAGTCGCTGTTCACGCCCAACGTCCGCTATGTCGAGGTGGTCGAGGACGGGTTCGCGGGTGGAAATGTGATCCCCGCGGACTTCACCCCCACGCCGGCGAACTTTGCCCGGGTGCGGGAGAACATCATCAAGTCGGGCAAGCTCGGTCAGCTCGTCGCGAACGATTTCTCCGGCGCGATCGTCAGCGCCCAGTTGCTCGAGCTCGATCCGGTCAGCGGCGAGAAAATCGACTACACCCAGGTGGCAGCCCGGCTCGAGGCGATCCGGCAACGGGTCGAGTCAGAAAGCCACGGAGCGATCACCGTGCACGTGATCGGTTTCGCCAAGGCGATGGGCGACGTCGCCGAGGGCGCCCGGGGCGTCCTCTCGCTTTTCGCGGTTTCTGTGTTCGTGACGAGTCTGCTGGTCTGGAACTACGCCGGGCGCTGGAAACTCGCCGCGGCTCCCATCGTGTGCTCGCTCGTCGCGGTGGTCTGGCAACTCGGACTGCTGACGGCGCTCGGTTACGGCATCGATCCGTTTTCGATTCTCGTGCCATTCCTCGTCTTCGCGATCGGCGTGAGCCACGGCGTGCAGAAGATCTGCACGTTCCGGAACGAGGCCTTCAAGGGGCTGGACGGCCCCGCCGCCGCGCGTTCGGCGTTTCGGCAGCTCATCGGCCCCGGCATCGTCGCGCTCCTCACCGACACGGTCGGCTTCATCACGATGCTCGTGATCGCGATCCCGACAATCCAGGAGCTTGCCATCACCGCGAGTCTCGGGGTGGCCGTCATCATTATAACGAATTTCTTCCTTCTGCCGCTGCTCCTTTCTTACCTGCGGCTGCCGCCCTCCTATGCCATCTGGGTGTCTGGACGTCGCGCCGCCGGCGATGCGCTCTGGGGCCGGCTGGTCCGCAGCCTGAAGCCAAAGCCGTCGATGATTATCATCGTCCTGGCCCTCCTGCTCGGCGGCTGGGCCTATTGGAAATCCGGCGAGGTGCGCATCGGCGACACCCTCGCGGGCGTGCCGGAACTGCGAGCCGACTCGCGCTACAACACTGACACCCGCGTCATCACCTCCAAGTTCAGCATCGGGGTCGACATCCTTTCCGTCATTGTCGAAACGATGCCCAACGGCTGCGTCGACTACGACGTCATGGCGCTGATGGACCGCTTCGAGGGCCGGATCCGCGAGGTCCCCGGGGTGCAGTCCGTGATCTCGTTGCCCGCGATGACGAAGATCGTGAACGCCGGTCTGAGCGAAGGCTCGCTCAAGTGGCGCATCCTGCCGCGCAACCCGCAAGCCCTGGCGCAGGCGGTCTCACCCATCGACACCGCGACCGGCCTGCTGAATGCGGACGGCAGCGTGATGCCGATCCTGATTTTCCTCACCGACCACAAGGCCGGCACCCTGCGGGCAGTCACCGATGCGACCAAGGCCTTCATCGCCGAAAATCCGTCCCCGAAGGCGCGCTTCCGGCTCGCGAGCGGCAATGCCGGAGTGATGGCGGCGACCAACGAGGTGGTCGCGGCGGCCGAGCGACCGATCCTCCTCTGGATCTTTTTTGCCGTTACCGCGCTCTGCCTGATCACCTTCCGCTCGCTGCGCGCCGTCATCTGCATCGTCCTGCCCCTGGCCCTCGTGAGTTACCTGGCCTACGTGCTGATGGTCTATCTCGAGATTGGGCTGAAGACCTCGACCCTTCCCGTCGTCGCGCTCGGCGTCGGCATCGGGGTCGACTACGGCATCTACATCTTTGCGCGGCTTCAGACCGCGCTCCTTGCCGGCGAATATTTCGAAGACGCGATGTGGAACGCGCTCAAGGATGCCGGCGCCGCCGTGGTCTTCACCGGGCTCACCCTCGCCATCGGCGTGAGCACCTGGGTGTTCTCGAGTTTGAAGTTCCAGGCGGACATGGGCGTGCTGCTGGCCTTCATGTTCCTCGTCAACATGGTGGCTGCGATCGTGCTGCTCCCGGCGATGGCCCGCTGGCTGTGGCGGCATCACACTGGCCGCACCGCCGTGCCGTTCCCGATGCGGCAGCCGGCCCAGCGCCTCTGAACGCCCCGCGCGCGCTCCATGGCCGGTTTCTACTGGCCACCGTCGCGGTCCTCCCTTCCCCTTGCGCGGTCGTCGTGCCTGCCGAAACCAACGCGCCTCTTCTCTCCGCCAGCCAACGCCGTGTGGTCGGCGCCTGCCTGACAATCCTGGCCTTCCTCGGCTCGTTCGCGCTGGTGATCGGCGCCTTCATGGTCCTGGGGCAACTGCTGAGTTATTTCTCCAGCGTGCTCTGGCCGCTGGCCGTGGCCGGGGTGCTGGCCTCGATCCTGCGTCCGCTGGTGGAGCGACTCGAGCGCCGCTTCCGGCTCCGGCGCGCGGCGGCCGTCGTGCTGCTCTATGGCGTCTTCGTGCTGCTGGCCGCGGGGGCCCTCGTGCTGCTGCTCCCGCCCGTCATTGACCAGTTAATCAACTTCATCATCTACCTGCCGGACCTTTGGGAACGGGCGCTGAGTTATGTGACGGTGCACTATCCGGACTGGATCGCGCTCGCCCAGCGGCATCTCGCGAATCCCACGGTCCGCAGCGCCGCCGACAGCATTGTCGCCCAGAGTCGCTCCCTCTTCACGCACGCCCTCCCCTCCCTCCAGGCCGCGTTCGGGGGAATCCTCGACGTGCTCACGTTCCTCACCCACGTCGCCATCATTCCCGTCTATCTGTTTTTCTTCCTGCTGGCCCGCGGCGAGCAGACGAAGGACCTGGGCTCGCATCTGCCCTTCCTGCGTCCCGGCGTCCGCGAGGATGTCGGCTTTCTCGCGAGCGAGTTCGTGGCCATCGTGGAATCTTTCTTCCGCGGCCAGCTCCTGATTGGTCTCTGCATGGGTGTCCTCTTCGCGATCGGTTTCAGTATCATCGGCCTCAAGTTCGGACTCTTCCTCGGACTCGCCCTCGGCATCCTCAACATCGTGCCGTATCTCGGGACCATCATCGGCCTCGGCATCGCCCTCCCTCTGGCGTTCTTCCAACCCGAGGGTGGCTGGAATCTCGTGGGGCTCGTGCTGCTCGTTAACGGAGTCGTGCAAGCGACGGAGGCCTGGGTGCTGACCCCGCGCATTCTCGGCCATCAGACCGGGCTCCACCCGGTCATGATCATCGTCGCCATATTCTTTTGGGGCACGGCCTTCGGCGGCATTCTCGGCATGCTGCTCGCCGTGCCGCTGACCGCGTTCTTTGTCACCGCGTGGCGGCTGGCGAAGCGGAAGTATTTCCTCGCGGCCGATGCCTGAGCGTCCGCCGCCCGGCGAGTGCGCCAATTGCGGAACCTCGATTCCGCGTCACGCCCGTTCCTGTCCGGAGTGCGGCGCCGATGAACGCACGGGCTGGCGCGAAGCCGATCTCTACGACGGACTGGATTTGCCGGAGGTCGACGAAACCGGCTCCGCCCGCCGCCGACGGCCGCGACAGGTCAATGGCGTGGCGTGGTACTGGTGGTTAATCGGGGCGCTCCTGCTCGCGTTACTGCTCACCGGCCTGGGATGGCGCTAGAGCAGACTGAATCGAAGTGTAGGCAAGAACGCTTCGCGGGCGCGCACGAGGCGCGCCCTTACACAAGCCATGCAGGGCGGGACTCGTCCACGCCCCGCCGGCACGCCAACTCTAAATCTGACCCAGGACCTGTGGGAGTGGACGATCCGTATTGTAGGGGCGCGCCTCGTGCGCGCCCAGGAGGTCGCGCGCGCGTTGTCAGGTCCGCCTCAACTCAAACGGCTCATTCGCGGAAAAGCGCCGGCCGGCTTGAGCTTCGGGACGCGTGGCCAAAGCTTGGCGGAATATGCCATGGGAGGTGGAGTTTCGCGCCGGAGTCTGGCTGCCGCAAATCGAGTGGTGGCTCGACGCCCATTTTCCGCAAAAGCGGTCATTCGTCTCGCATGCCCACTCGGACCATGTCGCCCCGCACGGTGAAATTCTCTGCTCCGCGGGCACGTCGCGGCTGATGCACGCCCGCATGCCCGGCCGGCGCGTCGAGCACGTGCTGCCGTTTGCCGCGCCCGA